>JAFSYB010000094.1 GCA_017443765.1 Muribaculaceae bacterium | reverse complement strand
TAAATTGCAAAAATGAGATGAATGGTTTTGGACGTCTTGGGTTGCTTGCTGGCATCTTTTGCCTCAACTACTTGAACCGTAGCCCGCTACTGGTTGTAGAATCTGCACACGCTCGGCATCGCCCAAGTAAGCTTGGCGTTGCACTCACTCAATTGCAGATTTCGCGCAGCTTGAGACAAAATCTACTCAACAATCAACCCCAATACGACTCAAGCAATTTATAGAACCCACCTAAAGGTTTTCGCTCTGATTCTTTGCGGATTCAGAAATAATGCCTATTTTTGCGGCGAATAATCAAATAACCCCTTAAACCAAGGCAACATGAAACCCTTTTATCGCTTACTTGCGCTTGTCGTCGGTGTTCTGTGTCTGCCGGCAGCATTATGTGCGCAGACCTTCACCTACGAAGGCGTGAATTACCGTGTGTCGACATCAGGTCATGTGACAGCCACCGGTGTGGCCGGCGTACCATCGGGAGGCCTGACCATTCCCAACATCGTTTACAACATCTACACGGTGCGTGACTACAACACCGGCGAAGACGTGGAGCACCGCGACCGCTATGTGGTCACCGCTATCGCGCCACGGGCGTTCGCCAACAAATCGGGCTTCAACGGGCCGCTGTCAATCGGCGACTCTATTGCGGTAATCGGTGAAAGCGCCTTCGAGTCCTGCGGCACGTTCACCGGCGACCTGCGCCTGCCCGAAAAGCTCAAAGTACTGGAGGACAGGACGTTCTACCTGTGTAAAATGCAAGGCGGACATTTCATTGTGAATCGTGAACTGACCACCATCAAAAAGACCTCCTTATCCTTTCAATGGAATTCCCAGTTCGACGGAGTACACATCAGCGACTTGGCCGCATGGTGCGACATCGACTTTCAG
Organism: Muribaculaceae bacterium; assembly: GCA_017443765.1. Lineage (GTDB taxonomy): Bacteria > Bacteroidota > Bacteroidia > Bacteroidales > Muribaculaceae > Sodaliphilus. Next base: position 22,881 of record JAFSYB010000094.1, on the reverse strand, counting down.
GAGGTGAACCCATTGAATATGGCACATCGCCTGGTGGTGAACGGCGAGGAAATGACCACTTTCCGCTTGCCGGCCGGGCGCACTACCATCAAACCCTACACATTCAGCGGCATCCGCCTTGCCGGCACGCTCACCGTCCCCGAGGGGGTGACCAGCATTGGTGTGGGCGCGTTCATCGGCATGGAAGGCGCCACCGCCCTGTCGCTGCCGGGCACGCTGAAGACCATCGGCGGCTGCGCGTTTGAGCGATGCAGCTCGTTGCAAGGCGAACTCAAACTGCCTGCCTCCGTAACCCTCATCGACGGAAGCGCTTTCTGCCATTGCTCGGGCTTCACCGGCACGCTCCGCATCCCCGAAGGAGCCACGCTGGGCATGAACGCATTCCTGGGATGCACCGGCTTCACCGCACTGGAACTGCCCCAGACGCTCAAAGTCCTGCCTACTGCAGTTTTCAATTACTGCACAGGATTGAAAGGCCAACTCAACCTGCCCGCCGGTTTGGAAGAAATTGGCAACAGCGCGTTCTACATGTGCACCGGACTGACTGGACCGCTCAATCTGCCATCGGGGTTGACCACCTTGGGCTCGGCGGCGTTTGCGAACTGCTCTGGCTTCACCGGCACGATTACTATCCCCCGCGGGGTAACCCGGCTGGAAAACCAAATATTCCGCGAATGTGCAGGTTTCGACAAACTGGTGCTGCACGACGGCATCACCGAGATTGGCTCGGAGGTGTTCAAGGACTGCACCGGCCTCACCGGCACGTTGACCCTGCCCAGGGCTGTGACGCTGATTGATGCCGGGGCGTTCCAGGGTTGCAACGGCTTCACAGGCACGCTCACGCTGCCCAACACCATCACCAAGATCGAGGGTTACGCCTTCCTGAACTGCAGCGGGTTCACCGGACCATTGGTGCTGCCGCAGGAACTGACGCTGATTGGCTACAGCGCATTCAAGGGTTGCACCGGGTTCACCGGTTCGCTGGTCATTCCCGACAAGGTGACCATGGTTCGCGGTTCGGCATTCTCGCGCCTGAACTTCAGCGGCACGCTCACGCTGGGCAAGTCGATAACCCGCATCGAGAGTTATGCGTTTGAATACTGCCCCTTCACCGGCCCGCTCACGCTGCCGTCGAGCCTGACCATGATTGGCGACCAGGCGTTCCACATGTGCACCGGCTTCACCGGCTCGCTCACCATTCCCGACATGGTGACCGAAATTGGCAGCCAGGCGTTTTACCCCTGCACCGGCCTCACCGGCACACTCACCCTGGGCAAGTCGGTGGCCAATCTCGGGCAGATGGCGTTCATGGCCACCGGTTTCACCACTACGATTATTCCCGCATCGATGTCGTCGATGGCTTACGGCTGCATCGAATGTCGGCAGCTGAAAGACCTGTACAGTTATGTGGCCGACCCGACCCTGGTGCGGCTGTCGTCCTACAACCCTGACCCGTTCTATGGCGAAAAGGGCGGTGTCACGCTCCATGTGCCCAAAGGCACGCTCGCCCTCTACAATGCGGCACCGTACTGGAAAGACTTCGGCACTATCGTGGAGATGAATGAGGGGCCTGCTGTGCGTGGCGACCTGACGGGTGAAGGCACCGTAGATGTCGACGACCTCAACTTGGTCATCAACATGATGCTTCACAAGAGCGAGCCAACCGCTGCCGCCGACGTGAACGGCGACGGCGTGGTGGACGTTGACGACCTGAACATCATCATCAACATTATGGTGGGAAAGAGTGACACAATGCACAATGAGTGACGAGCAACGAGTTATAAGTTACAAGTGATTCGGAGGAGTTTTTTTGGAAAAAACGGCATTCGTGCCGTTTTTTTTTGTACTTTTGCGCTGTCGTGTTGTGTGCGCTGACGCACACAACGCTTGAAACGTCTGATTATGGCCGAGGAGAAAAAACGCAGACGCGGATGGAAAATCGCTGGTTGGGTGCTTGGCATCCTGCTGGCGCTCATTGTGTTGCTGCCCTTGGCCCTCTACATTCCGTGGGTTCAGAACATCGCCAAGGACTATGTGTGCGAATGGGTGAGCGAGAAGACCGGCATGGACATCAGCGTGGGCCGCGTGCTCATCAAATTCCCGCTCGATGTGAGCCTCGACGACGTGCTCGTGCTCGACCAGAACCGCGACACGATGCTGCAAGCGGGCAACCTCACCGCCGGCGTGGCCGTGAAGCCACTGCTCGACGGGCAACTTCAGGTGGACGAGGCCGAGCTGAAAACCGCCCGCTACAACATGGTGACCGAAGACTCGTCGATGGTGCTGCGCCCCCGGGTGGACGAGTGCCGGCTCACCGGCATCGCCATGGACTGGAAGCACAACCAAGTGAACGTGGCCGACGGCCGCCTGCGCGGCGGCAAGGTGGATCTCGCCTACCTACCCCACAAGAAAAAGCAGGAAACCGACACCACACAGAGCGCCCCATGGCACGTGCGTGCCCTGAAACTCACGCTCGACGACGTGGACTACACCATGCAGATGGAACCCACCATCGACCGAATGACCGCACACGTGACGCACGCCACCCTGAAAAACGGCGAGGTGGACACCGGCGCCAAGACCGTGGACGTGCGCACCTTGGAGGTGGACAGCGCCGATGTGGACTACACCTACCCGCCCGAGAAATGGGCCAAGGATTACGCCCGCGACAACCCTGTGCCGCCCGACACATTGCCCAAGAGCGCACTCGACAGCATTCCCTGGACGGTGAAAGCCGACACCCTGCGCCTGCGCGGCGGCCATGCCCGATACGCCCTGCGCGACGCCAAGCCACGCAACCGAAACGACCTCGACACCGACTGCATCGAGGTGAGCGACATCGACCTGGAGGTCACCGACTTCCACAACCGGGGCACCAACGTGGTGGTGCCGGTGAAACACCTCATCGCCAAGGAGCGCAGCGGCCTCGAAATCAAGCAGGCCAGCGGCACCGTGCGCATAGGCGACCTGGGCATCGACCTCGACAGCATGAAGGTGAAAACCACGCTGAGCGACATCGCCCTCGACGGCCATGTGGACCAGGCGATGCTCGAGAACAAGCCCGGCGGCAATATGCGCATACGCACCGACTCGAAAATCGCCTTGCAGGAGGTGGGGAAAATCCTGCCCGAATACCGCGACGTGCTCAACGACATCCCGCAGCTCGCCCCCGTGAGCATCAAGGGTGACGTGGCCGGCAACACCCAGCACCTCGACATCAGCTCGCTCACCGCCGACCTGCCGCGCTACGGCCGTGCCACCGTGAGCGGCACCGTGCTCAACCCCTTGGACCCCGACAAGCTCGCCGGCGAACTCGACGTGGACGCCAAGCTCGACAACATCAACTTCATCAAGCCCACCCTGCTCGACAAGGCCACACAGAAACAGGTCAACTTCCCACCGATGACCATCAAGGGAAAGACCAAACTGCAGGGCGGCACCATCAGCGCCGACGCCACCATGCGCATGGCCGGCGGCGAACTCGTGGGGCGAGGCTCGTTCAACAGCCGCAACCAAAAATATGACATCGATGCCACATTCACCAACTTCCCCATCAAGGCCGTGCTGCCGTTGTCGGACGCCGACAATCTCACGGCGCACATCAGGGCCAAGGGTGACGGATTTGACTTCCTGAAACCCTCCACCAACGTGAATGCCACCATCGACCTGGGCAGCGTGAACTACAACAACGCCCTGTACCGCAACCTGCAGGCCGACGTGAACCTGAACGGCGGGAACCTCACGGGCCGCGTGACCTCGAACAACCCCAACTGCGATGTTGACGTGGACGTGAGCGGCACGGTGTCGGGCGACCACTACGTGCTCGATGCGCAGGGCAACGTGCGCGACCTGAACCTGCAAGCACTCAAGCTCTACGATGGCGCGTGCAAGGGCAGCGGACGGTTCACCGCGCACGCCGACCTGAACACGCGCACCCGCGACTACGCCGCCGACATCGACCTGACCGACATCGACTGGAACCTGGAGGGCAACCCGCTGGTGGCCGAGCAGGCCCACGTCACCTTCCTGTCACGCGACTCGCTCACCGAGGCCACCTTCGACAACGAGGACAACCACCTGACTTTCAGCTCGTCCGAGGGGCTGGACCCGCTCATCGACAAATTCAAGCGCACCAGCGACATCGCCCGACACCAATTCGACACACGCTCGGTGGACATCGACACGCTCAAGCAAGCCATGCCACAGTTCAACTTGGAGGTGCAGATGGGCCGCGACGGCCTCGTGCAGCGCATCTTGCAAAACTACGACATCGACTTCCGCGACGTGAGCCTGAAAGCCCGTAACGACAGCAACATCTTCATCGACGGCAAGGCACTGGCGCTGAGTGTGGGTACCACCAGCGTCGACACCCTCACGCTGCGTGCCACCGAGTACAAGAAATACCTGGCCTTCCGGGCTCACATGGGCAACCGCGCCGGCACGTGGGACGACATGGCGCAGGTGACCGTCGAGGGCGGCGTGCGCGGCTCGTCGGTCGACTTCCTGGTCAAGCAGCAGAACATCAAGCAGGAGGTGGGCTACCGCGTGGGCTGCAAGGCCACGCTCACCGACGAGGTGGTGAACATGCGGCTGTTCCCGCATGAGTCGGTGATTGGTTACCGCCGCTGGACGGTGAACGACAGCAACTTCATCAATGTGGACTACACCACCCGCATGCTCGATGCCGACCTGCGCCTGCAAAGCGATTCCAGCATGGTGGCCGTGCGCACCGTGCGAAACCCCGAAGCAGGCAACGAGGACATCTTCTTCGACATCAACAACCTGCGCATGGAGGAGTGGACCCAGCTCGTGCCCGGCCTGGCCTCGATGACCGGCCGCCTCGATGCCGACTTCGACCTCAAGTGGGACGGTCGCAACGCCCAGGGCACGGGCGACCTGGCCATGAAGCAGTTCACCTATAACGGCTACCGCGAGGGTGACCTGGCGCTGAAGACCCGCTTCGACATCGACCCGGCCACCGCCAGCACACGTGTCAACGCCGACGTGCTGTGGGACGGCGCACGCGTGGCCATCGCCCACGGCACACTCAACGACAGCACTGCCGCCAGCCCCACCAACATCGCTCTCACCCTCGACCGCTTCCCGCTGCGAAAAGTGTCGCCGTTCATTCCCGGCAACCTGCTGCGCCTGCGCGGCTATGCCAACGGCGAGCTCACACTGGGCGGCACCACCGACCAACCACGGCTCAATGGTTATGTGGCCGGCGACTCGGCTTTTGTCACCATTCCCAAATATGGAGCCTCGCTGCAACTGCCCAACGAACATCTTGCCGTGAACGACAATGTGATTAAGTTCAACAATTACCGCATCCAGGGCATCAACGACCAGGCCGTGGCCGTGAACGGCAAGGTGGACTTGCGCGAGCTCACGGCCCCGGTGATCGACCTGCGCCTGCAGGGAAACAATGTGCAAGTCATCGGCAGCGAGCAGCGAGGGTTCAGCGAGGTGTTCGGCAAGGGATTTGTGGACATCAACGCCACCGTGCGCGGCAACGACAATAACATGAACGTGCGCGCCGATGTCACCATGCTGCCGGGAAGCAACATCACATACGTGATGCGCGACGAGGTGACCACCCTCACCAACCAGGTCGACGAGAACATGGTCACCTTTGTCAACTTCAACGACAGCACCGGCGGCTCACCCGTGCTCATGACTGCCGCTGGCAGCTACGCCACCAACATCCAGGTGGGCATCAACGTGGAGCAAGGCGCGAAGCTCAACGTGTTCTTGTCGGAAGACGGCAAAGACCGCGCCAGCGTTGATGGCAGCGGACGGCTCAAGTACACGCTCGACTTTGCCGGCAAGGACAACCTGAACGGCACCTACACCATCGAGAGCGGAAACGTGCGCTACACGCCGCCACTCATCGCACAGAAAAACTTCGACATCACCCCCGGCAGCACCATCACGTGGAGCGGCGACATGCTCAACCCGCAACTCAACATCAGCGGCACACAGCGCACGCGCACCAGCGTGAGCAATGACGACGGCTCGCGGCCCGTCGACTTCGCCATCACCGCCAACGTGGGCGGCACACTGGCCAACCTGAAGCTCGACTTCGACATGAGCACCGAGAGCGACATGGCCGTGCAGAACGAGTTGCAGTCGATGAGCGAGGTGCAGCGCAGCCAGGCGGCCATCAACATGCTGCTCTACGGCACCTACAGCGGCACCAACAGCGCCGGCACCATCAACAACCTCACCGCCAGCAATGCCCTGTTCTCGTTCCTGCAATCGCAGCTCAACAGCTGGGCCGGAAAGGTAATCAAGGGCGTGGACCTCTCGTTTGGCATCAACCAATATGAGGGAGCCAAGAGCGGCGGCCTGGAAACCAGCTACAGCTACCGCCTGTCGAAGAACCTGTTCAACGACCGCTTCAAGGTGGTGGTGGGTGGCGAGTACAGCACCGACGCCACCGCCGAGCAGAACTTCGGGCAGAACCTGATCAGCGACATCTCGATGGAGTACAATCTGAACGCGCAGGGCAGCCGCTACGTGCGCTTGTTCCGCCACACCGGTTACGAGAGCGTGCTTGAGGGGCAGGTGACCAAGACCGGCGTGGGCTTTGTGATGAAGCACAAGGTGGGCTCGCTCGACGACCTCTTCCGACGCTCGTTCAACAAGAAGACCCCCACCCCACCCGACACCACCGCCACATTCCGCGACGACGACCCCTTCGGCAACTTAATTCTCGAAGAAACCGACACCATTGCCCAACCAGACACAATCACGCCATGACAACCGACAACAAACTGCAATTCATTGATTTATTCGCTGGAGCCGGAGGACTCTCTGAAGGACTCTCCGAAGCCGGATTCCATGGGCTTTTTGCCAATGAGATTATTCCTATCTATGCTTCAACCTATCAGTTTAATCACTCATCAACCGTAGTCACCACCGCCGACATCCGCCAACTCGATGCCAACCATATTCGCGAGAGCCTCGGATTGCGCAAAGGCGAACTTGATTTGTTGGCCGGCGGTCCTCCCTGCCAAGGTTTTTCCATCAACGCCCCAATACGCAGCACCGATGACAAGCGAAATCACCTTTTCCGTGACTTTCTGCGTTTTGTCGAGGCGTTCGCACCACGAGCCATCTTAATTGAGAACGTTCCGGGGTTGGTTTCGTTTGAGCATGGTGCCACGTTGCACGACATCTTGCAATCTTTGTCAGACCTGGGCTATGGTGTTGACGTGAAGATTCTGGGCGCACCCTATTATGGTGTCCCGCAAATGCGGTGGCGAACCATCATTTTAGGTTTCCGAGGCGTGGAAACGCCCCACGAAGCCTACCCCGAACCTATCTTCCACGCTCCCATCAAGCCGAATTTCACCACCACGTTCAACGGCAAGCCACTTGTTAAATCCCCATCGCCCGAAACCGACACCAAATTCACCACAGTCAAAGAGGCCATTGGCGACTTGCCCGTTTTAGCGTGCGGCGAGCGGGGAAAACGGGTGAAAGAATATCGATGTGAACCTTTCAGCGACTACCAAACAAGAGCTCGCATAGGATCGGGTGGAGTGTATAACCACGAAGCTCCCAAATTGTCGCCGATTAATTTGGAGCGAATGAAACATATAAAACCGGGAGGTAACTGGACTGACATACCTTATGAGCTGTTGCCCAAAGGAATGAAAGCCGCCAACCGGGGCGACCACACCAAACGATATGGGCGTGTCGCTCCCGATGGCCTGTCATCAACGATTCTCACCAAGTGCGACCCTCATTGGGGGGCTTATTTCCATTATGAGCAAGACAGGTCGTTTACCGTGCGCGAGGCGGCTCGAATCCAATCATTCCCCGATTCTTTCATTTTCAATGGGAATATGGCAGAACAATTTGCCCAAGTGGGCAATGCAGTTCCACCACTACTGGCAAAAGCCATAGGATTGTCAATCAAAAAAATTTTAGAATAATGGCAGGGTATATTTCAGAGTTTTTTGGCTATGCTGCTTCCGATGCGTCATTCGCTTCTTTGAAAGCTGCCGCCAGCAATCGTTGCCCTTTCTCTGGCACCTTTTGCTCTAAATTCTTATCAAGGACCAAGGAGCATTCCGGAGTTTGTTCCGTCAAGCAAAAATCGGAAGGGGCACCAATCGTGATTTGCTGTCCCATGAGATTGTATGCTGAGAACCACAAACTGCTTTACGACATTTCTAATATGGCTTTTGGCATGAAGTTGAATCTATATGCGGGTCGTTTGGCCGTTGAAAAAGCCAAAATTGAAAATGGCGCAGTTGCTGTATTTGGAAAGGGATGGGGGGGCGAGCTCCGGTTGCCAAAGCGAAAAGGGACGGGTTCTTATTTTGTGGATTGGGTATTGGCTCGATTAGATAGGCATGGTAAACTTGCTGAAATTACCGCTATTGAAGTCCAGACTATCGACACAACAGGCAATTATCGAGATGCCATAATTCGCTCATTATATGGTTGATTTTAGAAAACTAACACGCCCGCACAGCCGTCAATGGCTCACGCGCATCGCAGCATTTTGCATTGCGCTCGGTGTCTTGTGCCTTGCCACCGGCTGCTCCACCACGGCGCGGATTGCCGATGGCGACCAGCTTTACACGGGCGTGAAAAAACTCAGTTACCACCAGGACAGCGTGAAGCTCGACCCGGCGGTGAAAGACCAGGTGTTTGAGGTGATCAACGTCAAGCCCAACAACCCGCTCTACTCGCCCTACTACCGCACGCCGCTCCCGGTGGGACTGTGGGTCTACAACCATATCGACCCCAATGCCAAGGGGTTCAAGGGGTGGATTTACAAGCACCTCTCGTCGCGGCCGGTGACCATCCGCCGCGTGAACCCCAAAACGCGCACCGAGATGATCAATACCCTGCTGCGCAACAATGGTTACTTCACCTCCACGGCCAGCTACACACTCAACACGAGCAAGAAGAACCCCAAGAAGGCGAGCATCACCTACGACGTGCACGTGGCCGCGCCTTACCATATCGGCAGCATCCGCTACCTGGAGGCCACCGACCCACTGGGGCGAATGATTGACTCGCTGGCCCGCGACCACCACTACTTGCGCACCGGCAGCCGCTACAGCCTCGACTCGCTCAACGCCGTGCGCATCGACATCACCAACACCCTGCGCAACCGCGGTTACTACTTCTTCCGCCCCGAATATATCCAGTACTTGGCCGACAGCGTGTCGCAGCGCAGCGTGATTGACTTGCAGCTGGTGATGTCGCCCGATGTGCCCAACCAGGCCGAGCGTCATTACGTCACCGGAGCCATAACCACCACCGTGATGCCCAGCGGCGGCCCCACCGGCAACACCGACACCATCACCACCACCCGAATGACCATCGTGCGCCACGAGCCGGTGCGGCTGCGCAACAGCATCGTCAACGGCAATGTGCTGGCCCGCACGGGGCGACCGTTCCGAGTGGGAAACCTCGACCGCACACAGCTCGCCCTGTCGCGCACTGGCATCTTCAGCTCCATCGACATGCAGGCCACCCCGCGCGACACCGTGATGCCAAACGGCGACGGCATCATCGACCTCGACGTGCTCGCCGTGGTCGACAAGCCCTGGGAGGTGAAGCTCGAGGTGCAGGGTACCAGCAAGAGCAACTCCTTCATTGGCCCGGCACTGCAACTGGGACTGGGACACAAAAACCTCTTTGGCGGCGGCGAGCGGCTGAATCTGAACCTGAACGGCTCCTACGAGTGGCAGACCGGCAAAGGCAGCAGCATCAAAAACAGCGACTTCAACTCCTACGAGGTGGGCCTGGAGGCCACCCTGGCCGTGCCACGGCTGCTCGCTCCCAGATTTGTGGACCGCAGCCGACGCTACCTGAACTGGACACGGTTCAACCTCAAAGGCAACCTGCTCAACCGCCCCAACTTCTTCAAAATGCTCCAACTGGGAGGCGGCATGACCTGGGAATGGCACGCCAACAAGCACTCGCTCAACGAGTTCACTCCATTCCAGCTCACCTACAACAAGCTGCTCAACTTCACCGACACCTTTGCGGTGGCACTGATTGAGAACCCCGCATTGATGATGAGCTTTACCGATGTGTTCATTCCCAAGATGGAGTACACCTACACCTACGACAACGAGTTCGGCCCGAACCACCTCACATGGCGCAGCACAGTGAGCGAGGCCGGCCACATCTTCGCCGGGCTGTGGCACCTGGTCGGACGCGGCGACCGCAAGACGATGATGGGCACCCCATTCTCGCAGTTCGTCAAGGCCGAGACACAGCTAGTATGGACACGCCGATTGTCGGAGGCAAGCAAACTCGTCGGTCGCATCTATGTGGGTGCGGCGGTGAGCACTACCGACTCGCTCGACGTGCCCTACCGCGAGCAGTTCTACATTGGCGGCGCCAACTCGGTGCGCGCATTCACCGTGCGCACCATCGGTCCGGGAAGCTACCACCCCGTGATGCGAAGCGTCTATGACTACTTTGACCAAACGGGCACGTTCAAGTTCGAGACCAACTGGGAGTACCGCTTCCCCATCCTGGGCTACTTCAAGGGAGCGGTGTTCGTGGACGCGGGCAACATTTGGCTGTTGAAGACCGATAACTACGATGATGAGTACCGTCCCGGCGGCAAGCTGCGGATGAAGAATTTCTTCAAGGAATTGGCCGTGGGCACCGGCCTGGGCATCCGCTTCGACATGGACATGCTCGTGGTGCGCGCCGACCTGGGCATCGGCCTCCACGCCCCCTACGACACCGGCCGCAGCGGCTGGTACAACATCCCCCGCTTCAAAGACGGCCTCGCCCTGCACCTCGCCATCGGATACCCATTCTGATTGTCAATGTTTATTGCATAAACACCCATCTCATGAAAGAAAGACAAAGTTCTCTCCTGATGATATTTGGCTAAATAGTTGAAAGTGCTGCTATCAAGCCACTTATAGAACCCACAAAAAAACGCGCAAGATCAAATTTCCGGACTATTTTTCGTTTTTAGTTGGCAATAACTCATTTTTTTCGTATATTTGCAGCCAAGTTTCGAAGATTAGCACCACATAACACTGCTATTTCCCAAGTCACTTGAACCCAATAAGAGCCTGAAGCCCATATCTTTCCTTCAACCCAAAAGAGTCTTGTCTATTCATTGGTGGGCATGCTCAACGGACGAGCCAAACATTCCTGTTTTCTATCGACCCACAGCCCCTATATCATGACAGCATTAAACAATGCCATTCTTGCCGGGGAAACAATGGCCAAGTCAAAAGATAACGCCATGCAAGTGCAAAAAATCATGCCCAAGCACCAAACATTGCGATATAACGAAGTGGCAGCATTTGAAATGAGAAATGGACAAATCAGCTCTATCATGGACGATGAGTTCCGGCTTATATCGGCCTATGCCATCGACTCGGCGTCACAGGAGATTGGCAACGACTTTGATTATTTGCTCAACCTATGAGAAAGGTACCCGATACTTGCATTTCAGCAACACAAGACTCAACCATTTGTTTCAGTGAAAAACTGAGTGTTATTCGTTTCCACAACCCGAACAGGTATTTGTACAAACGGGTTCAAGTAGATGGGTGCGCAATCATACATGGAATTAGATGCGGCAACTTATTATGCTCTGCTGATGAACGTGAGGAGCGCTATGTGGAGTTGAAAGGTTCCGATGTTATTCACGCCATCGACCAGCTTCGTACTACAATACTGACGATAGGCGAGCACGACGACAAACGCCATTGCTATGTCGTGTGCACAAAAGTGGCGCCTCGAATCACGTCACTGATTCAAAAAGCCAAGATGGAGTTCAAACGACGATTCAACGCTGAGTTGGAAGTGAAAAGCACTCCGCTGGAAGTGCGCCTCACTTGAGCAGGCGCTGGATTTGGCGGTCGGTGGCATGAGGCAAGATGGCGGCGAGATGCGCGGCCATGCGGTCGTGCGATTCCTGCGGCGTGCGCGGGCAGATGCAGGCCTCGCGCCCCAGCAGCCCCTCGGGCGTGGTGAGCAGCGCCCACCCCCAACCGTACTGCCGCCCGTGGCGGTCGCGGGGATAGACAAAGTCCTCGGTGACGATGCGGCACGCCATCTGCAACCGGGTGATATATGCATCGAAACGACCGCGCATTTTCGGGCCGGTGAAGCCGCACGCGCTGCGCAGTTCGCGGGTGATGGCGCTGCCCCGTTCACGCAGGGTCGACACGATGGCTTCCTCCACCGACCCCGCCTCGGGCTCAGGATTCATGCTGCGGCGCCAGTTGCTGAAGTCGGGCCACCACTCGCGGCTGATGAACCCCGCCTTGCCGGCGAAGAACTTGCCGTAGACACAATCGCCCCCGGTCACCACCGGCCCTTTCCATTTCCATAACGGCCAGTCCCAACCGCCGTCGGGCAGCGCCACATAGCGGCACTCGTCATCGACCATAGCCTCGGCGTTAAAGCCCGGTATGCCGCTCTCGAGCAGCGGCAGGAATCCCAACTGATGGATGCTCTGCATCAGTTCGTCGCAGGTGCTGATAGTGGGATAGAATGAGGTATTCATCGCAGCAATGGATTTTGACGCAAAATTACGAAAAAAAGCGGAACCCACAGCAAAAGTGCCCATAAAACCACTACCGTTGGCCGCACCAAATAACCCCCAGTGAATCAGACCACCAAGCATAGCGCGGGAGGCTGATTCGCTGGGGGGTAAGCATCTGTCATCTCCATCGCCTGGAGGGCAACACCATTTCATCGGCAGCTCGGCGTGCTTTTGACGCGGATGCCGTGCCTACTCGCGCCGAAGGTAGGCGGCAGCTCGGAAATGCAAAATCAAATTCGTGCCTCATTTGTTTTGCATTTCGCTCGCTTTGCACTACCTTTGTAGGCACCAAACCAATCATCACCGATGTCATGAACCGACTTTTCATTGCCTTTGCGCTGCTGGCATCCTTTTGCCTGACTTCGGCGGCACAATCTTCGAGCCATCAATATGTGACCGTGGTGGCCGAACCCGACCATGCCGACTGGACCTATCATGTGGGCGAGACGGCCCACTTCACCGCCTACGCCATCAAAGAGAACGTGCGGATGGCGAACACGGAAATCACCTACAGTTACGGCCCCGACAAACTGGATGCCGTGGCAACGGAAACGGTGACGACCGACGGTGAAGGGATGGCGCACTTCAGCGTGCCCGCAGCGCGCGAACCGGGATTCACCAGCGTGCGGGTGCAGGTCTCCCTCGACGGGCGCACCTACAGCTCGATGACCAACATCGCCTTCGACCCGCTCGACATCCACCCCACCACGACGATGCCCAACGACTTCGAGGCGTTCTGGACCAGTGCCGTGGCAGCGGCGACCCAAGTGCCGATGCAACCCACCCTGCGGCACAGCGACAACGAGAGCAACGACCGCGTGGATGTGTACTACGTGCGTTTCCAGAGCTACAAGAAAGGCAACTACGTCTACGGGGTGCTCACCGTGCCGAAAACACCCGGCCGCAAACCCGCCATCCTGCGTTTGCCCGGTGCCGCCGTGAGGCCGTTCAACGGTCCGAATGAACTGGCATATGAAGGTTTCGTCGTGTTGGAAATCGGTGTGCACGGCATCCCCGTCGACCAGTCGCCGGAGATTTACCGACAGTTAGAGGCTGGCGCGCTGGCTGGTTACACCACCATCGGCATCGACAACCGCGACACCTACTACTATAAACGTTCGATACTGGGATGCGTCCGCGCCGTGGACTACCTGTGCACGCTCGACGATGTCGACAGCACCCGCATCGCCACCTACGGCGGCAGTCAGGGTGGCATGCTCTCCATCATGACCGCGGCGCTCAACCCGCACGTGCGGGCACTGTTTGCCTACTTCCCCGCCTTTTGCGACCTCACTGGCTACTATCACGGGCGCGGCGGCGGGTGGCCGCATCTGTTCCGCGACCCGACGGAGGCGAACATCCAACAGCGGATGGAGGTGTCGCGCTACTACGACACGGTGAACTTCGCGCGACTGCTGCGCGTGCCGGGCTACTACGCCTGGGGATATAACGACGTGGTGTGCTGCCCCACGTCGACCTACAGCGCCTACAACGTCATCACCGCCCCCAAGCAACTCCATGTGAGCCGCGACACCGGCCACTGGCTCTACCCCTGGCAAGTGGCAGGAGCCCTCGACTGGCTCAAGGAGCAACTGAAATAGGCCGAGTTGCCGGCAGGCTGATTCCTCTCGGTTTTGTCAAAAAACGGACGATTATTCCTCTCGGTTTTGTCAAAAATAAGGCGATTATTCCTCTTGATTTTTACGGAAAACGGCCAATTATTCGTCTTTATTTTTTCAAAAAATAAGGCGAATATTCCTCTTGATTTTTACAAACAAAAGTTGTAACTTTGCAGCGGAGTTTCCCTAAAATAGACATTAACATCCTATCTTTCAATTGGATATGTATTTCCCAAGACTAATAGATGACTATCTTAATCATTGGATGTCATCGGACGACCACAAACCCCTTCTGTTACGAGGTGCCCGCCAGGTGGGTAAATCTAGTTGCATTCGACATTTAGGAGAGCGATTCGACTATTATATCGAAGCCAACTTCGAGAATCATCCCGAACTTAAAGTCTTGTTCGAGAAAGAAAGAGATGTGCATGTATTAGCCGGTCAATTGGGAATGATGTTTAATGTGCCTGTTGTACCAGGGCGCACACTCATCTTCCTTGATGAAATTCAAGTATCTCAAGCAGCCATCAAGAGTCTGTGGTTTTTCCGCGAAAACTACCCCGAACTTCATGTGGTGGCGGCGGGTTCACTGCTGGAGTTCACATTGAAAGAGCTATCATCATACGGTGTGGGACGCATACGCTCCATTCACATCTACCCCATGTCGTTTAACGAGTTCCTCATGGCCCAGGGAAAGACACAATGGGTTACGGCCAAACAACAAGCCGACAGCCAACACCCATTGTTAGGTATCCTCCACAACGAACTTGTGCAACAATTCCGCATGTTCATGATAGTGGGCGGCATGCCTGCAAGTGTGGCCAAGTGGGTGACCACCCACAATTTCTCGCAGTGCCAAGACGAGATGGATGACATTATCTCGTCCTACTACGACGACTTTGCCAAATATGCTCCTCAATTAAAACCAGAACTGTTACGAAACACGCTCCAAAGCGTAATCATGCAGCAAGGGGGCAAATTTGTGTATAGCAGAGTTGAAGGGGCTTTCCGCATCGACGATGTCAAATTGGCGCTTTCCATGCTGGTACATGCAGGCCTTATCAAACGCGTAAGCCACACGGCAGCCAATGGTCTGCCCTTGGGTGCCGAGGTGAACGACAAGTTCCGTAAATATATTTATATTGACAGCGGACTGATGTTACGCTTGATGGACCTGGATTTAGGAGGTGGTCGTGACCTTACCCAGACAATTCTTGCTGGTGCAGCGGCCGACTTGGTAAATAAAGGCGGGTTGACAGAGTCGATACTTGGTTGGGAAATGATTAAGTACAGTAGTCCGCGACTGCAACACGACTTGTATTATTGGGAAAACACCACTAATGGAACCCGTTCTGAAGTGGATTATGTCATCGCCCGGGACTTGAAAGTGTTGCCCATCGAGTGTAAAGCCGGAACAAGCGGAAAGATGAAAAGTCTGTGGCTTTTCATGAAAAACAAGCATCTCACTCTGGCTTATCGATGCTCGCTGGAAAATTTCTCCTCGTTGCAGAAAACCGACAGCGCCAGCGGTGTGACCCGCACCATCCTCATCAACCCACTCTACGCCGTGGCGAACATCATGCAGCAACCATAGCGCCTCACACCGCATCACGAGCCGGTGCGGGGCGCCACCCATCTACCTGGTAGGTGTACAAGAAACGATACGCCAAGGCGAACAGCAGATAACAACGGCCATATAACGATTCGTGTGGGTTGTTGATTTTGACTAAAAGGGACAGAATGGGCAAAACAATGAACGACTTAAAGGTGGTAAACACATCATATCTTCTCGCTACCAATGAATCGCTTGACTCATTAATGTGCATCTCATTGTTTTTTGAATCTTTTGTTCCTTTTAGTCTAAAACGACCATCTCCGGCGTCACAGCACCCAAAAACAACGTTATATGCGATAAGTTGTCCCGGTTGTTCAGGTTGTCTTCCATCATCAGTTGTTTTGTCCTGAAACCGGGGTACCCACACGGTTTCTGCACCCTTCCGGTTCTGTGACGAAGCCGGAAAATCGCTTTTTCGCTTGTCGTTTCGAGAATTATTTGTACCTTTGCAAAAGTAATGAGCATTACCATAACGATGAATACTATTTTGGCATGAAATTCTACAATCGAGAGCATGAACTGCAAGTACTTGATTCCATGCTTGTTAAAAGCCATCAGGAATCACAAATGACAGTGTTGATGGGGCGGCGGCGCATCGGAAAAACCGAGCTTTCGCTGCGGTGCAGCGACAACACCGTGCTGTATTTTTTTGTCAGCAAGAAAACAGAAAGCCTATTGTGCCTCGACTACGCCGAAGAAATACGCGAGAAGCTTGACACTCCCGCACTCGGTAAGCCCACTTCATTCTCAGATGTGTTCAAATACCTACTCCGGGTATCTGAAAACCAACCTTTCACGTTGGTCATCGACGAGTTCCAGAATTTCCTCAAGGTAAATCCCGCTATCATCAGCGACATTCAGCGCGACTGGGACTTGCACAGGCGCAAAAGCCACTTGAACCTCATCATCAGCGGTTCGATATTCACACTGATGAAGCAAATATTTGAGGACTATGAGGAGCCCCTGTTCGGTCGCGCAAACGAGAGAATCACACTGCAGCCTTTCACCACATCGGTGCTCAAACGGGTTCTTGCAGACTTCAATCCCGACTACAGCCCCGACGACTTACTGGCCCTGTACAGCATCACGGGGGGCGTGCCCTGGTATGTGTCGCTCTTGCTCGACCGTGGCTGCTCCACCCGCGAAACCATGCTGTCGGCATTGACCGAGGCAAACTCACCTTTTATTGATGAAGGCAAGCATATCCTTATCGAGGAATTCGGCTCCGACTACACGACTTATTTCTCCATTCTGACCTGCATAGCGGGGGGCATGAAAACTCGCGCCGAGATAGAAAGCCAGCTGGGTAAAAACAACCTCGGCAGCTATCTGACAAAACTGGAAAACTATTATCGGATCATCACCAAGTCGCTTCCCATCTTTGCCAAGGCGAACAGCAAGAAAATCAGGTATGCCCTCGACGACTGTTTCTTGACCCTGTGGTTCCGCTTCTTCTACAAGTACCAGCGACTCGTTGAGAACAACGCACTGAAATCACTTGGCGACATCATTCACCGCGACTACAGCACCGTGTCGGGCATGATGATGGAACGCTATTTTGCCAGGAAATTCCAGGAAAAAGGGCGTTACATCATTGGCAAGTGGTGGGATCGAAAGGGTGAGAATGAAATTGACCTGGTCATTGTTGACCCCATTGACAAGCGGGCATGGATTTATGAACTGAAAAAACAGGGCTCCAGATACCATGAGGACAAGCTCCGCGCCAAAGTGGATAAAATGCTTGAGCAAACGCCCGAATTGCACAAGTTCCCCATCACCCTCGGCTCGTTGTCGCTGGAGGATATGTGAATCGCAACCCCACCAGCCCCAGCACCGATGGCGGTGTGACCCGCACCATCCTCATCACCCCACTCTACGCCGTGGCGAACATCATGCGGCAACCATAGCGCCTCACACCGCATCACGAGCCGGTGCGGGGCGCCACCTTGCGGGCGATGACGATGCTCGCCTCATAGAGACCGTACATCGGCACGGTGACCAGCACCAGCGTGAGCAGGTCGGGCGGCGTGATCACAGCGGCCACAAGGGCTATCAGCACCACGGCATGACGGCGGTAATGCGCCATCATCGCGGCATCCACCACACCCATCTTGGCCAGGAAAAACGTCACCACCGGAATCTGAAACACCACACCCATCAGGAATGTGAGCGTGGTGAATGTAGTGATGTAACTGTCAAGATTGATGTGGTTCACCACCCGGGCATCTACCTGATAGGTGCCCAAGAAACGAAACGCAAAGGGGAACAGCAAATAGTAGCTCATCAGCACACCGGCGATAAACAGCGTGTAGACCGCCACGGCAATGCGCACGCTGTAGCGCCGCTCGTGGTCGTATAGCGCGGGGGTGACGAAACGGAAAAGCTCCACCATGATGTAGGGCGATGCCCCCAACAACCCCAGGTAGACGCTGGTGGTGAGGTGTGTCATGAACTGGCTCGACAGTTCAGTATTGATCATCTCCACGTCCCAAGGAGTGAAATGGAAGTTCCATCCCACCCAAGCACACAACCGCTCGATGGCGCGGTAGGTGACAAAATCACAACCACTGGGTGCCAGCAGAATCGTGAATGTGGCCTCCTTGAAACAGAATACCACCACAGCGAGCACCAGCGCCACAGCGGCGATGCGTAACAGCATCCGACGCAGCACCTCCAGGTGACC
The DNA here is from genome assembly GCA_017443765.1 of Muribaculaceae bacterium. Taxonomy (GTDB): domain Bacteria; phylum Bacteroidota; class Bacteroidia; order Bacteroidales; family Muribaculaceae; genus Sodaliphilus. The sequence continues at coordinate 4,405 of JAFSYB010000094.1, read as the reverse complement.
GCCGAAAGTCATCAGCTCATCGCTCATCGGAATCTTGGGCAGATGATGCTTCCTGGTCGTTTTGGACTGACTGTTCGTCTTCGTTTTCAGCGTTGTTGTCCTCGTCTTCGGTGGGTGTCTCGGTATTCACGCCTTTCTTGAACTCGCGCACGCCTTGCCCCAGACCACGCATCATCTCGGGCAACTTTTTGCCGCCAAACAACAACAGAGCCAATCCGCCAATCAGCAGCAGTTCGGTGGTTCCAATCATCAACAGGGTCATGGTGTCACAAGATAGATTTCACATGTTTCAAAATTAATCTCCCAATTCCCGTCGGGCGCACTTTCCCAATCATATTGTGCAGCCATTCGGTCCCACCACTGCTGGAATTTCATGCCGGTGTCGCCCATGTCGGCCACCAACCGCTCATAGAGTTCGGTGTTGTCGGCCGTGAGAATCTTGGCCAATTCGTTGAGACCGTTTCGGCGTTCAAACAGCCGCTGAATCTCATCGCGCTCGACAGGCGTCACCTGTCCTACTAATTTTTTCATCTTTCTTGTAGTTTTTCAAATGGATCTAAATAGTCGATTTCGTTAATCTCGGGTTTGTCGGGCAGGAATGTGCCTTTCTGCCGGATGGATGTCAGCAACTGCCGTGAGGCGTTGCGCTCAAGATGCGCGGCCACACATTGCTCATGACTTGGTGTGTTCACCTCAAGGGTGGTATGCCTATTCAACCACACACATCGGCGGCACTGCCAGGCATCACATTGGCGGCAGATGGGCGCATAATTGAGTTTGTACAATTGCCGGTTCTTGATGTCGAAACCGCGCCGCAGGTCACCCACATCGTTTTCGGGGTCATCATAATAAAAGCCCGGACAGACGTAGAACCGTCCGTTGGGTGCCAACGTAATGCAGGTGTCGCCTGCACCACAGTTGTTCATCGCTGCGAGCATCATGCGGTCGGTGAGCAGATTGAACTGAGGCGATTGTCCATTAATATATAGCTCCACCACTGTTTGACCTACTTCGTTGAGCCAATGCATATATGCCTCGCGGTTGGTATCGGTGAGTGTGGTCAAATCGGTGATGACCACATTCAGCCGCTGCACCACAGCGAGCAAATCTTTCACCGCCCGGGTGTGTGCCAGCAGTTCGCTCATTGCCGTGCGCAGGACGGCCACACGTCCGCTCAAACTCTTGTTGTCTATCTCCCAACCGTTGATAGTCACCACATCGGCATCGGGAGTGACCGCAAGCAACGGTTTGATATCGCTGTGGTCGATGGTGTCAATCACTTCTTGATATTCCTGGGGCAGCTCGTAATCTGGATAAACGAACTGGATAGTCAGGTTCTCAATCATTGCCAGTCGTATGGCGGCACGCAAATCGTCAAGGTGAATCAGTCGCCTTTCTCCCGACGGAACCTCATAGTGGCAGAACGAGGTGCTCGCGTCATCGAGCAGGATAATCATATATTGCAACATGGCATCAGCAGTTTTGTGGTTCAACAGTGCGTTTGTTACTCTCATAATCCTCTCGCTCGCCTTCCAACTCCAGTTTGCGGAACAATCGGTTCCAATAGTAGTTGTTGGCACGCACGCGGGCCTTGTGCATCAGGCAGATGGCCGTGGCGCGCTGGTAGATGGTGGGCGTGTCGGCCGCGTCGTAGTTCTCGCCCTGGCACCAGGCGCAGCCGCTGGCCACATCGCAGTCGATGCACTGTTGAGGGCTTTGCGTCAAGCGGTCGAGCGTGAGGAACGGGCGCAGCTTGTTGCGGTCGATGCCGTCGCGCACATTGCCGATGATGATGGGTTTCTTCTCGCGCAGGGAGTAGGCCGCAAAGCGTGTGCAGGGATAGAAAGTCCCCGCAGCGTCGATGCTGAGCATCTTGCCCGCGCCGCACCAGTTTTGGTTCTCCTTCTCGGGGTCGAGCGGCTTGCCGATGTGCTCGCTGAAGAACGAGCAGGCATAGTCCTGGTAGTAGCCGCCGTCGATGATGGCGTCGGCCAGCGCGAACAGCTGCTCCTCAAACCGGCGGTCGTCGCCTTCCTGCCACACGTCCTCAAACACCACATTGATGTTCACCTCGTGGATGCCGAGGCTGTAGAGGTGCAGCACGCTCTCGCAGATATAGGGAATGTCGGCACTGCTGATGGTCACCTTCGTGCCGCCGCCCGGGAACTGCTCCAGCCACAGCGGGATGTTGCGCACCACGTCGTCGTAGCTTCCGCGCTCCGGCCCTCCGCCTTTCCAGATGCGGTTCAGGTCGTGCTTCTGCCGCGTGCCGTCGATGGTGATACCCACACTCAAGTGTGAGATGTTCTTTTTGATGAAAGCCTGCACCGCCGGCGTGTGGTAGTTGATGCCGTTGGTGGAGAACGAGAAGCGGTAGCTGTTGAACCAGTGGTGTCCCAGCCGGAACATCTCCGTTTTCAGGTAGTCGCAGATGCGGTCTATCAGTTCGATTTCTAGGAACGGCTCGCCGCCGATAAAGTCCCACACCACGCTCGCTTCCGGAAAGTCGGCCTCATGCCCCAGGATATAGTCAATCGCAGCCTTCGCAGTCTCCCACGACATCCGCTCCTTCTCATTCTTACCCACCAGGTAACAATACTTGCAAGCCAACTGGCAGTCCTTGGTCACGATAAACGTGATGTTCTTGGCAATGCCAGATTGCCAAGAACTCTCTGTTGTTTTTATGTCATCCACGTATGATTATTTGAATTGCATGATTGTAGTTATCCATAATTTCAGACCCACAAATAAAAAGGAATCAATCCAATAGCCCCAAGCATTGGTACAATTGCATTGACTCCTTTCTTGAATCATAAGCGACGATTAAAAAGATCTTTCATTCAACAACTTCCTTCAAAATACGCATAATCTTTTTGGTCGCCTCTGTTCTGAATCGATTTCCATTGGTTAGGGGAAAGAGAGATTCAATTTCTACTCTCAAGTGATCATCTTTCAACCACAGCAGAAAAATATGCAAATCTTCTTCCCATTTTCGCGCTTTGGATGTATCTTCATCGCTCAACACGAAGTCTTCACTCCCTATACCATAGACATCCTTCTTAAAAGTGACCGATAGAAGATACTCTCCAGTCTTGATTAATTCTTCTTTACTCATCGTTAGATTCATTAATAACCAACACGAGCGCAGTTGCCATAACAACTAGCATAGCAGTTTCTGGAACAACCCGAACCACATTGATACTGACACCCGCCTGTACAGGTGCCGGTACAACCCATACAACCACCCGAACATGTATTTGTGCAATCACCAGAGCAATTGTAATAGCACCTCATCTCATTCTGGCTCTCGTGAGCCTGACCAATAAAGGGCATCTGGGTCAGAGCGATTGCACCGAGGATGGGCAAGGCTCCCTTGGCGGCTCTCTTGAAGAACTCCCTTCGCGACTGGAGTTCTTCGTTCTTCTTTTTGTTTTTCATTTGAACGTTAACGTTATGCCTATAGCCACCCCGGATTCGGCGTTTGTATAAAAGAAAAAGACGTGGGTTGCTGTACTTGTCAGCTTACCCCGCCTTCAGGCTCTCGCATTGCCTCCGTCTCAAGGTAAGCAACGCAGTTAGCCCACGCCGTGTAATATTATACATCATCGCACAGCACGTCCTCACGGACGCATTGCACGGGTATAATATTCCCGACATGGACGTTGCCGTTGCCGTTCCTTCGGAGACGTGTCAAATTTGCGAGATTTGAAGGCCGAAGATAAACGTCGTAGTAACGTCCTTTTGCCAAAATGTAGACCCGCCAGCCCGCGTGGGCTAACTGATCGGCGGCAAAGGTACGCATTATTTTTGAATACGCAATGGCTTGGGGCAAAAAAATTAAAAGGAGAAACGAAAAAGACCCTATAACGGATAGTATGGGTAGCTTCCTGCCCTACTGCCTTTTGCTGGTGCGGTGCCGAAACAAAACGACTAATGATGAAGACAACCCGAACAACTTGGTACAACCACACTGGAAAGGGTTGTTTTGTGTTATACAGGTTGTCTTTCAATAATTCGCCTAATTCGTGCAATTCGCATTTAACGCAAAACGAAAAAGACTGTCCGCCCCCTCCCCGATATGGCCAGTGCGGCTTGCTATGCATCGCGCAGGGCCTCTATCTGGCTCACGTCGAGGCCGGTCGCCTGGGCTATCGTCTCGGTTTCCATCCCCATCTCAAGCATGTTGCGCGCGGTTTGGACGATGCCCTCGGCGCGGCCTTCGGCACGGCCTTCGGCCATTCCCTCGGCTTTGCCCTCGAGGCGGCCCTCGCCGCGGGCGGTCACTAACTGGTCCTGTAGTATCACGCGGTCGTCAAGGTAACGGCGGTAGGCCGCGTGCTCGTCGCGGTTCATGCGCGCTATCGCAAGCTTTGTGCGCGCCTCGCGAAGACCCGGCGCGCTCGCG
>JAFSYB010000093.1 GCA_017443765.1 Muribaculaceae bacterium | reverse complement strand
TTTCTTGCAATCAGATGCCATGAATTGCTTGAGGTGTGTTTGACATGAGCTGCATGAAATCGGCAATCGAGTCACAAGGCGAGGCCGAGGACGGCAGCTGCGAGAATAACGAAGATGGGGTGGACGCGCAAGAAATAGACGCCGATGAAGGCCGCGACGCAAATGGCCACCGAGGCCACGCGGTCGCCGACGGTGCAGCCGAAGTTCTCGCTGTTCATCAGCAGGAGGGCTGCCGAGGCAATCAGCCCAACAACCACGGGTCGCAAGCCACGGAAAGCACCCTGGATAAAGTCCGAATCGCGATGCCGGGCGATGTAGTGGCTGGCCCACAAGGTGAGCACAAAGGGCGGCAAGACCACGGTGAACGTGGCCACCAACGAGCCCCACACGCTGCCGGTGAACACATAGCCAATGTAAGTGGCACTGTTGATGCCAATGGGGCCAGGGGTCATCTGCGATATGGCCACCACATCGGTGAATTGCTGGCTGGTAATCCACCCGGAGTCAACCACTTCGCGCCGGATGAGCGACAGCATGGCGTAACCGCCTCCGAAACCGAACAGGCCAATCTTGACGTAAGCCCAAATGAGCTTCAGGTATTTGCCGCCGCAGGTTGCCATTCCTCCTGGCAAGCCGCAGGCAAGAAAGGGCACCATCGCGTGCAGGCGGCCGTGGCCCTTGAGCGTGCACGAGGCGACTATGCCCCCGACAGCCCCCAAGACGATGAACACAATGGGATTCGACACCACCGGCAGGCGGCTGCAGATGAGCAGGGCAACGGCCACGGGAATCACCGCCGTGCGCCAGGTGATGCCAGCCCGGCGCGCCGTGGTGAACACCGGAGCCACAATGAGAGCCACCACAGCAGGACGGATGGCACGAAAGCAGCGCGACACCCACTCGCAGGTCTTGACAACCTCAGGCGTGAGGTAAATGGCAATGAACAAAATGATGATGAACGACGGCAAGATGGTTCCCAACGCGGCAACCACGCTGCCACGCAAGCCGCGCAGGCGGTTGCCCACCACGCAGCTGATGTTCACCGCCAGGATTCCCGGCATGGCCTGCGCCACGGCAAGCAGGTCGACAAACTCCTCGCGACGCACCCAGCGGTGGTTGTCGACAATCTCGCGCTCGATGATGGCAATCATGGCCCACCCGCCACCAAAGGTGAAGAGGCCGATCTTGAAAAAGGTGATGAAGAGGGCGAGGCACATAGCGAGGGGGGGGCTGGCGACTTGGGGCGCGAGGGAATCGCGGCTTGCTTTTAAGAGCGGTGCTTGGGGCTTGCAGCAATAACGGGCAAAACGGTTGTTGCCGGTTTGCCCGTTATTTCACTATTGCTTGGATTTGTGATTAGATGTGTGCGAAGATGTGGCTCACGCTGTCGGTCACCTGAGAGAGGAATGTGTAGATGCCGCTCGCCAGTCCCACGGCGACGATAGCGAGGACGCACATGGTCATGGCGAGTTCCTCGGTCCAGTGGCTGTCAATATAGGGAATGGCACAGTCGTCCTGGCGAATGAACATGGCCTTGACCACCAGCAGGTAGTAGTAAAGCGAGATGATGGTGTTGACCAAGGCAATGAACACGAGCACATAGATGGCCACACTGCCCGTCTGCGCGGCTCCGACAAAGATGAAGAACTTCGAGAAGAAGCCCGCAAACGGCGGAATGCCACCGAGCGAGAACATGGCAAGCATCATGGTGAAGGCCATCCACGGGTTGGTGCGGAACAGGCCGTTGTAATCGTCGATGGTCACCTTTCCCGACTGCCGCTCGATAGCCGCAATCACGCCAAAGGCGGCGAGGTTGGAGAAGATATAGACCAAGATGTAGTACATCATCGAGGCCATACCCACGGTGCTGGCGGCAATCACCCCAAGCATGATGTAGCCCGCCTGGGAGATGGACGAATAAGCAAGGAAACGCTTCATATTACGCTGGCGAATGGCAAACAGGTTGCCAATGGTGATGGTGAGAATAATCACGACGTAAAGCATCCATTGCCACACCTGGGCGTAGGCGGCGCCAAAAGCCTGCACAAGAATCACCATGAAGGCAAACGCCGCGGCTCCCTTGCTGATGACCGAGAGGTAGCTGGTGACCGCTGTGGGCGCTCCCTGATAGACATCGGGCGTCCACTGGTGGAACGGCACCAACGAGAGCTTGTAGCCCAGGCCGGCAATGACAAACGCCAGCGCGGCAACGAGCAGCACGCTGGAGCCCTGCCCCAGCACGGCGGCGGCAATGTCGTTGAAATACAACGAGCCGGCCAGGCCATAGACGAACGACACACCGAGCATGAAGATGGCACTCGAGAAGATGGCGGTGAAGATGTACTTGGCCGCTGCCTCGTGGCTCTCGTAGTAGCGCTTCTCGAAGGCCGTGAGCGCTGCAATGGGCAGCGAGGCCGTTTCCAGGCCGATGACAAAGAGCAGGAAGTGCCGTGCCGACATCATCAGGTACATGCCGAACAAGGTGAGCAGGAGCAGCTCGTAGAACTCGCCCCGGCGGACGCTCACAAAGTCCTCGTTGCTCCACTTGATGGCCTGAAGCAGCACAATGAACACGCCCACATTGAGCATATTTTTCATCATCCACGAGGCGGGATTAGCCTCGAACATTCCTCCGAAAGCATCTCCCATTTGTGGGGGAATGAAACTGAGGAACATGAACACACAGAACAATATCGCGGTGAAATAAGGCAGGAATCGCTGTGAGCGCGAGGGCATGAACGTGTCGTATACAAACACGAGCAAGAACACGAGCAGCAGACCAATTTCCTGCGGCATCATTAAGAATTGCGAATAATCCATATCTGTTTAAGTAAACAAGTAAACGAGTAAACAAGCGTTTAGCTACCGGTGACAATCTGCAAGGTTAGAGGCAATAGGCGTTTAGCAGGTTACATTCCGCATTTATCCCTCACACCGCCTGGGTGAGTGCCTTGACGATTGGCAGGAAACTGTCGCTGATGATGTTCACGAAGAAATTGGGGAAGCAGCCAATGATTGCCACACAGATGATGAGTGTGGCCGTTGAGAGGCGCTCCTCCCAAGTGGCATCGGTGAGCTCGCGATGGCGCTCGTTCTGCACGGCACCGAACAGCAGCTTGCCCACCACGCGCAGGATATAGACTGCGGTGATCACAATCGAGCAAGTGGCGGCAATGGTGAGCACGCGGCGGAAGGTGTCGGCATGCTCAAAGGCACCGACAAAGATTGTCATCTCGGCCACAAAGCCGCTCAATCCCGGCAATCCCAGCGAGGCCAAGCCGGCCAGCACGTAGCCCACACCGAGATAAGGCATAATCTGCATCATGCCACCCATGTCGCGGATGTCGCGGGTGTGGGTGCGGCCGTAAATCATGCCGATGAGGGCGAAGAACAAGGCGGTCATCAAGCCGTGCGAGAGCATCTGCAACACAGCACCCGTCATGGCCGTGGTGTTGAACATCAAGATGGCAAACAGCACCATGCCGCAGTGGCTCACCGACGAATAGGCGTTGATGTACTTGAGGTCGGTCTGCACACAGGCGCTGAAAGCGCCATAGACGATGCTGATGCCCGTGAGGGTGAGGAAAATCCACCCCAGCTCGTTGGCGGCAAACGGCATCAAATAGATGGCAATGCGGAAACAGCCGTAACCACCGAGCTTCATGAGTACGCCCGCGTGGAGCATCGACACCGCCGTGGGCGCCGAAGCATGGCCGTCGGGCGACCAGGTGTGGAAGGGGAACATGGCTCCGAGCACGCCGAAACCGATGAACGTGAGCGGGAACAGCCACAACTGCCAGTCGTGCGGAATGGCGTTGTTGCGGGCAATCTCCAGAATGTTCATCGTGAGCTGCCCGTTGGCACTCGAGTGGAAATAAATGCCGATGATGCCCAGCATCAGGAATGCCGAGCCGCCCATGAGCATGAGCGTGAGCTTCATGGCACTGTAGTTCTTGTTTCCGCTGCCCCACACACCGATAAGCAGGTACATGGGAATCAGCGCCACCTCGTAGAACATAAACATCGTGAAGAGGTCGATGCTGATAAAGAAGCCAAACACGCCGGTCGAGAGCAGGTAGAACCATAGGAAGAACTGCTTGGGCAGCGGGTTCATCTTCCACGAGGCAAACACGCCGGCGAACACAATGAACGCCGAGAGCACAATCATCACCACGCTCACACCATCGACACCGAGGGCAAGCTTGATGTTCAGGGGTGCATACCAGGTGACGTCGGTGCGCAGAATCATCTCGCTGGTGTCGCCGGCACCGCGTGCCTGCAAGAACATATACACCAGCCAGCCGGCAAGGCCCACCAGAGCAGTGGCACCAGTCACGGCCACGGCACGCACGGCGGCGATGCCACGATTGCTGCACAGTGCCAGGCCCAGCAAGGTGAGCAGGGGCACAATCACAAAATAAATCAGGATATTGCTGAAGATTTCCATATCGTTTTCGTCATTGAGCGTACAACATCAGAAAATCACAAACAGGGCCGTGACTGCCGCAATGAGCAGCGCGCCGAAGAAATAGACATACACATAGGCCTGGATAGACCCCGACTGCAACTTGCGAATGCCAAAGCTCACGGTATTGGTGACCTCGGCCAGCATGTTGAAGAAGCCGTCGATAATGGCACGGTCGAACTTGGCAATCGGCTTGCAAATGCCCTGGAAAATCACCTTGTGGGTGATGAACTGGTAGAGTTCGTCCATGTAGAACCGCTTGTAGGCGGCAGTCCACAGGCCACGATATCTGTCGGCCAAGCGCTGCGGCAGGGGATTCTCCTTGTAGTACATCTTATAAGCCAATCCAATGCCCACGCAGGCAATGAGCACGCTTGTGCAAGCCACGGTCCAGTTGAGCTGGGTGTGCAGCGGCGCACCGTCCCAGGTGACCAGCTTGGCAGCCGGCACAAAGCCCGCCACCACCGAGATGGCAGCCAAGATGATGAGCGGCAGCGTCATGGTCCAGGGCTGGTCGGCAGGAGCGTGCTCGGTGTGCACCTTGTGCTCCTTCCAGTGGAAGATGAGGAAATAGATTCGGAACATATAGAAAGCGGTCATGCCGGCCACCATCGACATCCAGATGCCCCACCCTATTCCTTTCTGATATGCGGCCACCAGAATCTCGTCCTTGCTCCAGAAGCCGGCAAAGGGCGGAATGCCCGCGATGGCCAGACAACCGATGAGGAATGCGAAGCTGGTGATGGGCATGTACTTGTGCAGGCCGTGCATCTGGTCGTTCTCGTTGCTGTGCACAGCGTGAATGATGGCACCGGCACACAAGAAGAGCAATGCCTTGAACATGGCATGCGTGAACAGGTGGAACATCGAGGCCATGTAGCCCAGTCCGTATCCGCCGTGGATTTGAATGAGCTCGCCGCCGGCACTGGACACGGCCAGCGAGGTCATCATGAAAGCGATTTGCGAGATGGTGGAGAAAGCCAGGGCGCGCTTGATGTCGCTCTGCACACAGGCAATGGCGGCAGCATAAAACGCCGTGAAGGCACCCACCACGCAGATGATGTCCATCGCGCCCTGCTCAATCACATAGAGTGGGAACAGGCGCGCCACAAGATAGACACCGGCGACCACCATGGTGGCGGCATGAATCAGCGCCGACACCGGCGTGGGTCCCTCCATGGCATCGGGCAGCCAAATGTGCAAGGGGTACATGGCACTCTTGCCGGCACCGCCGATAAAGATGAACGTCAGCGCCCATGCCATAGCCGAGCACCCCATGAACGAGGCCGTACCGGCTTGCGCAAGCGATGCCTGAGGGTTGTCGAGCATGCCGGCAATGCCGTTCACCTCGCTGCCAAAGAAATCAAACGTGTTGGTGTAGAAGCTCAAGATGAGGATACCCACCAGGAAGAACAAGTCGGCCAGGCGGGTGACAATAAATGCCTTTTTGCTGGCATGGATGGCGGCCGGCGACTCATAGTAGAAACCGATGAGCAGGTAGGACGACACGCCCACCATCTCGAAGAAGATGAAAATCTGGAACAGGTTGGTGGCCACCACCAAGCCGAGCATCGAGAAAGTGAACAACGCCAGGAAAGCGTAATAACGCTGGAAGCCCTTTTCGGCATGGCCGTGATGGTCGCACATATAGCCCAAGCTGTAGAGGTGCACCATCATCGAGACCGTGGTAATCACAATCAACATCATGGCCGCAATGGGGTCGAGCATGATACCCATGCGCACCACCAGCGTCTTGCTGAATGAGAGCCAGTCGGGGTTAAACACGGTGACCGCCTGGCGCACGCCGTCGGTCATCTGCCCCTGGTCGGCACCAAAGAAATAGGTCAGCGCCACGCCGTAGGCCAGCACAGTGGTCACCAGCATGCCGATGCACCCGAGGATGCCAGTCAGCTTTTTCTCCATTTTCACCCCCACAAGCCCCAAAAACAGGAACATCAACAGTGGAATGGCGATAACTGCGATAGTATAACTCAGTGGCATAGTCGTCAGAATTTCAGTTTGTTGATTTTATTGATGTCCACGTCCTTAGCAATGCGGAACACATTGATGATGATTGCCAGAGCCAGCGCCGTTTCGGCAGCCGCGATGGCAATGGCAAAGAGCGTGAAGAACATGCCCTCCATCTGGTCCGGGAACAGGTAACGGTTGAACAGCACAAAGTTAATGTCGATGGAATTGAGCATCAGCTCCAGCGAAATCATGATGGCAATCATGTTTTTTCGGGTCATGAACCCATACACCCCACAGCCGAACATGATCAGGCTGGGAATGAGATAAAGTAGCAAGGTAAGATTCATAGTCAGTCCTCCATTCATGTGTGGTTAACGCCGGCGTGCAATCACAACGCCGCCGATGATGCAAGCGAGCAGCAAAACACTCACAGCCTCGAAAGGCAGCAGGTAGCCCCACTTTTCGGTGCTGAGCAGGAATCTGCCCAGTTTTTCCATTGTCACATCGTCCATGGCCGGCACGAGGCGCCCGCAGAACTTGGCATAACCGAACAGTGCGGCAGCCGAAAGGGCCACACCGGCCAGGGCAGCCACAATCCCCAGCCACTTGCGGGGCTTGGAGAGCGATTCGGCATCGTCGTCGGGGTGCTGCGTGAGCAGGATAGAGAACACAAACAGCACGACGATGCCACCGGCGTACACGGCAATTTGCACAGCGCCCAGAAATGGGTAGTCCATTTTGAAATAGAGTGCAGCCGTGGCAAATAGCACAAACAGCAGGTAGGTTGCCGAGCGCAAAAGCCTGCGCGTGGTGACCGTCAGCACTGAAAACACGATGATTGACAATACAATCACGAAAAACATGATGATGTTTCCTAATGATTCCATTATTCTTGATTTTCTTGTTTTTCTTGACTGGAAGCGGCAGGGTTTTGGCCGGGCTGTGCCGGGTTTCCGGCCGGCTGTGGAGCCTGGCCGGCCAAAGGTGGCGTGGCCGCTGTGGGAGCAGGCTCGTCGTCCTTTTCGGGCAGATAGTTCAACTGCTTGACCAATGCCTCGCGGCGGAACACCGCCTGCTCGAAGTCGTTGCTGAACTGGATAGCCGCCGTGGGACACGAGTGCACGCACAAGCTACAAAACGTGCAACTGCCCAGGTCGTAGACATACTTGTCAAGCTTCATTTTCTTCTTGCCGTTGGGCAAGTCCACCATGCGCGTTTCGATGTGAATGGTGCCATTCGGGCAGGCTCGCTCGCAGCTGCGGCAGCCAATGCACTTGTGACGGCCGTCGTCGTCATAGACCAGTTGCAAGGTGGCTCTGAACCGGTCGGGAATGTGCAGCGTGTCGCGGTTCTCGGGGTACTGCTCGGTCACTTTCTTGGACACCAACTCACGGCCGGTGACCTGCATACCCTTAACCAAGCTGTGCATGCCCTTGAAAAGAGAAACGAAATACTCCTTAATGTTCATATCTCTGTCAATAAAGTTATCACAATAAAATTACCTTTGCACTTGTCCGCCGAGAATGTCGAGCAACTCGGTGGTGATGCTGTCCTGGCGGAGCTTGTTATACTCCAGGTTGAGCTCATCGAGCAATTCCTTGGCGTTGTCGCTTGCCGTTTGCATGGCCATCACCCTCGCTGCCTGCTCGCTGGCGGCACTCTCGGTGAACACCTCCTGCATCATTGCCCTGAGGTGCAAGGGCAGCACACTGCCAAAGATAGCGTTGGCGTCGGGCTCGAACAGGCAGGGCTGTGCGGCGGTGCGCGCGTCGACTTGCTGAGCCAGCGACTGGTAGCTCACCGGCAGGAGCTGCTCGCGACAGAACCGCTGGCGACTGGAGGAAACGAAATGCATATACAGCACATCCACGCGGTCGAACTCGCCGGCAAGGAAACGCTCGCACAAAAGGTGCGTGAAATCGTCAAGGCACTGGCTGTCGCTGCGCGTGTTGAGCGTTGGCACCGGTTCCACGGCAATGTGCCCGCCGGCCAGCTTGGCCGACGCCTTGGTGAGTTTCTTTCCCACAGGAATTATGGTCACCTCCACGTCGTCGCCCCAATTGCTGCGACAATCGGCAATGCCGGCAAGCAGCTGCTTAAAAATGTTGATGTTAAAGGCTCCGCACAAGCCATCATCACTGCCAAAGACCATCAGTGCCACCCGCCTCACCTCGCGCTGGGCGATGAGCGGCGACGAAAACTCCTGGTCGGTGACCAGCAGGTGGCTGATCACGCTCTGCACCATGTTGCGATAGGGCGACAGACGCTGCAGGTTGCCGGTGGCCTTGCGCATCTTGGCCGATGAAATCATTTTCATCGCGCTTGTTGTCTTCTGCGTCGAGGCCACCGACCCGATTCGGCTTTTAAGTTCACGTAAAGTCGACATAAGTATTCACTGTTATCAGGTCAAGCCTTGTACTTGGCGGCAATTTCCTGTGCAGCGGCCTTGAGCTTGCCCATCACATCGTCGTCAATCTTGCCCGAGCGCAGCACATCGAGCACATCGCTCTGGTGCTTGGCGCGCAGATACTCGATAAACAGGCTCTCGAACTCAGGGACTGAATCGATGGGCACGTGCTGCATGAGGCCGTTCACGCCGCAATAGATGATGGCGACTTGCTCCTCGACAGGCATGGGCTCGTACTGGGCCTGCACAAGCAGGCGCTCGTTTTTGCGGCCGGTGTCGATGGTGCGAGCGGTTACCGCATCGATGTCGCCTCCAAACTTGGTGAACGCCTCCAGCTCACGATACTGAGCCTGGGCGATTTTGAGCGTTCCCGCCACTTTCTTCATGCACTTGATTTGTGCATTGCCACCCACACGGCTCACCGAGATACCCACATTCACGGCCGGGCGGATACCGGCGTTGAACAAGGCGCTCTCGAGGTAAATCTGTCCGTCGGTGATTGAGATCACGTTGGTGGGAATATAAGCGCTCACATCGCCGGCCTGCGTCTCAATGATGGGCAGGGCCGTGAGCGAGCCGCCGCCCTTGACAATGGGCTTAAGCGCCTCCGGGAGGTCGTTCATCATCGAAGCCACAGCCTGATTCTCGTTGATTTTGGCAGCCCGCTCGAGCAGACGGCTGTGGAGGTAGAAAATGTCGCCTGGATAAGCCTCGCGCCCCGAGGGTCGCTTGAGGATGAGCGAAATTTCGCGGTAAGCCACAGCGTGCTTCGAGAGGTCGTCGTAAATCACCAGTGCGTCGCGGCCAGTGTCGCGGAAATACTCGCCGATGGCCGCCCCGGCAAAGGGGGCGTAGTAGCGCATCGAAGCCGAATCGGCAGCTGAGGCGGCCACCACAATGGTGTAGGGCATGGCGCCTTCCTCGTTGAGCTTGTTCACCAGCGCGGCCACGGTGGAAGCCTTTTGGCCGATGGCAACATAGATGCAATAGACAGGATGGCCAGCCTCGTAGCAATGCTTTTGATTGATGATGGTGTCAACGGCAATGGCCGTTTTGCCAATCTGGCGGTCACCAATAATCAGCTCGCGCTGTCCGCGTCCGATGGGAATCATCGAGTCAATGGCCTTGAGGCCGGTCTGCAACGGCTGGTTCACCGGCTGGCGGAAAATCACACCGGGTGCTTTTCGCTCCAGCGGCAGGCGGATGCGCTTGCCATCGATGGCTCCGTGGCCGTCGATGGGCTCGGCAAGCACGTTAATCACGCGCCCTAACAAGCCCTCGCCCACTTCGATGGAAGCAATCTCGCCGGTGCGGCTCACTTTCATGCTCTGGGCTATCGAGTCAACCTCGTTGAGCAGAATCACACCAACGTCGCTCTCCTCAAGGTTCATGGCCACACCGGTGACGCCGTTCTCAAACTTCACGAGTTCGTTGGCCTCGACATTGGTCAAGCCAAAGACGTGCGCCACGCCGTCGCCCACCTCAAGCACTGTTCCAATTTCCTCAAACGCCACGTTTTGCTCAATGTCGCTGAGTTGTTGTTTCAGTATGTCAGATATTTCGCTTGGGTTAATCATCTGTAGTAAATTAACTAATAAGTTTTAAACGCAATTGATTCAGTTCGCTCTTCACCGAGGCATCGAGGAACACATCACCCATTTTAACGGTGAATCCGCCTATGAGTTCGGGGTCGACTTGGGTTTCCACTTCGAGCGCGACCTGGCCCAGCTGCTGCCTGGCAGCCTCAACGATACGGTTGATTTTGTCATCGGACAATTCCACCGCCGAGGTGATGATTACCTCGGCAATGCTATGCTCCTCGCGGTAGAGCTGCACATAAGCGAGAGCGATTTTCCGCAGAAAATCGGCCCGGTTATTACGAATAACGAGCAAGATGAACTTGTCGAGCGAGCTGCCGGGCCTGGCACCCACGAGCTGCATCATCACCTTCCCCTTGTCTTCGGCAGGGATGTGAGGATTGATGAGCACACGTTTCAAATCGTCGAGACCGCGCAGTCCCTTGCTCAGGGGCTTGAGCAGCTCGTAGATTTGCTCGTTGTCGCCATTCTCAAGCGCGAACTTGTATAACGCCTTGGCATACCGCCTGGGGATAAGTCCGTCGTTCATGTTGCATTAGTTTTTGGTCTGAACCTCATTCAAGTAGCGGTCAACAAGATCGCGTTGTGCCTGGTCGTTGCTCACGTCTTGGCGCAGGATCTTCTCGGCGATTTGCAACGCAATCTCGCCCACCTCTTGGCGCAACTGTTTCTCGCTCTCCTTGCGTGCGTGCTCGATCGAGGCGAGGGCAGTTTCCGAAACTTTCTTAGCCTCGGCAGCCGCCTCGCCCTTGGCGTTCTCCACCATCTGGTTGCGCATCTTGGCGGCCTCGCGCAGAATCTCGGCCTGCTGATGGCGCGCCTCGGCAATCACCTTGTCGGCCTCGGCACGGGCATTGTCGAGCTGCGATTTAGCTTCCTGGGCGTACGCAACCCCCTTGTCGATCAGCTCGGCACGCTCTTCCATACTCTTGATGATGAAAGGCCAGGCGTACTTGGCAAGGATAAAGTAGAGGCAGCCGAATGCAATAAACATCCAGAAGACCAGGCCAAATTCAGGTGTGAAAAGTTCCATGCTTTAATCACATAATAATAGCCAGCACACAAACGATGAGGGCGAGGAATGCCACACCCTCGATCAGAGCGGCAATCACAATCATGTTGCTACGGATGTCGCCAGTAGACTCCGGCTGGCGAGCGATTGCCTCCATAGCCGAGCCACCAATCTTTCCGATACCAATACCTGCGGCCACGGCTGCGATGCCTGCACCGATTGCTGCTCCCAGATTAGCCATTGCGTCTGCTAAAATCATTCCTAACATAGTCTTGAGTTTTTTGTGGTTATTGTTTTATTCGTTTGTATTCTTTTGGTTTGAATCATTCGGCTTCGTGATGTGGCTCCACCAAAGCCATCGAGATGAAGATGGTGGAGAGAATGGTGAACACATAAGCCTGGATAAAGCTCACCAGCGTGTCGAGCAGCAGCATGAACAGGGTGAACGCCACCGAGAAGATGGCAGTGCCAGCTCCCACGGCCACACCGAACAAGTTGGTGAAGATGAAAATCAGCAACACAAGCACGAGCACGACCATGTGTCCGCTCATCATGTTGGCGAACAGACGAATCATCAGTGCCAGCGGCTTGGTGAACATGCCAAGCACCTCGATAATCTGCATCATGGGCACCGGGCACTTGAGTGCCATGGGCACATCGGGCCAGAAGGTCTCCTTCCAGTACTCGCGTGTGCCGCTGAAGGCGGTGATCAGGAACGTGAGCACGGCCAGCACCATGGTGACGGCAATGTTTCCCGTGAGATTGGCGCCGCCCGGGAAAATCACAATCAACCCGAGCAGGTTCATGGTGAGGATGAAGAAGAACACGGTGAGCAGGTAAGGCGCATATCGCGGTGCGTGCTTGCCCAGAATGGGGCGAATGGTGTCGCCGTAAACGAACTCAACGATAAGCTCGAGCAGGCCTTTAGCCCCTCGAGGTGCCTTGAGGCCGTTGCGGGCATACCAGCGTTTCATGGCCATGACAAGCAGAATCACCACCACAGCGGCAATGAAGATGCCCAACACGTTTTTGGTGATGGAAAAGTCGAGAGGGCGGTACTCGCTGCCGTCGGGCAACATCTGCACCACCTTGCCGTGATAGGACTCACTGCGGCTGATGCAGAATCCCTCACAGGTGGCGCCATCGGCGATGCGGCTGCTCATGAAGCAGTGCCAGCCGTCCTGACCCTTGACAATCACCGGCAACGGAATGTGCGCATGATGATTGAAAGGCACTTCCCAGCCGTAGGCATCGCCAAGATGCTCAAAGATGGTCTCTTTGGGATTCAGCTCATGCTTCGGCCCCTGCGCCGCGCTGTGATAGCCCAGCCCAATCAAGGCCAGAATCACGACTGCAATGAATGCGGTTATTGCTTTCTTCATAATCAATAGATGCACACACTCACCACATTATCCTTGATGTCAGCCACGCCGCCGTTGATGTGGCTTTGCTGCTGCTCGCCGGCATCGGTGATATAGGCCACCGGGCCATCTTTGAGCGCGGCAATCAGGGCGGCATGATTGTTGAGCACCTGAAAACTGCCCATCACACCGGGTAGTGTGACCTGCGTTATGGCGCCCTCGAACTCAACCTGCTCGGCCGATATTATTTTGAGTGTCATGGGGAATGAGTTATGAGTAATGAGTAATGAGTAATGAGCTACGAGCTACGAGTTACGAGCTACGGGCTACGGGCTAAGTGTTACGAGCTACGATTTTATGAATAATAAGCTATAAATAATTATAGTTACTGCAAGATGTCAGGCTTGTGCGGCCTCGGCAAGGAGTTTCTCGCCCTTGGCGATGGCCTCGTCGATGGTGCCCACACTCAGGAACGCCTGCTCGGGCAGGTGGTCGACCTCGCCATTGAGAATCATCTTGAATCCACGAATGGTCTCGGCCAGCGGCACCATCACACCGGGCAAGCCGGTGAATTGCTCGGCCACGAAGAAGGGCTGCGAGAGGAATCGCTGTGCGCGACGGGCACGCGACACAACAAGCTTGTCCTCGTCGCTAAGCTCGTCGACACCCAGGATGGCGATAATGTCCTGCAATTCGTTGTACTTCTGCAGCAGGTGAATCACACTTTGAGCCACATCGTAGTGTTCCTGGCCGATGATGTGCGGGTCCATGATGCGCGAGGTGGAAGCCAGCGGGTCCACGGCGGGATAAATACCCAGCTCGGCAATCTTGCGGCTGAGCACGCAGGTGGCGTCCAGGAAGTTGAATGTGGTGGCTGGAGCCGGGTCGGTCAAGTCGTCGGCCGGCACATACACGGCCTGCACCGATGTAATCGAGCCGCTCTTGGTGGAGGTGATGCGCTCTTGCAGCTTGCCCATCTCACTGGCCAGCGTGGGCTGATACCCCACTGCCGACGGCATACGTCCCAGCAGTGCCGAGACCTCGCTGCCCGCCTGGGTGAAGCGGAAGATGTTGTCCATAAACAGCAAGATGTCCTTGCCGCCGCCATCCTGGTCGCGGAATTGCTCGGCGACCGTGAGCCCCGACAAGGCCACACGCAGACGCGCACCGGGAGGCTCGTTCATCTGGCCAAACACCAGCGTGGCCTGCGACTGCGCAACGGCATCCATATCCACATCGTCGAGATTCCATTCACCCTTTTCCATTCCCTGGGTAAATTTCTCGCCGTATTTCACCACGCCGCTCTCAATCATTTCGCGCAGCAGGTCGTTGCCCTCGCGGGTGCGCTCTCCCACACCCGTGAACACCGAGAAACCATTATGGCCGTGGGCAATGTTGTGAATCAGCTCCATGATAAGCACGGTCTTTCCCACGCCGGCGCCGCCAAACAGACCAATCTTGCCACCTTTGCAGAACGGCTCGATGAGGTCGATGACCTTGATTCCGGTATACAGAATTTCTTGCGTGATCGACAGGTCGGCGAAGGCCGGTGAGGGCTGGTGGATAGCGCGTCGCTCACTCTCCTCCAGCGGCTTGAGGTGGTCAATCGACTGACCAATCACATTGAGCAGACGTCCCTTCACCTGGTCGCCCGTGGGCACCGAGATGGGCCGGCCCAGATTCTCGACCATCGTGCCGCGCTTCAAGCCATCGGTGCTGTCCATTGCCACACAGCGAACCGTGTTCTCGCCAATGTGCTGCTCGACCTCGAAGATGAGCGGCGAGCCATCGGGCCGAACCACACGCAACGCGGTGTAGATGGGCGGACGGCTCACACCCTCGCCCTCGAATGCGATGTCGACAACAGGACCAATCACTTGCGTAATCTTGCCAAAGTTGTTTGCCATATTCTCGATAAAGTATTTATTGAGGTTTTACTATATATTCAGTTGAAATACAATCACTTGTTAAAAATACCAACCTTGTGTAACCACAACGGCCATCACCACCAGATTGACCAAGCCGATGGGCATCAGGTAGCGCCACTCGAGCGCCAGCATCTGGTCGATGCGGACACGCGGGAACGACCAACGAATCCACATAAAGATAAAGGTCATGAAGAATGCCTTGCCCAGGAACCACAGTGTGCTTGGGATATAGTCCATCACGGCATTGAATCCCTCCCAGCCGGGAATGTGCAGGGGCATCCAGCCACCCAGGAAAAGCAGCGAGGCAATGCCACTGACCACAAACAGGTTGAGGTACTCGGCCAGATAGAACAAGCCGTAGTGAATTCCTGAATACTCGGTATGGTATCCGGCCGTGAGCTCGTGCTCGGCCTCGGGCAGGTCGAACGGGCCACGGTTGTTCTCGGCATTGGCCGCGATAATGTAGATGATGAACGCGACCACTGCCGGCAGGTGTCCCTTGAAGAGGAACCAGCCATCGGCTTGAGCCTCGACCAGGCCGGTGATGCTCATGGTGCCCGCCAGACACACCACCGTGAGGATGCTGATGCCCACCGAAAGCTCATAACTGATCATCTGTGCCCCTGAGCGCATAGCGCCAATCAAGGTGTACTTGCTGTTGCTCGACCAGCCGGCAAGCAAAATGCCCAGCACACCAATCGACGACACAGCGATGATGAAAAACACACCGATATTGAAGTCAATCACCTGGAATCCCTTCCCCCATGGCAGGCAGGCAAAGGTGAGCACCGAGGCCAGCACCACCAGGAAAGGAGCAAGGAAAAAGAGGAACTTGTCGGTACTCCAAAGGGTGATGATTTCCTTGGTGAGGATTTTGAACACATCGGCAAAAATCTGGAGCGAGCCACCCGGTCCCACGCGAATGGGCCCCCGCCGGCACTGAATCCAGCCGCACACCCAGCGCTCGTACATGATATAAATCATGGCGAGCACCGAATATGCAATCAGCAGAAACAGCGCCACAAGCACACACTCGGTGGTGGTGGCCAGCCACGACGGCATGATGCCGCTGAGCCAACCGTGAATCCAACCCGTCACAGATGATAAATCAAACATATTCTGTTAATTGATAATGGATAATTGATAATGGATAATTGAGATGCAAGATAATAAACCGGTCTTGATTCTTTGCTCACGTCAAATCCCTCATTCAGCTGGGATTTGTTGAGGAGGCAAGCTGGGTTGTGGGTTCTTGCGTCATCGGTCAATGTCGGGAATCACAAAGTCGATTGATGCGGTGATGGTAATCAAGTCGGCAATCATGTTGTCGCGGCAAGTGAGGTCCACCACGCCGATGAGGTTAAAGCACGGCGTTTGAAAGTGCATGCGATAGGGTTTCTGGAACGGTTTCGCATCGCCGTCGCTCTCGATATACACGCCAAAGGCACCGCGGCTGGCCTCCACCTGCTGATACCAGTGGCCGGCAGGCAGCTTGATCATCTTGGGCACCTTGGCGCAATACTCGCCCTGAATCCCCTCCTGCTCGAGCTTGTCGCAGGCCTGGCGCAGGATTTTGATGCTCTGCAGCATCTCGTCCATGCGCACCATGTAGCGTGCCATGCTGTCGCCCCCGGTGCGGGTTACCTCGTCGAAGTCGAACTCCTCATAGCGTGAATAGGGGTGCGTCTTGCGCACGTCGCAATGCACACCGCTGGCGCGTCCACTGGGGCCGGTGATGCAGTAGTCGACAGCCTGCTCACGCGACAGGGTGCCCACGCCTACCATGCGGTTGCGGGCGATGACATTGCCGGTGAACAACTGATGATACTCCTTCATGTTCTTCTCAATCACATCGCAGGCATGGCGCACATCGTTGACAAAGTCGGGGTGCACGTCGGCCACGACGCCGCCAATGGTGCTGTAGCTCATCGACATGCGGGCGCCGCAGGTGCGGTCGAAGATGTCGTAGATGAGCTCGCGGTCGCGAAAACCATAGAAGAATGCTGTGGTGGTGCCCTGGTCCATGGTTAGGCAGCCATAGCTGAGCAGGTGCGACGACAAGCGCATCAGCTCGTCCATCATCAAGCGGATAAGCTCGGCGCGGCGCGGCACCTCCAAGCCCATGGCCTTCTCTATGCACAGGCACAGGCAGTGGCGGTTGATATGGGCAGCCATGTAGTCCATTCGCTCGGTGTATAGCAACGTTTGGGGCCAAGTGAGGCTCTCACACATTTTCTCGATACCGCGGTGGATGTATCCGCTCACCACGTCCACTTTCTTGACAATCTCGCCGTCGAGCGACACGCGATAGCGCATCACGCCGTGTGTGGATGGGTGCTGTGGGCCGAAATTGATGACATATTCATCAAAATCAAAGACCAGGCCGTGTTTTTTGGTCACGTTGCCCTTGTCGTCCTCCACCCACGAGCAGGTGTAGTCCTCGTTGGTCTCATCGTCGAGCCGCAGGGGGTTCTTTTCGGGGCTGGCGTCGTAGTCCTTGCGCAACGGGTGCCCCACCCAGTCGTTGCGCAGGAAGAACCGGCGCATGTCGGGGTGGTTGACGAACACAATGCCAAAGAAGTCGTAGACCTCGCGCTCCTGGTAGTTTGCCACGGCCCACACATCGCTCACGCTGTGCAGGCGCGGGGTCTCGCGGTTGGCAGTGCTCACCTTCACGTGAACAATGTCGCCGCTCTCGGTATTGGTCAGATAGCACATCACGCCCAGAGCCTCACCCCAGTCCATGCCCACAAGGGCCATGAGCTGGTCAAAGTGCAGTTCCCGTTTCAGAGACACTGCCAAAGGATGCCACTGGGCATCGTCGATGGTGATGAGCAGGAACTCGCCCTCGGTGTCGAATTGTGCCTGCGGACAGAGTTTGCCAATCTGTTCTTTCAAGTCAGCCATATTTTATAAATAAGGTGTAGAACTTAATGATTTCTTGATTGCATTTGGCGCAGTCTTGTGCGAGAATTAAGAGCCAGCGTCCAAGCCGGTCATTCCAGGCAGGGTTCAGGGTCGTAGGTCAGTTTTTCCTTGCGGTTGGCTCCCCCCAGGAAACGGCTCACCTTGATTTTGCGCTGGAGCTGCATCAGGGCATAGAACATGGCTTCGGGGCGCGGCGGGCAACCAGGCAGATAAACATCGACCGGGATAATCTCGTCGACCCCCTTGACCACACAATAGCTGTTCTTGAACGGGCCACCGCTCACGGTGCAGGCACCGCAGGCAATCACATATTTTGGCTCGGCCATTTGCTCATACAAGCGCTTGAGCACGGGGGCCATGCGGTAGGTGATGGTGCCCTGGCACATGATGTAGTCGGCCTGTCGAGGCGAGTTGCGTGCCACCTCGGCGCCAAAGCGCGCCATGTCGTAGCGGGCTGCTCCCAGGCACATGAACTCAATGGCGCAGCAGCTGGTACCGAAGCAGAACGGCCACAGCGAGTTGCTGCGGCTCCAGTTGAGCAGCTGGTCGGCCTTGCCGACAACCACATTCACGCCCGAGGCGTTCAGCTGCGCGAGAAGGTCTTCAATGTACTCATTGTCCTTGAAGTCCTCATACTTCATGCTTTTGATTTTCGGTTTCTTCACTTCCATCTCAACGCTCCTTTCTTCCAGGCATAAGCCAGACCTAAAACGAGAATAACCAGGAAAGTCCCCACTGCGAGCAGTGCGCCGCTCCCCAGCTCACGGCAGAGGGTGGCCCAGGGAAAAAGGAACACCGTTTCCACGTCGAACATCAGGAACAGGATGGCGAACAAATAGTAGCCCACATGGAACTGAGCCATTGATTCGCCACGGGTGGGAATGCCGCACTCGTAGGGTTCACCTTTCATATCGGTGTAACTGCGCGGGCCAACCAGAAACGCGATAATCAGAGCGCCCGCCACCAGTGTCACCGCCGTGAGTGCGGCTGTAACCACCATGGTCGTGCTCTCGATACCGAATACTGATAAATCCATATTTTTGAACTATTGTTGTTTTATCTTTTTCACACATCAGCCCTCGACCGCATTAAAACCTTAATACAATCCAGACATCACCCAGATTGTCGTGCATTCACAGTTCATGGCAGCCGAGTGGCAAGTGTAGACAATCCAAATCGCTCATTATAAACACATTAAATGCGTTTATCGTACACTCAATGTGACTTGAACGACTTTCATTTTGCAAAATTACAAAAAAACATTGAATCCTGCACGCACTTTTTCAAAAAAATGTCAAGGTGGGCAAGTGTCGAGAACAGGCCGGGCACTTTGCAAGTGCACCTCACAATTCCGCCGGAAGGACACCCGGGTGTCAGTTGCCCATCTCGCTGAGGAACTTGATGCGCACCAACCGAATCTCATGCTCCTTGTAATCGTCAAGGCCAAGCTCGTTGTAGGCCTCCTCGAGGTCGCCGCTCTCGCTCTGCCTGAAATAATCAAAGATTTCATCTTGCATATCCGGCGACATGATTTGGTCGATGTAATACTGAATATCGATTTTGTATCCATTGTCGACGATTGTCTCCAGCTCGTCGAGCAGCTCATCGAAGTTCATTCCGCGTGACTCGGCCAGCGATTCCAGGTCAATCCTGCGGTCGATGCCCTGAATGAGGAAAATCTTGGAGTTGCTCTTGTTGGGAATGGTGCGCATTCTGAAGTCGTCGGGGCGTTCCACCTCATTCACCTCGACGTATTTCTTGATTAACTCAACAAAGGGTTTGCCATAGCGTCGCGCCTTGCCGTCGCCCACGCCGGGGATAAGCTTGAGCTCATCGACTGTGATGGGATAGGTTGTGGCCATTGCCTCGAGCGACGGGTCTTGGAAAATGACATAAGGCGGCAGCTTGTTGCTACGGGCCACATCGTGCCGCAAGTCCTTGAGCATGGCAAAGAGCGATGGGTCGACAGCCCCGCCGCCAACGCCCATGTCGGCATCGTCGGCATCGGTGAACTCACGGTCTTCCACCACCAGGAACGAGTGCGGCGCTTTCAGGAAGGCCTTTCCTTTGGCTGTGACCTTGAGTTCGCCATAGTTCTCGATGTCCTTGTCGATTAGTCCGGCAATGATTCCTTGGCGAATGACAGTAGCAATGAACTTGGGGTCGGCTCCGCTGCAAATGCCGTAGATGTCGAGTTCGTCGTGCCTGAAACTCTTGACCTCGGCAGTGAGGTTGCCGGCCACCACATTGGCCACGCAGTCGATTTTGTAGCGTTCCTTGAGGGCCAGAATCACCTCCAGGACGGCGCAAATCTCGTCCTTTGCCTCAATGCGCTTGGTTGGGTGCAGGCAGTTGTCGCAGTTGCCGCAGTTGTCGCGGTCATAATCCTCACCAAAATAGTGGAGCAACGTCTGCCGTCGGCAAATCGACGACTCGGCATATCCCGCGGTCTCGGCGAGCAACTGCTTGCCGATTTCCTGCTCGTTATGGGGCTTGCCCTGCATAAACTTCACCAGCTTCCCCAGGTCTTTCCGGGAATAAAAAGTGATGCATTTTCCCTCACCGCCGTCGCGTCCGGCGCGGCCCGTTTCCTGATAGTAACCCTCAAGGCTCTTGGGGATGTCGTAGTGAATCACAAATCGCACATCGGGCTTGTCGATGCCCATGCCAAAAGCAATCGTGGCCACAATCACATCAACGTCCTCAAGCAGGAAAGCGTCCTGGTTGGCGGTTCGCGTGGGGCTGTCCATGCCGGCGTGGTAGGCCAATGCCTTGATGCCGTTCACGCGCAGCAACTCGGCCAGCTCCTCCACCTTTTTCCGGCTCAGGCAGTAAATGATACCCGACTTGCCCTCGTTAGCCTTGATAAAGCGGATAATGTCGCGGTCCACGTCCTTGGTCTTGGGGCGCACCTCGTAGTAAAGGTTCTCGCGGTTGAACGACGACTTGAACACACGGGCATTGGTCATGGCCAGGTTCTTTTGTATGTCGTGCTGCACCTTGGGTGTTGCGGTGGCAGTGAGTGCAATAATCGGCCGTGGGCCGATTTCATTGATGATGGGGCGAATGCGGCGGTACTCGGGACGGAAGTCGTGTCCCCATTCCGAGATGCAGTGTGCCTCGTCGACGGCGTAGAACGATATTTTCACCGAGCGCAGAAATTCCACGTTTTCCTCCTTGGTGAGCGATTCCGGAGCCACATAGAGCAATTTGGTCTTTCCGCTCACCACATCAGCCTTGACCTGCTCGATGGCCTGCTTGTTGAGCGAGGAATTGAGAAAATGGGCTATGCCATCTTCCTCGCTGTAGTTGCGCATGGCATCAACCTGGTTTTTCATCAAAGCGATTAGCGGCGAAATCACGATGGCTGTCCCCTCCATGAGCAAGGATGGGAGCTGGTAACACAGCGACTTGCCGCCACCAGTGGGCATGAGCACAAAGGTGTCGCGTTCTTCAAGCAGATTGGCGATGATGGCTTCCTGGTTGCCTTTGAAAGTGTCGAATCCGAAATGGCGTTTCACTTCGGCCAACAATTGTTGCTTGTCGTACATGGCGTTGTGGGTGAGTTTGCTACAAAAATGTTCATTGTGTTTGCAGGGTATGTCATTGCGCCTGGCTGATTAATTCAAAATTTGCGCGTTCAAGCTGCTGCCCGGCATAGCCGCGTGTGAGCACATACTGCCTGAGTTTTTCCGATGGCACGTGGTACATCACGTCCATCATGATGGTCTCGAAAATGGAACGCAGTCCGCGGGCTCCCAGCTTGTACTCAATAGCCTTGTCGACCACAAAGTCGAGCACGTCGTCCTCAATCACCAGCTCCACGCCGTCCATTTCCAGCAGTTTGTGGTATTGCTTGGTGATGGCGTTTTTTGGCTCGGTGAGAATGCGTCGCAGTGCATCGCGGTCGAGGGGCTCCAGATTGGTGAGGATGGGCAGGCGCCCGATGATTTCGGGAATCAGGCCGTAGGCACGGAGGTCTTGCGGAGCCACGAAATGGAGCAGCCGCTCACGGTCGAGCTGCGAGATGTGGTTTTGCGCGCCGTAGCCCACCACATGGGTGTTGAGGCGCTGGGCAATCTTCTGCTCGATGCCCTCAAAGGCTCCGCCGCAAATAAACAGGATATTCTTCGTGTCAACGGCAATCATCTTCTGCTCGGGGTGTTTGCGTCCGCCTTGCGGTGGCACGTTCACCACCGAGCCCTCGAGTAGCTTGAGCAGCCCCTGCTGCACTCCCTCGCCGCTCACGTCGCGTGTGATCGACGGGTTGTCGCCCTTGCGGGCAATCTTGTCAATCTCGTCGATGAACACGATGCCCCGCTGTGCCTGCTCCACGTTGTAGTCGCAGGTGGCCAGCAGTCGTGTGAGCAGGCTCTCGATGTCCTCGCCCACGTAGCCGGCCTCGGTGAGCACCGTGGCGTCGACGATGGCAAAAGGCACCTTGAGCATACGGGCGATAGTCTTGGCCAGCAGCGTCTTTCCCGTACCCGTGGGACCGACGATGATGATGTTCGACTTCTCGATGTCGACCTCCTCGTCGGCCTTTTGGCGCAGGCGCTTGTAGTGGTTATACACGGCCACCGCGAGATAGCGTTTCGCCCCTTCCTGGCCGATGACGTATTCATCAAGAAACGCCTTGATTTCCTCGGGCTTAGGCAACTCGCCCAGGTCAAGCTCGGCCGAAGCCCGGTCGCTCATCTGGTGCAGATAATCGCGTGCAATTTCGTTGGCACGCTCTGCGCAGTCACTGCAAATGCAGGCGTTAAGGCCAGGCATGAGCAACTGCACCTCGCTCTCATCACGACCGCAAAAGTCGCAATGCATCAGTTCCTGTTTCTTTTTAGCCATGCTTGCCGACGGTTTATTTCTTGCTGCGCTCGAGCACCTTGTCAATCATGCCGTAGGACAGAGCCTCGGCACTGGTCATCCAGTAGTCACGGTCGCTGTCGGCGTAGACCTTGTCGTAGGGCTGTCCCGAATGGTCGCTGATGATGGTGTAGAGCTCTTTCTTGAGCTTGAGAATCTCGTTGGCAGTGATTTCGATGTCCGATGCCTGGCCCTGGATGCCTCCCATGGGCTGGTGAATCATCACGCGGCTGTGCTTGAGCGCGAAACGCTTGTCCTTTTTGCCGGCCACCAGCAGCACGGCAGCCATCGATGCGGCCATGCCGGTGCAGATGGTGGACACATCACTCTCGATGTACTGCATGGTGTCGTAAATGCCCAAACCGGCATACACCGACCCGCCAGGCGAGTTGATGTACAGCGAGATGTCCTTGCCCATGTCGGCCGAATCGAGATAGAGCAGCTGAGCCTGAATCACATTGGCCGTATAGTCGTCGACTTGAGTTCCCAGAAAAATGATGCGATCCATCATCAGCCGTGAGAACACGTCCAGCTGTGTCACGTTGAGTTTGCGTTCTTCCATGATAGTGGGTGAGATGTAGTTATCCATCACGTCACGGCTGTACTGGTCGAGTGCCAAACCGTTCATACCCAAGTGATGAACGGCATATTTCCTGAAATCGTTCTTCATTATTTAATAAGGTTTATAAGATTTGGTTTTTCAAAATTACAAAAAAAAATTCACCTGCAAAAAAACTTGCCGTTTTTTTAAGGTGTATTCACAAAAAAATCGCAAAAAAAGCATTCACACCGGCCACACAGGGCGAAACCTGTGCAACCGGCATGAACGAAAGCCCTGGTCGTGTTCTGAATTGGCCGGGGCGATAACGGGCGTTGGGTCACTCGGCTTCGTGAGCCTTGAAGAGGTCGTTGAACTCATCGACCGTGACCGATTTCTCGTCGATGGTGACGTGGTCCTTGAGTGCGGCAAACACCTTGTCCTCGAAAGCCCGCTCGCTGATGTCGTCGCGCTGGCGGTCATCGGCCAGAATCTTCTTGGCGTAATTCTCAATCACGTCGTCGGGCAGATTGGTCATGCCGTATTGGGCAAACTGGTTGGCCGCCACAAAGCGTGCGAAACGCATGAGGTCTTCCTCCTCGACGCGCACCTCAAGCTGGCTCGCCACACGCCCCCTGACCAGGTGCCACTGTAATTGCTCGCGTGTGCGCGGGTACTCGTTCTCGATGGCTTGCTCATCGGCATTCTCGTTGCGCTCGAGCAGGAAGCGCTTCAAGAACTCATCGGGCATCTCCAGCTCGCCAACCCGGTTGAGCAGCACCTGGCGCACATCGAGCGAGAAGCGGTAATTGCTGTCGTTCTTGAGCTGGCCGGCAATCAGCTCCTTGAGTTTCTCGAAGTATTCACCCTCGTCGGCAGCCTGGCCGCGGCCCAGCACGTTGTCGAAGAACTCCTGGTTCATCTCGGCATCGGCGTTCACCATGATTTCGCTGATGGTGAACCGGAAATCGCTCGCGACATCGGCCTGCTCCTTGTCCACGCCGAACAGCGCAGCCAGCTCGGTTATGTTGCCATCGACAGCCTTGTGGGGGTTGTAAACCACATCATCACCCACATGAGCGCCCACAAACTTGGCTTTCTCGTCGTCACTCTTAAGGTATTGGGGCGAGACCACCGTTTTCTCGACCACGATGCCGCCCTCTTTGTCGGTGCCGTCGTCGTTGAGCTCGGTGAGCGAGCCGCGCAGCAGCGAATCCTCGCCGGCCTCCTCGCCAGGCACCTGCTTGCCATAGCGCTTGCGGAACGTTTCGTTTTGCTTGTCGATCATCTCTTGCGTGACCTGAATGTTGTAGTAGGGAACCTTGATGTCCTTGTCCACGGTTAGGTCAAACTCGGGAGCCAGGCCCAGGTCGAACTTGAACTCAAATTCAGTCTCATGCTCGATGTCGACGCGGGTGTCCTTGTCCAACAGCGGCTCGCCGAGCAGCGCGATTTTGTTGTCGGCAATATATTTTTGCAGCTCACGACCCAAGATGCGGTCCACCACCTGCGCGGTTACCTGGTTGCCATAAAAGCGCTTGAGCATCCCAAACGGCACATGACCTGGGCGAAAACCCTTGATTGGCCGTGTGCGACCGAGCTCGTTGAGTCTTTTCTTCACTTCATCCTTGTAGTCGTCTTCGACAAGCGCTACGGCAATCTTTGCATTCACGTTGTCGATTTTCTCAAATGTAACGTTCATTGTTGATGTTTAAATACGTATTTATAATGATGTTTTTCAAAACGAATTGCAAAGTTACTTCATCTTCAACGCTCTCACAAATTATGAGCACAATTTTTAATTACCTTAACAAAAACCATGCACGATGCCATCAATGCGTCTCAAAAGGTTTGAAAGCGTTTGAAGGCGTTTTATCACAGCGCAGCTGTTTTTTTTGGCGCAGGCTTGCTATTGTTTCATGGAAAAGCCGTAATTTTGCAGTTTGAAATGAATTCCACACACCACCCATGTCAAAACAAGAAACAAAACACCAAACCGGGGGACACACACGCGTGAAAATCCGCCCGAAAAAACCAACGAACTACAACGTACTCTTTCACAACGACGACGTAACCACAATGGACTTTGTGGTGATGCTGCTGATGGGCGTTTTCGGCCGACCGCAGGAGCAGGCCATCTACTTGATGCTCAAGGTGCATCATGAGGGAAAGGCCGTGGTGGGTACCTACACCTACGACATCGCGCGCAGCAAGACCGAGAAAGCCACGCGCATTGCACGCGAAGCCGGTTTCCCACTGCGAATCACCTACGAACCCAACGAATTGCTTCCGTTTTAGCCACAGCAAATGACTGTGCTTGATGTCTAATCTCACAAAACACAATCACACCATGATTAAGATAAGCAACAATCCCGAGGTGGATTCAGCCATAGACAATGCGAAGGCCAACGCCCTGGAGATGAACCACGAATTTATAACCCCCGAGCACCTGCTGCTGGCCTTCCTGTCGCAGGAGAAATTTATCCAGTCGCTGGTGTCGTCTCCCGAGGTCGATGAGCAGGACGTGCGGCGGCTGCGCGCACAGCTCTTGACAGCGGTGATGTGTGTGCCAGCCGACGGCAACGGCGAGGAGGCCGAGCCATCGGCGCAGCTGGTCGATTTGGTGACCGCCGCCGAGGAGGAGGCCTTGTCGCAGGGGCGCAACACGCTCACCGTGTGCGATGTGATGTGGTGCTTCGACACCCTCACGCAGTCGTCGGCCGACGACTACCTGGCCGAGACGGTGGCCGACCGCAACTTCGGCACCTTTCTCGCCAACCTGTCGCAGCACTACCACATCGAATGGAATCCGCTCCTAAACAAGATACCGGAAACTGCCACCACACCGTTCGAGACGTTTGGCGACGACTTTACTGCCATGATGTCGGGTGACGATTCCAGCCGCAGGTCAACCGGGCTGCACTATGTGCGCGAGATGGCACCAATGCTCAAGGGGCGGCACCCGCTGGTGGGACGCGACCGTGAGCTGGAGCGCATCATGCAGGTGCTGTGCCGCAAGGGGAAGAACAACCCGCTGCTGCTGGGCGAGAGCGGCGTGGGAAAGACCGCCATCGTCTTTGGCCTTGCGGCACGCTTGGCCGAGGGCAATGTGCCCAACCGGCTCAAGGACTGCAAGCTCTATATGCTCGACATGGGGCAGATGATTGCCGGCTCGCAGTACCGCGGCGAATTGGAAGACCGGCTCACCAAGGTGTTCGACGGCCTGACCGCCGACGACGGCAAGGCCATCTTGTTCATCGACGAGATGCACGAGCTGATGGGTGCGAGCAGCGGCGACGGTCTGGATGCCGCCGGCGTGCTGGTGCCCTACCTCGACACGGGCAAGGTGCGTGTGATTGGCACCACCACCTACGAAGACTTTAACCGCCGGTTGAGCCGCAGCAAGGGATTGGTGCGTCGGTGCCAAAACATCGACATTGCCGAGCCAACCCACGACGAGGCGGTGCGCATTGTCACCGCCCTGCTGCCGCACTACGAGCAGTTCCACCAGGTGCGCTACGCCGATGGCGTGCTCGACTTTGCCGTGCGCGCCAGCTCGCGGCATCTGCAGGACCGTTTCCAGCCCGACAAGGCCATCGACCTGATTGACGAATCGGGAGCCTATATGCAAATGCACCCCACCGAGGAGCGCGTGGTTGACAAGCCCCTGGTAGCACAGGTGCTCGCCCGCATGGCCAATGTGGAGGCACTCTCGGTGAACGACGACGACACGAAGCGGCTCGAATCGCTGGAACCGCGCATCAAGGGTTATATCTACGGCCAGGACGAGGCCGTGAGCCAAGTGGTGCAGGCCGTGCAGATGGCCAAGGCCGGCCTGGTGGACGACGGCAAGCCCCTGGCGAGCCTGCTGTTTGTGGGGCCCACAGGCGTGGGAAAGACCGAGGTGGCGCGGGTGCTTGCCCGCGAGATGGGGGTGCAGCTCGTGCGCTTCGACATGAGCGAGTTTGCCGAGAAGCACACCGTGGCCAAATTCATTGGGTCGCCGGCGGGCTATGTAGGCTACGACGACGGCGGGCAGCTCACCGATGCCGTGCGCAAGAACCCCGACTGCGTGCTGCTTTTCGATGAGATTGAGAAAGCTCACAGCGACATCTTCGACATCCTGCTCCAGGTGATGGACTACGGCGTGCTCACCGACAACAAGGGTTGCAAGGCGCATTTCCAGAACGTGGTGATTATCATGACCAGCAACGCCGGTGCACAGTGGGCACGGCAAGCCGGCGTGGGCTTCGCCTCGAATGTGACCACCGGTGCCGCCATGCTCTCCGAGGTGAAAAAGACGTTCAAGCCCGAGTTCATCAACCGCTTGAGCGGCATTGTGGTGTTCCACGACATGAACCACGACATGGCCGGACTGATTCTCGACAAGAAACTGCGCGAAGTGCAGGCCAAGCTCAGCCTGCGGCACGTGACGCTCACCGTGAGCGACCAAGCCCGTGAGCGGCTCCTTGCGCTGGGTTACTCGCAGCAATACGGCGCACGCGAGATGGACCGCGTGCTCACCCGCCACGTGAAGTCGCTGCTCATGCGCGAAATCCTCTTCGGCTCACTCAAGCAGGGCGGACAGGCCACCCTCACACTCAACGGCGACGAGCTGGTCCTGGCTCAATTCGAGGCCATTACAAACCCATCTTAAAAAGCGGCAAGATATTTTTATTAGATGATAACGCCGCTTGTAAGCTCGTTTCTTGCCTACTGTTTATTGACACTGAAAACTGCTAACTGACAACCCGTGTTTTACCACATTCCCAATGACACGATCGTGTTCCCCGATCCGCATGATGCCGAGCCAGATGGGGCTTTGTGCATTGGCGGCGACTTGAGTGTGGAACGCCTGCTGCTGGCCTACAGCCACGGCATTTTCCCCTGGTTCTCGTTCCGCAATCACGATGAGCCAGTTTGGTATTGTCCGCATGAGCGATTTGTGATTTTCCCCAGCGAGATTCATGTGTCGCACTCGATGCGCACGCTGATTAACAAGGAGCGTTACCGCGTGAGCATCAATGCCGACTTTGGCGGTGTGATTCGCGGCTGCTCCACGGCACAAAACCGCAACAACCATGAGTATGCGTGGCTGGGCGATGAAATCATTGCGGCCTACACACGCCTGCACGAGCAGAACTACGCCGCCAGCGTGGAGGTGTGGGACGGCAATCAACTGGTGGGCGGCCTTTACGGCGTGACGATACACAGGTGCTTTATTGGCGAGAGCATGTTCTCGCTGATACCCAGCGCGTCGAAGCTCGCGCTCATCGGCCTGGCGAGGCACTTGGAGAGGCTGGGCTGGAAGATGATTGACTGCCAGCTCGAAACCCCGCACCTGCGCTCGATGGGTGGGCGGTTCATCTCTTACGACGAATATATGGAGATTTTGCGGCGTTGAGCGGCGTTGTGGTCGCCCCATGGCCTCGTGCGGGGCAAGCTGGCCGGCAAGCAGATGCCGAGCGGCATCAGCCGGGACGTCACATCAACACACCAGTGCCACAGTGAGTCAAAATCTGCCGGACAATCAATGCCCATACGACTCAAGCAATTTATAGAACCCACCATTATTCTTTGGCTGATTTAGGAATAGTTTCACAGAATCGTTCTTGTGCTATATAATCTTTGCAATTCAAGGGGCTGTAGGACGTATATCTCTCACAAATCCTATAGTTTTTATAAAAAATATCCGTTGAGAACAGCTTGGATTGAAAAATATTTGTACCTTAGCGGTCTGAAAACAAGTTAATCAGACAAAAACATGAAGCTAAAGGTAATTCAAAGGACTGGAACGTCGATAAGCCTGAATATAGACATCCCCGAAGATGCTTTAACTCTTTCAGATTATTCGGACAAGTCTATTCTTGTATCTGGCAGCACGTCCATCATTAAGTCGGAGTTGAAAGCAGCGGGCGGCTTATTCGGTCGTAACTTCAAAGGTGAGCCTGGCTGGGTTTTCAGCAAGACAAAAGAGAACAAGGTTCGCAAAATCGTGGATACAGTCAACCAGTTCATCAAACTGAGGGAGATTGCAATTGATTCTAACGAAGACAGCGAATATATTGAGCCGTTGAGAATCAATCAAAACACCGCTGGCGGTTACCATTTGGAAGGCGACACGGTGATGCTGGAAAACGAACTGAAGTCGATTGGTTGCTTCTTGAAGGAAACCAATGGAAACATATCGGTTTGGCTCTTCCCTAAAAGCAAACTAAATGCTGTTGAGGCGTTGGTGAGTGTTGTAAACAAACTCAGATAAGAAGCAGCAATTTATTTTTTGTCTATTGTTCTCGCTTTACAATCAAGCGAGAACAAAGGTCATGCGACCACGAAGTGCTCGAGGAAGTTTCGAGGCATGAGTTGCGCGAAGTGCAGCGTGCGGTGCTGATAGCACCCAAACCTTCCACAACATTGAGACGCCGCATGGTCTTTAGATGGGTTCTTTGCAGGTTAGCAGCAGGTAGGAAGTGCTGCCAGGGTTGACGCGGAACGCCTCGGCCGAGCGAACGCCAACCACCCAGAGAATTTCGCCATCGGCTTCGAGCAGGAAAGTATTGCGTTTCTTGAGCCAGGTGTAATGTGCGCCGGTGAGGATGTCGCTCACCTTGCGCGTGCCGTGCATGCCAAAGGGGCGCATCGCATCGCCCCGGTGACAATGACGCAGCCACAGGGTCTTGCAACAGAGGATTTCGCGCGAGAAAGCCACCACGCGCTTGCCATCGCACAACGAGGGGTCGAACGGCGGATTGTCGAACGACACATCGATGTCGATTGGCAACGATGAGGTGTCGAACGGGTTGAACGCGCAGTCGCCAGTGGCGCAGTCGCCCAGCACCTCCACAAAAGCCTCGGTGGGGCCGAGCGTGACACAGTGTGTAGCCGAGAAGAATTTGGGCCGGTTCTTGGGTTTCGTGCGCAGGCACGCCACGATGGCATCGCACTGGCTCATCGAGAATCCGCATGGCCCCAGCGCAGCGTGAACGAGCAGCTTGGGGCATGGATATTCCAAGAATTGGTTGAGCCTGTAGCCAAACGGCGTGTGATTGCCATTAAGAATCTCATGGATATAGGCAGTGCTTAATTGCTCGACATCGGCCAAGTTGCTCACCGTGGTTGCCAATGCCACGCGCGCTTGGGGAAACTCGCGCTCGATGGCGGGAATGATGATGTTGCGGATTTTGTTGCGGGTGTAGTCGCATTGCAGGTTGGTGCTGTCGGTAACATAGTCCTGTGCAAGCGCGTCGAGATAGTCATGCACATCGGCACGCGTTACGCACAGCAACGGGCGAACAACGTCACGGTTCATGGGCTTCATGCCGGTGAGGCCGGCAATGCCCGTGCCACGCAGCAGGTTGAGCAGCATCGTCTCGATGTTGTCGTCGATGTGATGAGCCACCGCAATGGCCTGCGCGCCCTGCCGGGCGGCCTCCTGGCGAAACCAGGCATAGCGCAGGTCGCGGCAGGCCACCTCGACCGACACGCGGTGCGTGTCGCGGTAGAGCGGCACATCGAAGTCCCGGACCACCACCGGCACTTGCAACTGCCGGCACAGTGCGCGCACGAACTGCTCGTCGCGCATCGCCTCCTCGCCCCGCAGGTGAAAGTTGCAATGCGCTGCCACACAATGGCAGCCCAACTCCAACAGCACACGAAGCAGCGCCACCGAATCGGCGCCGCCACTGAGGGCCACCAGCACGGGACGAGGCCGCTGCGCCATCTCTAACAGTGTATGACCGGCAATATATTCGCGAACCCGCGCAACAAATTCATCGTGTTCCATAGTGCAAAAAGTGCTTCGATATTTCGCAGTAGGCAAAAGTACAACAAATTTCACATTGCACACAATAAAACCGACAAATTATTCATTATATAGGTGTGTACATTAACAATCGAGCAAAAGCATGCCTCATCATCTTGAGTTGAGCGACGAGCAGAGTTTGTCGAATGCCGGTGTCCGCGTGACGGCGGTTCGGCTGCTGGTGTGGCGCACCGTGCGTCGCACGCTGGCCGGTGCCTTTGGCATGGGCGACGTGGAGCGGGCGCTGCCCACGGTGGACCGCTCGACCCTGTTCCGCACGCTGGCCACCCTCACCGACGCACACCTGCTGCACGTGATTGACGATGGCAGCGGTGCGCAGAAGTACTGCGTGTGCCACCTCGACGACACGCGCCACTGCCTGGGGCACGTGCACCTCACCTGCCGCGTGTGCCACCGCACAATGTGCCTCACGGGGGTAACCATCCCCCCGGTGGCCCTGCCCGACGGCTTCGAGGCCGAGCAGGCCGAATATATCGTCAAGGGCATCTGCACGCATTGCCGCCAGGCATGACGAGGGGGGCACATTCAGTGAAACCCTCCACACACAACCATTGCCTGAACGACAAGCAAAACTTGCAGAACATGAACAATGGAACGATTCCCGTGCCTTGATTCTGTGCAGAGGCCATTTTTTCTTGGCGAAAAAGCACGGCTTCGACAAAAAAGTTGTACCTTTGCACGATAAACCTAACTGAACCGACTATGTTGATTGAGAAAATAGAAGCCCTGAAGGGTCGAATCCGCGAGTTGACAGCCGAGAACGAGGCTGCGTTGGAAGAGTTGCGCATCAAATACCTGAGCAAGAAAGGCGAGCTGGCCGCATTGTTTGAGGAGTTCAAGACGGTTCCCGCCGAGCAAAAGCGCGAGATGGGGCAGCGCATGAACGAGCTCAAGACACTGATGACCGATCGCATCAACACGCTGCGCGAGTCGTTCAAGGCACAGGCCAAGGAAAAGAACAAAATCGATATCACACGGCCTGCTTTCCCCGCCAGTTTGGGCACGCGGCATCCCATCTCGGTGGTGCGCAAGGAAATCATTGACATCTTCTCACGGCTGGGCTTCACACTTGCCGATGGCCCGGAGGTGGAAGATGACTGGCACGTGTTCAGCGCGCTGAACTTCGCCCCCGACCATCCGGCCCGCGACATGCAGGACACCTTCTTCATCGAGCAGGATGCCACCGACGTGAAACGCAACATTGTGCTGCGTTCGCACACGAGCAGCGTGCAGGTGCGCACCATGGAAGGCCGCCAGCCGCCCATCCGCATCATCTGTCCGGGGCGCGTTTACCGCAACGAGGCCATCACCGCCCGTGCGCACTGCTTCTTCCACCAAATCGAGGGGCTGTACATCGACAAGGGCGTGACCTTTGCCGACCTGCGCCAGGTGCTGCTCAACTTCGCCCAGGAGCTGTTTGGCGCCGACACACAAATCCGCCTGCGGCCGAGCTACTTCCCATTCACCGAGCCATCGGCCGAGATGGACGTGTCGTGCATGTTGTGTGGCGGCGAAGGGTGCGGATTCTGCAAGCACACCGGCTGGGTGGAAATTTTGGGCTGCGGCATGGTGGATCCGAATGTGCTGGAGGCCAGCGGCATCGACAGCACGGTGTACACCGGCTACGCTTTCGGCCTGGGAATTGAGCGCATCACCAACTTGAAATACATGGTCAAGGACCTGCGCATGTTCAGCGAGAACGACGTCCGCTTCCTCGAGGAGTTCAAAAGCGCCCACTAACCCCACCCCCTCATCGTGACCCTTCGAGACCGCTATGCCGGAGTGCTGGACTACTTCCAGCGCACACAGCCCGAGCCAACGACCGAGTTGGAATACCGCGACCCATTCAGTCTGCTGGTAGCGGTGATGCTGTCGGCGCAATGCACCGACAAGCGTGTGAACATGGTCACCCCCGGCCTGCTGTCGGCCTACCCCACCCCGGCGGCCATGGCTTCGGCCGAAGTTGACGACATCCTCACATACATCAAAAGCGTGTCCTACCCCAACAGTAAGGCTCTGCACCTGCAGCAAATGTCGCGGATGCTCACCGACGAGTTTGGCGGCCAAGTGCCCGACACCATGGAGCAGCTCACGAGGCTGCCCGGCGTTGGGCGCAAAACGGCCAATGTGATGCTCGGCCTGGCCTTTGGCAAGGCGGCCATTGCCGTTGACACCCACGTGTTCCGGGTGTCGAACCGCCTGGGGCTTGCCCACGGCAAGACACCGCTTGAGGTGGAACGCACGCTCACGCGACACATTCCCGCCGCACAGCGCTTCAAGGCTCATCACTGGATACTTCTCCACGGCCGCTATGTGTGCAAAGCCCTGCGACCCGATTGTCCCAACTGCGCTCTGCAACCCTGGTGCAAGAGCTACGGGAAATTGTGAAACACCCAAACCCAACAATAAAAAAGGCCAGACGCAATGTCCGGCCTTTTTTATTGTTGGTTATCTTGCTCAGAACATCCAGGCGAAAGCAATCTGGATATTGCCGTTCTTGCAGTCGGCGTTACCATCGTACACGTTTGTCACACCCAGGGTATAACGCGCTTGCAGCTTTGCATGCTCGGCAAGGTTATACGAGGCACCGATGCCGATACCTAAATCAACAGCCTTGGTGCCATCTTTCCAGTCGGCAGTGGTCTTGGTATTACCAGAACCGGCAGTCACCTTGCTGTAGACGTTGATACCCAGCTGGGGACCCAAGTCGATCGAGACATCGGGGTTCACATAGAACTTGACCATCACAGGCACGTTGATGTAGTTCACGTTAAACGTTTGGTGGTTGAATTTACCGCCTTGAGCTGCAAAGACGACCTCGGGGCCAAGCGCAAACTTGTCGTTGAACTTGTACTCCATCAGCGCACCAATCTGATAATTGGGCTGCATACCATGCTTAGTGTCGCTGCCCCAGAAGTTGGTCATGTCGAAACCTGCCTTGACACCGAACTGAACCTGTGCCATGGCACTCATGCTCACCAACACTGCGGCAAGCATTAAAAACACTTTCTTCATTACAATAAAAATTTAGTTAATAAAACAACTTATTTGTGTTTACTGCACTTTGACTTGCAAGAGGCCAAAAGGTTTAATAGGCATTTGCAAAAAACTCACACCGCATTTAACGATAGACCCTGACAATGTTTAAACACCTTGAAA
>JAFSYB010000092.1 GCA_017443765.1 Muribaculaceae bacterium | reverse complement strand
TGACTAAGGTACATGATAGAAGTGCTGTATATTACAATATAGCACAAAAGTATAAAAAAGAATTGACACCGCAAAATCTTTTGGCATCAATCTTCAAAAAAAATTCAGATACCCCAAACTGTCAAACTTGCGATCTTTTTTCGCTTGCTAAATCATTTGCAAAATTACTACAATTTTCCTATAGCAATCGGCAAATTTCAGTCGATAAACAAATTTTAAGCCTTTGAAGTTGCGCTGTTTCGGGAATTATGCCTACATTTGTCGGTTGAAAAGTATACTAACCTAATTATTAACTATTAAAATCAGTAAGGATTATGAAGAAATCGTTACTCTTTGCTGGCTTGTTTGCACTGGGTCTGACCGCCATGGCACAGAACCCCTTTGCCTACAATGCCACGACCGGCGAGGTTGACGCCAGTGCGCTGACCGTGCCCGTGAACTACACCCTCAACGCCGATGCCGAGCGTGTGGTTGTTGACTTTATGCTTAATGGCGAGGTGAAGAAGAGTGTTGAGCTTGATGCCACCGCAATCACCGCCGGTGACCACGCCGTGGCCGTGAGCCTCGAGGGCCTCGACCCTGCCACCTACGACATGGCTATCCGCGTCAAGGGCGCCGAGGTTGTTGAGCCGGTGTGCACCCTGATGGACATCTTCTGGAGCCCCTATGGCATCGCCATCGACAACGACCCGATGAGTGCACACTTTGGCCGCATGCTCGTCACAGAGTGCCAGCCCAGCGTGAACAATTCGGCTGACTACTACACCAGCACCGCCAGCGGAACTGGCGTTGGTGCCGGTTTGTATGTGTACGACATGCAGCTGAACCGTGTTGCCAACCCCCAAGGCACTTATGGCTACGCAGTGCCCTGGACCCAGGAGAACTTCAATTATCAGGAGTGGGGTGGCTACAACCAAGGCAACTTCGCGCTGAAGAAAGTGAAAATCAGCAAGGACGGTCGCATCTTCGTGGGTGGCCTGGACGTGAAGAACGGCCATCCCATCTGTGAGGTGAACCCCGACGACCTGAGCGAGTGGAGTCCCATCTTCGTGGGCGAACAGAGCAAGCTCGAGGAGACCGGTTACGACCACAACCTGTATGATGCCGACGGCGAGTTCGTGGCTGGCTATTCGGCTTGTTTCGCTGTCACCGGCGAGGGCGAGAACCTGAAGCTGATGAACCTGAGCGGTACGCGTGGCCAGGTGTTCACCTTTGGCAACTATAAGACCTTTGAGTATCCCCTCGGCACCGCCACCACTTGGGATGCCGCTTGCGCCGAAGAGGACGAGTGCATTCCCCTGAGCACGCAGTACACCATCAGTGCCCAGAGTGTGAGCATCGACTATGACCAGAACGGCAACCTGTGGTGGACGCAGTATCGTGGTGCCCCCACCGAAGCCCAGCCCACCCTCAAGCATGTGAGCAAGAACGCCGACGGCGAGTGGGAAGAGGACTACAGCTTCGTCACCAGCGACGATTTCGCGTTCAACCGCGGCGGTGGCATCGCCGTCAGCCCCGACGGCTCGCAGCTTGCCATCTCCACCGGCAATCAGAAGCTTTCCATCTTTGATGTGACTTATAACGAGTTTGGCGCTCCCGAGATGACCCTGAACCAGACCATCGCCACTCCGAGCGGCAACCACACCGGCATCCGCGGTTTCAACGACATCGCTTGGGACTATGCCGGCAACCTCTATGCCTGCGACAATGGCTGGGAGACCCTGTTCTGCATCCAGCCCGCCCGCAGCGCTGCCGCTCCCGCCGGCATGAAGCGCGCCGAGGATGATCCCCTGGAGGTGACCACCCCGCTGCGTGCCGACTACGCCGTCGAGGTTCCCACCGTGACCGCTGTCAGCGACGTCGCTGCCAAGGCTGTCGCCAGCGTTGAGTATGTCAACGTGAACGGCCAGGTGAGCAACATGCCCTTCGAGGGTGTGAACGTTGTCGTCACCAAGTATGCCGACGGCACCAAGAGCGTCACCAAAGTCGTGAAGTAAATTCTCTCACATCACCTAACGTTTCAGGCCGCCCTGCGTTTTGCGCAGAGCGGCCTTTTTTAAGCGTTTAGGGTTCGGCGTGCATGACTCGACGTAGCAACGCTTGTTGAGCGTGCAGCCGCCATGCGCAGCCTTGTTGGCGTGTGGCGACACGCAGTCTCGTCCCCCCTGCCGCCTCTCAGCCAGCGGGTAGCTCGTCTCGCCTTTCACATCGCCAGCCGCAGGCCGTTGATGCTCTTGCGGAACGTGGAGCCGTAGTTGTCGCGGTTTGCCACGCGGCAGTCGGTGTCGGCGCTGTCCCAGCTGCCGCCGCGCCGCACATGATAGGAACCGCTCGACGGACCGGTTGGGTTTTCGCGTGGCGATATGCTGTAGTAACTGCTGCTGTAGTAGTCCGAGCACCACTCCCACACATTGCCGCTCATGTCGTACAGTCCCAACTCGTTGGCCTGTTTCTGCCCCACGGGGTGGGTGGTGTTGTCGCTGTTTTCGCCAAACCATCCGAGCGTGTTTAAGTTGTTGCCGCCGGCATAGGCGGTCGCCATCGCCTTGTTGCCGCCCCGGGCGGCATATTCCCACTCGGCCTCGGTGGGAAGGCGGAACGCCTGGCTGGTGAGCGCGTTCAGCTTGCTGATAAACGTCTGGCAGTCGTTCCAGCTCACATTATCCACGGGTCGGTTCGGGTCGCCGGCGAACTTGCTGGGGTTGCTGCCCATCACCGCCTGCCACAGGGCTTGCGTGACCGGCGTGCGGCCAATGGCAAAGTCGCCCACGGTGACCGGGTGCACCGGCAACTCGTCGGCCTCGCCGCTCGTGCCGCTGTGACCCATGTCGAAAGTGCCGCCATCCACCGCAACCATCTCAAAGGTCACACCGCCCACGGTGTAGGTGGGCGACAGCACCTCGCTGGTGAGGCCGCGCACAAACGCTTTTGCGGCCTCCTTCAGCTTCGGGAAGTCGGTGCCCAGCGACGAACTGCAGTCCAGCACCAGAAACACCAGCACGCCGTTGGGGGTGACTGTCACGTCGAGGTTTTCCGATGGGTTGAACTCACTGTTCTGCTCCCATGTGCCGGTGCTGTTCACGTAGTACCATTCGTTGACATGACGCAGTTCGATGGGTTCATCGCCAATGCGTGTGTCGGTGAATTTGAAGGTGACGAAGATGCCGTCCTGCACGCCCTGGATGGTAGACCCGGACGTGCTGCTCACGCCTGAATAGCGCACATTGCGCAGCGACCGGTCGGGCAGGTTGAACGTGCCCTCGATGTAAAACTGCGACAACTGGGCATCGAGCACGCCATCGAAGGTGAACCGCACTTTTGTGCCATTGCCCAGCCCGGGAATGCGCAAGGCGATGTCCTGCGACTTGCTCACGTGGTTCACCATCGTCGCCACCCCGTCGAACTTCCCCGCCACATCGGCCATGTCGGTCACCTCGGTCCACCAACCCGTGGGGCTGGCGAGCTGCTGCAGGTTGTGGGCGAACAGCGTGTTGTTGGTCACGTCGTTGCCGCGTATGCCGATGGCGTAGGATTTCAACGCTTTGCCCTTGATGCCGCCGTTGATGCGGCTGCGCAGTGCCGCCAGGTACTGGTCGGTGGTGCTGTAGCCGGTGTTCATCATCAGCGACCCCTGGTCCAGGCCGTCGGTAAAGGTGACCATCACCACATGGGCGAGGTTCTTGGGCACTGGCCCCGTCTGGAGCATACTCAGCGCGTTGTCCGCTGCCCAGTAGAGCAGGGTGCCGCTGTTCATCGTCAAGCCGTCGATAAACGCGTCAAACTCCGGTCGTGTGCGGTTGTCGAGCAGGGCAATCTCCTTGCGGTAGAGTTGCTGGTTGAACCCCACGATGCCCAGGTACACGCCCGCATCCACCTCGTCGGTGGTTGGTGTGGCCTTGTGCAAGATGAAGTTGACCACCAGGTTCACGTCGTCAATGTCGATGGCCCCGTCGCGGTTCACATCGGCGCGGTCGGCCTGCGCACCGCCGGTGGGCAGCTTGCGCAGCATGATGTTGATGATGATGTTGGCGTCATCGATGTCGATGTAGCCGTCGGTGTTCACATCACCCTGGAGCCCGGCCTGTGCCTGGAATCCCGCTGCCGCCATCACCGCGAACAGCAATACAATAAGACACCTTTTC
This sequence comes from Muribaculaceae bacterium, assembly GCA_017443765.1. Lineage (GTDB taxonomy): Bacteria > Bacteroidota > Bacteroidia > Bacteroidales > Muribaculaceae > Sodaliphilus. Next base: position 14,607 of record JAFSYB010000092.1, on the reverse strand, counting down.
ATGTGATTCTAAGACTGAAAGAACTAATTGCACATTGCAGACTTGCGCGATAAGCGTCAAGGCTCACTTCTTCTACTCCTTTTTCACCATGATGTTGATGACGTGGTTCAGGTCGTCCACGTCCACTACGCCATTGGCGTCGAGGTCGGCGGCAGGCCATCTGTCGAGCGTAGCCTTGCGCACCATGATGTTGATGACGATGTTCAGATCATCAACATCCACCACGCCATTGCCATTCACATCGCCACGAATTGCTCCGCCGAAGTGGAACGTGGTCAGGTAGTCGTACTGGTCCCAGTTGCCGAATGAGTACGACCGGTTGCTGGTGTCGGTGTACTTCACGTATGCCAGCATGTCGCGGTTCCCCTTGCTGAAGTTGGCCTCATCCACGGTGACGTACACGGTGAGCACGTGGTTGGGGTTGGCCGTGTTGGCGGTTTGGGTCATGTTGGCTCCCACGATGGTGTAGGTGGGCCAGTTGCTTGGCGTATCAAAGTTGTCGGTGAAGCTCACGCAGGGCGACTTGGGCCGGCCCACCATCGTTACACCGCTGCCCGCTTCGGTCCACCACCCGTCGTCGTAGTCCAGGCAGAGGTCGCCGATGTCGTTGGTATTGACGCGGGCGGGTTTCACGCCGTTGGGATAGGTGAGGTGCACTTCGATGTTGGTGTAGTTGCCGCCGGTGGGCATGGTGAGCGTGAGCGGCAGTTCCTTCACCTTGCCAGCGTCGGCCAGCGTGAACGTGAGTTCGGGAGCGGTCAGCCTGGGCAGGTTGTCCGTTCCGCCAGCTGTCACGGTCACGGTGCAGTTGCCTTTCTTGCCGCTGCCGTCCTGGGCTGTGCCGGTGATGGTGGCTGTGCCGGCGGCCTTGGCGGTAACCACACCACTCTCATCAACAGTGGCAACCATCGGGTTGCTCGAATCCCATGACACATTGGGGTTGGTTGCGTTGCTCGGCTGCACGGTGGCGGTGAGCTGCTGCGTGCCGCCAACTTGCAGTATCAACGAGGATGGACTCACAGTCACCGAGGTAACGGGTACTGACTTCACAGTGACAGCGCAGGCGACCGAGAGATGGCTGCCATCGGTGGTGGTGGCGGTGATGGTTGCCGTGCCCTGCGATAATGCTGTCACCATTCCGTTCTGGTTCACAGTAGCCACATCAGGATTGCTCGACGCCCATGTCAATACCTGGTTGGTCGCATTGGCGGGCAATATCGTGGCCGTGAGCTGAACGTTATCGCCCACATTCATGATGGCCTCTGTTTCGTTGATTGTTACCGAGGTTATCGCAATGTCGTTGATTTGTTCAATCCGATACCAATTCTCCCACGTTGGCGAATACCTGTAGTAATCAATGGAATACTGGGGAACATAAAGTGTGCCCGTCGAAACCACACTTTCAGGGAAATTGACAAGACCTTCTGGCGGAAATTCTGCATAGGATTTCACCCACTTTATGCCGGTGCAGCCACTGAATGAGTTTTGGCCGAGCGATGTGGTTTTGTCGCTTAATGACACCCACTCCAAACCAGTGCAGTTCTCAAATGCCTGTTTGCCAACAGATGAAATGGCTCGAATGGTCACATTAGGCAGCGACGTGCAGTTGGCAAACGACTCAACGCCAAGACCGTAGAGCGTTTCGGGAATGATGATTCCATCGAGTGCTGTGTCGTTCTTGAATGCGGCGGGGCCAATAATTTGCAACTTATTCCCCAAGTCCAGTTTCTTCAGCGAAGTGCAGTCCGAAAAACTATAGTCGGCAACCGAGGTCATGCTTTCGGGAAAAACAACATTGTCAAGCATGGTGCAACCCGAGAATCCATAATCGCCCACTTGTCTCAGTTTTTGGCTGAACCGCACTTTTTCCAGGCTTGTGCAGCCACGGAACCCCCATAATCCAACCGATTCGATATTGTCGGGCAGATACACCTCTTCAAGTCCGGTGCAGTAGCAGAACATATATTTGTCGATGACCCCCACGTTTGCACCAATGTTCAGATTCTTGAGTGTGGCGATAGATTCGAAAGGAGCGTGCATATAGATTTGCGTGTCGTACGACAGCCAGCGGTCGAGATTCAAGGTCACCACCGGACAATCGTAGAATAAACCATATTGCGAATCGCTACATCCAAATCCCATTTGAATAAGGTCGGAACCACCCTCAAAGGTAACGGTGGCCAGCTCTTTGCAGTTGGCAAACAGCCTGGTGTCCATTTGTGTCACCACAGGAGGAATGGTGATGGATTCAAGCACGTCACAACCACTAAACACGCCCTCTTTCAGCCAGGAGCACCCGGTGGAGAGCTTGGCGTACTTTAGTAATTTGTCACAGGAGAAAGCATAAACGCCTATTGATGAGACATTATTGGGAATAGTGATTCCCGAAAGCTGGCTCATGTTTGAAAATGTGTAATTGCCTATCGACTGAAGGCTCTCGGGCAGCAGAAGCTGTTGGCATTTATTGACATAGTATAATAGATAATCATGGCAGTAAGTCACCGTGCCCGCTTGGGAAAATCTCACGTCGGTGAGCCAAGTCTGATTGTAAAATGGAGAGTAGCCGTTCGTGCCTACGGCATTGTATGTGATATTTCGGCCAATATAGAGTGAGGAAAGACTTGAGTTGCCGAATAGCGGTTGCTTTTCGGAGTAAGTATTGGTTGTTCCTGCTGCTATTGCTCCATACCCAACAGTGATGGGCTGATTTGAATCCTCAAACTGAATGTTTGTTAGGAATCTCGTGTCTGCGAAAACATAGTTTCCTATTGAAATAAGATTGGCCGGAAAACTAAGCTCCTGTAAACTGGGACACTTTTCGTAAACGTAGTCGAGAATTTTGTAAAGATGGTTTGGAAATCTTACTGTCTGTAGAGTTGAACATCCCGAGAACGCGTAATTGTTTAAAACCAGCTGGTTGTCGGGAATAGTGGAATTATTGAAAATCGTGGTATGCAGTGCAATACATGATTGATAAGCTGATTCTCCCAGGCTAACTAGGTTGCCCGGGAAAGTGACCTGTTGGAGAGCCACACAATTTTTAAAAGCACCCTTGTTGATGCTAAGTGTTCTGTCCGACGTCTCAATAAATGTTGTGGAGGCTAATGTATTGCAGTGGTGGAAAGCATAGTTGTCAATCAGTTGGAGTGTCACGGGGAAATCTATGCTTGTGAGTTTGTCGCAATTCTTAAAAGCATAGGAGTATATGCTTTTAATGTTGGGACCCATTGTCAGATTGGCCAACTCGGTGCACCCCTCAAACAGATGAGGATAAAGGTACGTGACATAGGGGCCTATGGTCACCGAGCGCAATTCCGTCTTGTTGATAAAAGGAGCGGAGGCGCGTGTCACCTTTGTAAAAGATGAACCGTTCCAATCATAGATCTCCTCGCCGTCTTCGTAGGCGTATCTTAAATTGCGCCCTAATGTCAGGAAACGAATGGGGCAATCGTAGAAATAATCATTGTGTCTGTTCGTTATGGTTGAGTTGCTGGTTTTTGCATCAATAATCGAGCTTCTGCAGCTTGCGTTGTTAATCGTTAGGGCGTTTTGCCCGTCACGAAGAATCAGATAGGTGACATTGGTGCAGCCATAGAAACAATTCTTGCCTATTGAGGTGACGGTGCCGGGAATGATGAATCGCATGATTCCCGAATTGTTCCAAAACACCTCGTCGCCAATGGTTTCCAGCCCCTCGTTCATGGTCACCATCGCGAGACCGCTGTCGTTGTAAAAGGCCTGGTTGCCAATCGATGTGGCCGTGCCGGGGATGGTCATCTCGGAAAGTGATGTGCAATTCTTGAATGCTCTTGCGGGAATTGCTGTGATTGATTGTCCCAACCTGGCGATGGTCAGCTTCGTGCAGTTTTCGAATGCCGATGCGCCCATTGTCGTGAATTGGTCCGGAAGAATGAGGGCTGTGAATGAGCTGCACCCATAGAAGGCCGATGCGCCAATGGTGGTCAATCCACTTCCTACGGTAATCTCGGTGACACTGGTGCAACCATTGAAAGCGTTGCTCCCAATGGTATTTAACGTGTTCGGGAAAGTGAGTTTGGTGATGCTGTTACATTCACGAAAAGCTGAATTTCCTATTTTGGTTATTGCATCGCCCAGATTAAGTGTCGCAAGCTTTGTGCAATTGGCAAACGCCCAATCTCCAATGGTCTTGACGTGCGGCAGGGTGGTCACAGTCAAAGACGTATTTTCATAGAAAAGGTATGGAATAATTTCGGTTACCGATTCACCAATGGTGATTTTCACAAGCTTAGACTGGTTGTAGAACGCTGAATATCCATAATAAGACGGGTGTGAAGCAAATGAGTAATCATTCACCGAACTTTTCACCTCATTATAGGATATGTTTCTGCCAAGATACACTTCTTCAAGCGGAGAATAACCAAACGCCCCTTTCCCCTCAGCGTTAGATGAAGCAATAAAGCGGGCACTCAATATCAATGTGGTTGAACCATCTTCAATGACTACTTTTTTTAAACCCGTGGCCTTGTAAAACGACAGTTTATGATATTCAGAAGAGCTATCGCCCGAAGCGGTAGTGCCAATTTGTTTGATGGTGGCGGGAATGGTAATGCTTGTTATTGATGTGCAGTTGGCAAATGCATAGTTTTCAATCGAGGTGACAGTGTACGACAGTCCGCTGTAGGTCACTGTCGAGGGTATTACCAAATCCGATGGCAGCGACGCATAGTTGGTGGTGGTCTTGTTCTCGTAGGTGAGAGCAGCTGTTCGGGTCGATGTGTTCAGCTCGTAATACAAGTCACCGATTTTCACACTTGCACGTGCCACACTCATTGTGGCAATGACAAGCAACGGCACCACAAGCCATCGCTTGGCAATGGGAGATAAATGTAGTTTCATATTCATAATTAATTGAGTTTACCATAAAAAAATGAAAAAAAATGCAATTTTTGAATAATTTGCTGCGCTGCGCTTGCTCTGCGGGCTTCCGTTCGGTCGCGAGCACTTCGTGGTTCCACGCGCCGGCGTTGTGTTCCTCGCCGAGGAACACCGCTACACATTGCCCTGCTTCCCCCACCATTCAGACGCTGCGCTCCTGTCATGGCGGGGTTTTCACCGTGGTTATCGCCTGTCGGCGATAGGTCGGCATAACACCGCCACGCGCAGCCTTGTTGGCGTATGGCGAGACGCAGTCTCGCTCTCTGTCGTTTTGCCTTTTCGCTCGTGCCGCCCGCCGCCAGCGTGCTTTGACTCGGAGCAGCGGCACCCTGCGGGCGGAACCACGTAGTGCTCGCGACCGAACGGGAGCCCGCAGGGCAAGCGCAGCGCAGCAAATTATACAGAATTGATTTCAAAATTTTCACAGCGGAAAGTTTTTATTATATTGATTGTGTAATTCTGGATAAAATTTTGAATAATTTCCACGCGCCAGCGTGCTGTGACTCGGAGTAGCCGCACCCTGCGGGCGGAACCACGTAGTGCTCGCGACCGAACGGGAGCCCGCAGGGCAAGCGCAGCGCAGCAAATTTATCAGAATTGATTTCAAAATTTTCACAGCGGAAAAGTTTTAATGTTGCGATTGTGTAAATTTTGAATTAAATCTGAATAACTCAAGTTCTTGAAGTAAGAAAGGCTCTGATTGCCAGCACAAAGTTCCTCTTCGAGGCACATTTTTATCATCCGCTTTTGACCAAGCTGCGACCCTCTCCGAGGGTCTTGCATGGTCTTTAACACAGTGTCGGGTCTCCGACCCGCCTGCATCTCCGATGCGTTTTGTCTGACACTAAGCATCTCGCCCACCTTTATAGACTGGAATTACGTACTTGCGTAACTTGAATTTGTTATTCTATCCGAGGCGCGAAGCCTTATGTTTCTTAATCCAAACCAAGTCAAAAGCTTATGTTCTTCTGTCTCGCCCTTTCGGCGCCAGCGTGCTGCTCCTCACTCCTTGCCGAGGATGATATTGATGATGGTGTTCATGTCGGCAACGTCCACCTGGCCGCTGTTGTCCATGTCGGGCTGTCCGGGGAAGTCCGAAGCCTGGGCTTTGCCGAGGATGATGTTGATCACCATGTTCATGTCGGCCACGTCCACGCGGTCGTCACCATTGACGTCGCCGCGCAGGCTGTTGCTGGCCTCGTTCACCACCGCCAACTCGTTGTCCAGGTCATGCTTCTTCCCCGTGCTCTCCACGGTGAGGCTGTTTCTCAGCTCCACCAGCCCGTTGCTGATGTCGCGCAATGCCGTGATTTCGACCATCGCCACCGCGCCGCTGTTGCCCGACAGGGCCACAGCCGACTGCGAGGTGACCATGATGCGCAGCGCACCGTCTTCCTGCGGAAACACCGACACGATGTGGTTGCCGCTCGCACGGTGTGTGAGGTCGATGAAGTATTCATCGTCCTCCACCGTCACCTCCAGCCCCTCGGGCAGGTAGAGGTCGGTCTGGAACGCACAGTAGGTGGTGTCGTTGTCCATCAGGATGGGCATTTGGATGGTTTCTCCCGTGTTGATGCTGAAGCTCTCCACATAGAGTCTGTCGCGGGCAGCACTGCCCAGTGCCATTGCAAGGCATAAAAGTATAATCAGTTGTTTCATTTTGTTATATTTTGTCCTCCCCAAACCCCTCCTGAAGGAGGGGCTTTTGGGGTGGATTGATTAGTTCGTTGGTTCAAAATCTCACTTTTGCGGTTTTTGCACCGAATCTCACGATGGCGATGCCGTCGGTGTCCATTGGGTACACGTTGCGTCCGGCCTCTACGCGCAGCGGCGTGGCGATGCCGTTCATCTGGATCAGCTGTGCCGTGCCGGCCACGGGGCTTTCGATGACGATGGCGCCGTCGAGGGCGTAGATGCGCACCTCGTTGCAGGCGGTGAGGTCGTCGAGGGCCGTTGTGCCCAGCGGCACCCACAGGTCGTCGGCATGGTGCGTTGTCAGGTCGCGCTCCACCAGGGTGATGCTGCTCACGTGCGCCATGCCTCGCGACTGGTTGCCGGCCAGCGTCAGCCGCAGCACGCAGTCGTCGCCGGCGGCGATGTCGCGGCTGCTGAACGAGCTCACCAGCAGGCGCACGCGGCCGTCGGCCAGTGTGCCCGCCGTCACCTCGTGGCGTGCGGCGCGGCCCACCACCTCGGCGCGCTCCACGGTCACGCCGTGGGGCAGCTCCACATCCAGCTGCATGGCCGCCACGGCCATGTCGTTGGTCAGCACGCACTCCATCACGCTGCCGGCCGGCTGTGCCGTCAGGGCGATGTCGCTCCCGCTTGCGTCATCGTCGCCATCCACCCTGGGGGCGTAGCGCACCTCGCCCGCGCGGATGCCCAGGGCGATGTTCACGATGCCCGTCAGGTCGGTCACATTGATGATGGTGTCGCGGTCGTTGACATTCGCTGCGTCCTTGTAGAACCGCAGGGTGGGGCGTTCCATGATGTGCAGTGCCGTGGTGGTGTAGTCGGCGGCGTCCACGCGCACGTCGGCGTCGGCGTCACCCAGCACGTAGCACAGGCGCACCGTCGACGTGGCTTCGTCCACCAGGTGCTCGGTCTCGTCGGCCTCGGTAAAGGTGATGTTGTGCAACCTCACCAGCGAGTCGCCAGCGGCATGGTACTGCTCCAGCGTCACGCCGATGTGCACCAGTGTGCCGCTGTTGCCTTTCAGCTCCTTGTTCTGTGGCGATGCCACCACCACGCGATAGTCGCCATTGGCGAGCTGTGTCATGTTCACGCTGTGGTTGCGCGTCTTGCGGGCGTCGTCCAGGGTCACGTCGTAGAGCAGCCCCATCTGCTTGCGCATGGTCACGCCCTGCGGCAGGCGCAGGTCAAACTGCAGGTTCGAGATGGCCTCCTTGTTAATCATGTCCACGGCCAGGTCGGCCACTGCGGCATCTTCGCCGCGCGTGTGCGTCAGTGCGGCGGCCGACAGTGCATACTGCGGCACCACGGTCACCAGGCAGGTCGCGCTCAGGTTGGTGCCGTCGGTGGTGGTCACGGTGATGGTCGCCGTGCCTTCGGCTCGTGCAGTCACGCGGCCGTTCTGATCCACGGTGGCCACGGCCGGGTCGCTCGATGTCCAGGTGAGTTCGCTCACCAGCACATCGGCGGGGGTGATGGTCGCCGTCAGCGTCTCGCCGCCGCCCACATACAGGGCGGTTTGCGACTTGTTGAGCTGCACATGGCTGATGCCCGACACGCTCACCACGCAGCGGTCGCTCAGGTTGGTGCCGTCGGTGGTGGTGGCGGTGATGGTGACCGTGCCCAGCATGCGTGTGGTCACCAGGCCGTTCTGGTCCACGGTGGCCACGGCCGGGTCGCTGGTGTGCCAGGTGAGCGTCTTCAGCAGCACGTCGTCGGGCGTGAACGTGGGCACCAACTGCTCGGTTCCGGTCACATAGACCGAGGTGGCCGACTTGTTCAGGCGCAGGTTGGTGATGCCCGTCACGGTCACTTGGCACGAACCCGTCACACCGCTGCCATCAGTGGCGGTGGCGGTAATGGTGGCTGTGCCGATTTTGTTGGCGGTGACAACGCCGTTTTGGTCCACGCTCACCACCGTCGGGTTGCTCGACGACCAGCTGACGGTCTTCACCAGCACATCGGCGGGGGTGATGACGGGCGTGAGCGTCGCGGTACCGGTCACATACATCGACTGGTTGTCCAGGGCAATGTGGGTCACTCCCGTCACGGTCACCTGGCACGAACCCGTCACGCCGCTGCCATCGGTGGCGGTGGCGGTGATTAAGGAAGAACCCACTCTGTTGCCAGTGATTACTCCGTTTTGGTCCACACTCGCCACGGTGGTGTCGCTCGAACTCCACCGCAGCGTCTTGTTGAAAGCATTCTCGGGCAGAACAGTTGCTGTGAGGGTCTCACAACCGCCAATATAAATAGATGTGTTGGGCTTGTTCAGCGTGATATTGGATACACCAGGAATAACCGTTACCGTGCAGTAGGCACTCAAAAACGATCCATCAGTTGTGGAGACTATGATAGTGGCACTTCCACCACCAACAGCGGTTACCATGCCGTTTTGATTTACTGTGGCTACTGAAGGATTGCTCGAAACCCATAGTAAGGTATTTACGCTGGCATCATAAGGTAAAATCGTTGCGACGAGTATGGCACTATCTCGCTGGTTGATAGTCAATGAAGACTTATTCAATATTAAACTGGTGGCTGTTAATATCCAGTCTCCTTCTAAAATTCGACTGAAATCTTTCCATTGATTAGCTGCACGGTATTCTTCCACGCGGCCAGGGGTTACATAAAGAATACAATTATTTGTTGGAACGTTATAAAATACATTATTGGATAAAGATACGTCAGAGGGGTGGTTTATATGGTTATAAATGGAGTTTAGTCTGCAATTGTAAAAAGCATACTCTCCGATAGATGTCACGGACTCAGGGATTGTTAGTGAGGTGAATCGGCAATCTCCGAATGCACAGTCTCCGATATTAATCACCGACACAGGGATGGTCAGCGAGCCGGTGAGACCAGTGCATCCTCCGAATGCATAGTCTCCGATATTAGTCACCGAATTGCCGATGGTTAAGCCGGTGAGACCAGCGCAACCATTGAATGCTGCGTAACCGATATTATTCACCGTGTTGGGGATGATTAGCTGACCAGTGAGGCCGGTGCAGATTGAAAATGCACTTCTGCCGATAGATTTGACCGAGTTGCCGATGGTAAGGCTAGTGAAACCTTGGCAGCCAATGAAAGCTTCTTCACCGATGGATATAACTGAGTTGGGGATGGTCAGCGAGCCGGTGAAGCCACCTTCTCCATTCAAATTACAGAATGCATAGTTGCCGATGGTTGTTACCGAGTTGCCGATAATTAGCGAACCGGTGAAACCGATATCACGATTCTGAAAACCGAAAGCATAGTTGCCGATGGATGTAACTGAGTTGGGGATGGTCAGCGACCCCGTGAAGCGGCATTGATAGAATGCATAGTCGCCTATATTAGTTAACAACTCAGGGAGGTTTAGCGGACCGGTGAGGCCGGTGCAGCCATCGAAGGCATGGCTGCCGATGGTGGTCACCGAGTTGCCGATGTTCAGCGAGGTGAAGCCCTTGCAATTATAGAAAGCGGCAGTGTCGACAACAGTGACGTTTTTGGGAATGGTCAGCGTGCCAGTGAAGCCGCAGGAATAGAAGGCCTCCCTGCCGATTTTGGTCAACGACTCGGGGAGGTTCAGCCGACCGGTGAGGCTGGTGCAGGTTGAGAATGCAGAGCGTCCGATTTCAGTCAATGAGTTGCCGATGTTCAGCGAGGTGAAGCCCTTGCACTTATAGAAAGCGGCAGTGTCGATGACTTCGATGTTTTTGGGAATGGTCAGCGTTCCGGTGAAGCCGCAGGAATGGAAGGCGCCCCTGCCGATTTTTGTCAACGACTCGGGAAGGTTCAGCGGACCGGTGAGACCCGTGCAGGCGGAGAAAGCAAAACTTCCGATTTCGGTCAACGAGTTGCCGAGGTTCAGCGAGGTGAGACCGGTGCAGCCCCAAAAGCCTTGGATGCCGATCTTGGTCACCGAGTTGGGGATAGTTAGCGGCCCGGTGAGGCCAGTGCAACCATAGAAGGCATTGTTACCGATTCTGGTCACCGAGTTGGGGATGTTCAGCGGACCCGTTAAGCCAGAGCAACACCCAAAAGCGCTGGTACCGATAGATGTCACCGAGTTGCCGAGGTTCAGCGAGGTGAAGCCCTTGCAATTATAGAAAGCGGCAGTGTCGATGACTTCGATGTTTTGGGGAATGGTCAGCGTGCCCGTGAAACCGCAGGAATGGAAGGCGGCCCTGCCGATTTTGGTCAACGACTCGGGGAGGTTCAGCGGCCCGGTGAGGCTCGTGCAAGTGGAGAAAGCATAGCTTCCGATTTCGGTCAACGAGTTGCCGAGGTTCAGCGAGGTGAGACCGGTGCAGCCCCCAAAGCCTTGGATGCCGATCTTGGTCACCGAGTTGGGGATGTACAGCGGACCCGTGAAACCTGTGCAACCATAGAATGCATCGTCACCGATGGCTGTCGCCGAGTATAGAATCGTCAGCGAGCCGGTGAAGCCGCTACAGCCACGGAAGGCATTTTCGCCGATGGAGGTCACCGTGTAGGTTTTGCCGTTGTATGTCACCGAGCCGGGAATGGTAAGCGAGCCGGAAGCATTGGCATAGGATATCCAATTATTTGAGGAATCAGGTTCCCTCTCGTACGTCACCGTCACCGACTCGCCGTCGGAATTGATGTTGTAGGCGATACCGTCGAGCATAAAGTCGTAGGCCACCGCCGGCAGGGCTGCCGCCGCTATCGCGACAAGCAGTAGGAATTTAAATAAGATCTTGTTCATAATCATATTGTTTTAATTTGTTTATTGTCAATCAAGAGCGTAGCAAGATTGGGACAAGTAAGGTTCAGATTATTGTCCGTTTCCAGAAATTCTTGAGAATCAATAGCCTTCTTCCTTTTCTTGTAGTAGTTTGCCAATTATTGAATCCTCGGGATTAGGAATATCAGCAGCAAGAACATCCTTCAATAGCTTTTTATCTCTTAAACGATGAGAAGATAAAATTTCAATTAAATCAGAATAAACCCAATCAGGAGGTAGTACAAGCAAAGTGTGAAAAATATGTTTGATAGCTTCATTATGATTATATCGTAGATGAATCCTCAATAAATCAGTCGAACTATTGTTGGTCAGTTCAGGATAATCATTTACAATAATGGAGATGATGTTGATAGTAGTGTTTGCTTCATCTTCTAAATTGTATATATCAAGTTTGCCGTCAGAATCATGGCCATTGGCAGCCCATTTTCTTGTACATTCAGCAAGGGCACGGCATTTATCATCAAGCAACTTCCACAGCCTATCGCTCAATGCATAGAGTGAGCGCAGCTGCAGATAATAAAGCAGATTTGCTTCGGATTGCTGGGTTGTCATCTCATTGATGCTTTGCGGCAATTGGCTTTTAGCTGTTGGTAACAGATCCAGCACCGAGTCTCTCGCTGAAAGGAGTGCGTTCACTGTTTTGTCAGCAGATTCTAACAGCGTGGAATTCTCATGCTCCATTATTCCGCGCAATGACATGTTGAGATAATTTAATCGTCTGAAACGTATCATAAATGAAATTTGTTATTTATTCAATGGGTATGACAGAAAGAGATATTGGGTCTTTGATGGAATTAGGATGCTAATAATGAAAGCTGCAGACCTTGTAAGTCTTCAACGATAAATTGTGCAAGACTTGTTATTGTTGTTTCTTTATTGATTTTTAGATACTTATAGACAAATAAAGAATGGCGGCCATCTTTGCTCGCTTTGAAGCTATTGTAATCGGCAGAAATAGCGGCACTTTCCAGAACGCTACCATTCATTTTAGATGAATGGTTTAACCAACATTCGAGATTATTTGTGGTATTGTTTAAATTTTGGTCAAATTGTTTTACTTGTTTGTCTGCGATAGTTTTTACTATTGAACGATATTGCTCACTTCTAGCCTTATTACTATTGAACTCTTTTAGTTGTTCGTTGTTTATTTCGAATTCGTATGCATGTCGGTATTGGTTGCCTTGTATTTGAATGTGCAGAGTGTTGATGTTATCTTTCTTTTTGAGAATGTCACAAATGTTACAATCATCTAAGTAGATGACAACATCAAGCAGGGCACTTTTATTGGAATAGCCAACTCCAATCTTCATTATTTTATGTGATTGGATTAGTATCCAATATAGTTGATGGTCTTTTTCACGATTTGCAATCTTTGCCTTTAATTGTTTTTGCAACTCATCACAAAGTTTGCTTGTCTTGAGTTTTTGTGCGAGGTCAACGATTCGAATCTCGCTTAGTTGATTTGCAACTTTCGATTCCAGTAAGTATTTGTCTGATGTTGTGTATGTATTTTTTAGTTCGCAGAGCAAGTTGATAAATAAGCGATAGTCGTCAATTAAATAATGAAGATAAGAATTTTGATTGAAGTGTATTTGATTGAGACATTCTGCCAACTCGTTGTAGGTCACAACAATCCATTTGCTTTCTTCAACTATGTGTCTGTCTTGGAAATCCTCTATCAAGGTAAGAAGAACACAAGTCGTTTTATCGGTGTTCCATTTGCTTCTTTTGCGGTATTCTGTGATTTTCTGCGAATACTTGTTTAGTTGTTCAAAAGTGGGAATACTCTTGACTTTGTTCTCAAGAATAAACACAGGAATACCGCTCTTGCCCTTTTTGTGCAAGATGCATAAATCAAAATGCTTATACTCGCGTCGGAAGATATACAAATCAGATTTGTTTTTGAATTCGTCTATCCAATTAACTCTATTTTCAAAACCCTTTTTCCTCAATATGAGATTGATGAGTTCAAGAAACACGTGTCGTGTGGCTTGGTTTTCACCAAGCCAAGCCAAAAAGTTGCTGTGGAAAAGTTCCTTTGAGCCAAGCGAAAAGTTGAACAAGGGCAACTCTTTTAATTTGTCTGTGATTTCGTTCAATTATATTTGTACCATCATTCACGCCTACTCTTTTCGGGATTTTCGGCTTCCTCCGAATCTCGGCTGCAAAGTTATGGCTTTTTCCAAAAAAGTCGCAATTTCATTTTATATCAAGTTTTTCGATAATCATTTCAAATAATTTCATTTAAATATGCTTAACTATAATTCGATGTGAATTTTATATAATTAACGATATGCGGGCAGCTCGTAACCATTGTGGCGATTAAGGAATTCGTCATAAATAGTGGCCTTAATAGTTTTCAGGAGGACACCTGATGATATGCGAAAAATGCGATTAAGCGAGAGAAATGAGAACTTGTTCGCATTTCCGAGCGTGAGCATTTTGGCCCTATAACGGAATGTATGGGTAGATTCATGCTATGCCGCCATTTGTGGAGCGGAGTATGGCTTCAGGACAGAATGATAATGAAGACAACCATAACAACATAAAACAACATGATAAAAAGTTGTAATAGTTGTCTAAGTTGTCTAAGTTGTCTTTAAAATATTCCTACCTCAAAGCCTTGCGAGCGTGAGCATTTTGGCCCTATAACGTATTGTATGGGTAGATTCATGCTATGCCGCCATTTGTGGAGCGGAGTGTGGCTTCAGGACAGAATGATAATGAAGACAACCATAACAAGATAAAACAACATGATAAAAAGTTGTCTAAGTTGTCTTAGTTGTCTTTAAAATATTCCTACATCACATTTCCGCATGATTAAAAGCATGGGACACGTGTGTGAGTTCCAAGCTGTTCACCAAAACGTTACAGAGCCAGCATTTTATTCAAACACATTGTGCGTGCCAGTTCGAAGAACTGGTCGCACTGTGTGGACAGTGCGGCCCTAACGGCTGTCGTAGATATGCAGTTGTGGTATCGGCCACGACCGCACATCTCCGAAGTGCGATCCACGGTGCCGCTTAGCACACAGTGCGGCACTCTCTTCGACGAGTGCCGCACATTCCCTTACAAAGCCAAGATTTGGTGGAAACTGTAGATTTGGCCTTAAGTACATGACAAAATTTTAAAGATGTCGAAATTGCTGTATTTCTTACCTTTAAGCAGATAGCATGTGATTTCATCAAGTCCATACTTAAAGTAGGAGAAGGCCCTTCGCCCGTTTTTCAGAGTTCTGATGGCCTTGA
>JAFSYB010000091.1 GCA_017443765.1 Muribaculaceae bacterium | reverse complement strand
TCCACTATGCTTCAGACTGCGATGCACAGATAATAATTGGCAATGAAACGGCTATGAGGAATTGACGAAATGTCATCCTGCAATTTGAGCTATTGAATACCTACTACGTGAAATCATCCTGCAAAATGAGCTATACGCCCCTTTTAGTCTTGCAGTGCAATAACTCGAGTTTCGCAAGTACGTCATAATGCGGTACACCCGCTAAACACACGGTTTCGCAAGTGTACCGTCTTCGAGATCTTTTCCTGCGGCTATCTCACAACCCGGTGGACAGGGATACACATGATTATGCGGGTGTCCCCTGATACTTCCTCGTCGCAATGAGTATGGCTTTGGAAAAGCTCAGAACTTGAACTGGTGTCCGTCCCACTTCAGGGTTTTCTCCTGCGTTGTGCCGTTTTCGTTCCACTTGGTGACGGTGATGTTCTTGCCGGTGCGCGGCAGGGCGTAGAACGTGTCGAAGTATTCCACGTCGAATCCCGGTGGGGCGCAATAGGTCATCTTTTTGGTGGCGTTGTTGTAGCGCCAGAACGTGAGACCGCTGGTTTCGGTAATCACGGGCTTGCCATTGTCGAGGGTTGCCATGTTGTTGAAGGCAAACAGCTTGTGCTTTCCATCGCTCTCGTTCCAATAGCACATCTCCATTCGCTGCACAACGGATTGATATACAAACTCATAGAGCAGGTATCCGTTGGCGTTGTCGATGGTGAGCGCGATGCCCTCGTCGAGTGGCTTGCCCTCGCGGAGTTGAATCCAAGCCGCCTTGATGGCATTGGTGGGCTTGTCGCCGCACTCTTCCTCATCGTTGTCGAGCGAGGTAAGGAATGCCCAGGCAAAGTCGCTGATGGTAGGGGTGGTGCCTTGGTAGTTCACCTGGATGTGGTCTTGTGCCGCCAGTGCCAGCGCGCACCCGACAAAGAGAATGGCCAATGTTTTGCGTTTCATGTCGTTAGTAGCTTGCAGGGGTGAGTTGTCAGTTGATATTCTCGTAGCGGTCGTGCACCAAAGTGGTGGCGGCGCGGTTAAAGAGGTCGAGGAGTTTAAACTCGACGGTGTGTGCGGTGTACTGGCTGTTGCGGCTCAGGCGGTTCATTTCGCTCTTGAGCGCGTTGTTGTCGAGCGTCTTGTGTCCGAAGCCCAGTGTGCCCTTGCGGGTGTTCACGCCGTGGATGGCGCGGCTCATGTCGCGCTCGCCCATCGTGAACAGCTGCACGCTGCGGTTGTTGTCGTGCATCTCGGTGAGCCAGTCGGCGTAGGCGCGCAGGAACTGGTCGGTGAGCGTGCGGTAGAACTGCGAGGCGGTGAAGTCGCTCTTGATTTTGGGGGCATCCTCGGTGAACCCCTGGCCAATCATGCCCTTGAAACCCGTCTGCAAATAGAGGAACAGCAGGTGGAACTTCACCATTGGCTCGTAGATGAGCCGGCGTGTGCTGGCTCCAAAGGTGAGGAAGTCCACGTTGCGCTCGTCTTTCTCCAAGGCGAACTCGTATGCGAGCGTGCGCAGCGGGTTGCCGTCGGGGTCGGTGAGGCGGTTGTCGGCAATGCCGGCAAACTTGAGCGGCGCCAGTGCGCTCACCAGCTCGATGAGGTGTGCCTTGTTGCGCTGCCCGTGCTCGCCCGGGTCGTAGGCGTAAGGCTTCGACACCTCCTGGTCTCCCACATAGAAAATGGCGTTCAGCTCGCTGTCGTTCTGGCTGGTGAGCGTCTCTTTGTAGTAGTAGAGGGCACTCTGCGTCTTGACGATGAAGTCGGCCTTGTCGATGCGGTGGTCCTCGTTGTGTTCGATGTTGAAGTAAGGAAGCACAGTGACGCCGGCAATGGGTGCGCGGCGCAGCACGTCGCGGTTGTTGATGTCGAGGTTCTTGGCCTGGCGAATGTTTTTCACCATAATGGGGAAGCCCGCCGCACCCGTGCCGCCAAAGATGGAGCTGATGAAGAAGATGCGGTCGCCCGCCTGAAACACGTTGGCCAGCGCCTTGAACTCGTCGCTGTCCTTGATTTCGTTCAGCGCCACGCTGCCAATGTTGGGCGAGCCCACAAAACCGATGTTCATCTTGTTCTCCAGCTGGTAGTCGGCAAAGAGCAGCGAAGTCAGCGCCTGATTGGCTTCGTTCATGGTGTCGTAGCCGATAAAGTCGCGGAATTTCTCGCGCTCGACGGTGTTGAGGTTGAAGATGAACGTGTCGGAGAGCTGGATGGTGCTGTCGCTCATGATTTCGCGCAGGGTGACGATGCGGTTGGCAAAGAAGCCGTCCACGTCGGTCTGGTTGCCGTAGAGTTTGTTGCGGATTGTGCGGTAGTGGGTCAGCAGTGCCTCGGTGCGCTTCAAGTCCTCGTTGCTGCGGTGAGGGTCAATGATCATGGGCACAATTTCGAGGTTGGCGATGGGATGCCCATCCTCGTCGACGGGGCGAACCCCGGCTGCCGAGAGCATAAGCAGCGACTTGAGCACACGCGAACCGGTGCCACCGATGGCTAATAAGAATAGACGCATAGTTGGATAGTTACGAGTTACGAGCTACGAGTTACGAGCTACGAGTTACGAGTTATGAGTTACGAGCTACGGGTTACGAGCTACGGGTTACGAGTTACGAGTTATGAGTTACGAGCTACGAGTTACGGGTTACGAGTTACGGGTTACGAGTTACGGGTTATGGGTTACGAGTTACGGGTTATGGGTTACGAGTTACGGGTTATGGGTTACGAGTTATGGGTAACGGGTTGTCGATAATATTAGTTATCAGTTTGCAAAGGTAATTAGAATTATTCAATTCGCAAACAGATAGATGAAGTAAAGTTGTCTCACTGGGGAATGGGTGTGTGGCGGCAGTTGCTGCTCCACCAGCGGATGGAGAACGAGGCAACCACAAAGAGCAAGGCCGCCCACACCATGTTCACCAGCTCAAAGGTGATGGACTCGGCCACGTAACTCACGCCTAATTCATCAAATTTGCTGCTGTTGATCAGGTAGCCAACAATGGGCGTGACCACCATAACCACGGCCAGCACCACCAGCCAGTGGTACCAGCGGTCGAAGCGAACCGAGTTGATGGCATAGTAGTAGATGCCGGCAGCCGCCCAGGGTATCACAATGGTGAGCAGCGGTATCATATCGTAGAGGTCGGCATTGAAGAACTGGTCGCTGAATCCCTGCACCGAATAGATGCTCTCGTAGGCCGAAACACGGAACACAAAGAAAAGCACGGTGACCGCAATGCCCAGGAATAGGCAAACTAAATGTTGATTTTTCATAATTGGAATGGAAAGTGGAGGGTGGGTCTAACGCAAAAACGTGTAAGGGTTTGGCGTGGCGCGCAAAGCGCATCTTGCTTCTTGCGCCGCACTATTTTTCTAATTTCAGTGTGATGGTGGTGTAGTTGCCGCCGGTGCCGAAGGCACTGGCAATGCCGCTGAGCAACTCTTTCAGGCCCAGCGTGGTGGTGGCAAAGTCGGGGGCCGATGGGTTGACGTCGGTCGTGGCCGACGAGCGGGCAATCCAGGCCGGGAACTCGTTGGCTATCGACACGGTTAGCTCATCGCGGGGACCCTGCATCTCGCCGGTGAACGTGAGCAGGTGCGTCTTTCCCTCGAGGTACGCCTTGTTGTTGCCGGTAATCATGTCGGGCGTGATGGGTGTCACCTTGAGCGCGAATCCGCTCATCGACTTCACCTGGTAGTTCTTGGCATCGGCCAGGAAGCGGGCGTCCTTTTGCAGGCCGCCCAGGTTGGCTGCCACGCTCAGGCACAGCACGCCGGTGGTCTTGTCGCCATCGCATTTGGTGAGGTGCGATGGGTCGCGGTGGTCGATGCGAAACCGACCGGCGTTCTCTTTCCAGTCGGGCACCACACAGTAGTCCACGCCCTGCTCGGCCTGGTTGAAGCGGTAGCTGTTCACAGCCCCGGCGGGGTGCATAAACTGTGCGAAAGCCGCATCGGCCGCCATGGCGTTCATCACCTTGCTGTCGGCAACCACAACCAGGTAGAACGGCCGCTGCCCGCGGTAGTTCACGGGCTGGCCGTTATAGGGGTAGTACTTCCCGCTGTAGTCGCCCATGAGCTGGTGCACGATAATCGACTTGCCCTTGTATTGCTTGAAGATGCTCGTTGCCAAGCTGTTCTCCTCGTTGAATATTTTCTCCAAACTCACATCGCGGGTGTCGGCTGGCGAGTAAATCAGGTCAGAAACCAGCACGCTCACATTGCCGGGCTGCTGGGCCTGGAGAACACGGGTGAAAATCTTTTGGAAGTCGGTAAACGCGGCATCGCCCACCCCCTGCGTGCTGGCGTAGATGTCGCGGTCCTGGAGAAACGCGTCGATCGAGCCCTTGTAGGGGTAGATGTCGTCGTTGACGATGTTGATGGTGGTCTGCCCGCCGGTGGGGAAAAAGTTGATTAAGTCGTTCACCGCTTTCTTGAGCTGCCCGCGTCCGCCAGGGGCATCGTAGGGCACCATCGAGCCACTGCGCTCAAAGTAGATGGTGAGCGAGAGCTGGCGCAGGCCGTAGCGGGCCACGTCCCAGTGCATTGGGGGGCGCAGGCCAGAGCCGATTTGCTCGATGAGATTGCCCAGCGCCTCCACGTTCACCTCGCCACCCTCGGTCAGATAGGCCTTGTAGCGGTCGGGCGAGGCGGTGATGATGCTGCACAGCGAGTCGAACCGTGCCTGCGTGGTGTCCTGCTGCACCAGGGCCTGCTTGATGCTTTTCTCCAGCGGCGTTGTGCGGCTGCACGAGACAAACGCCGCCAACAGCACACCAGTCAGCAAAATCATCAGAGGGATTGTCTTTTTCATCATTGGCATAAATCGTTTATAAGTCTTCAAATTCGGCATCCACCACTTGCTGCTCGGTGGTGGCGGGGGGCTGCTCGTCGGCTGGTGCGCGTTCCACTCCGGTCAGCTCCTCAAATTCGGCATACTCACCCACGCTGTCGTAGTTGCCGCCGCGTGCCGCCTGGCCGCGTGCGGTGTCCTGCGCCCCGGCTTGCTGGCGCGCACGCTCAAAGGCCTCGCGCACGTTGCTGCGGGCGCGGCGCATGAGCATCCACATCTTCACAATCGGGAATAAGATGATGAACAGGATGATGAGTAACAGCAGCTTAAACATTGGGCATGAGTGTCGGTTAACGTGTTCAGGTTGTTTCTATCAGTGACTTAGGCCAGATTGCTGCTCAATTTGGGCGAGGCAGTGGCGGGCTACGGGTCGATCCAGTTCTTTACCACCGAAAGCAACAAATAGGCAAAGATTGTGAACTTCAGCCCCACAAGGCCGCAACTGGCTATCAGCACTACTGCCGCTATTAATAGCAAAAACTGTGCCCAATTCTCGCGCAGGCCAAAACCGTGCATCTTGAACGAGAACATGCGCAGGTTGCACACCATCAGGATGGAGAACAGCACAGCCATGCCAATCACCACCCACAGCGGCGGCATGAACGATGTCAGCCCCTGCGCATAGCCAATCCAGAAGATGGCATTGGCCGGAATGGGCAAGCCCTTGAACGTGGTGGTTTGCTCGGTGTCGACGTTGAACCGCGCCAGGCGCAGCGCCCCGCACAGTGGAATCGTCATCACCGCCAGGCACCAGGCATTGTCAGGGTAGGCCGCGTTCAGGAGGTTATAGAGCACCATCGCCGGTGCCAAACCGAAGGTCACCAGGTCGCTGAGCGAATCCAGCTCGCGGCCGATGCCGCTCACGGCGTGCAGTGCGCGGGCCACCAGGCCGTCGCAAAAGTCGGCCACAGCTCCCAGCGCAATGAGCAGGAAGGCCACCTGGTAGCCTTGCAACCCGCACAGCACCGTGTCGTGGCAGCGAAATGCCGCCACCACTGCCAGCGTGCCGCACACCAGGTTAAGGCTTGTGACCGCATTGGGAATATTGTTTCGTAGTGTTGCTAACATATCACCTGTTGTTATCCTGTGAGGTCGATAAAATCTTGTGACGCACAACGATGATTCAATGGGGTTTTGCCGGGCCAAACCCACTGAGCGAACTCGCCGCTGTGGTTTCAAATGACAAAATTACTGTTTTTTTATTTATGTGCGGCAATATTAGCGCAGTTTTTTCATTGTTTGGTTTTTTGGCTGCAATCGCCGGCGCTCACTGCCCACCGCCTGCCTTTTGCCGGGCCAGTCCCCTATCCGCCGCTCTCCGTCCGCTCCGAGGCCACTTCGGCTAATCGAGCATTCGATTATTCGAGTGAAATCTTGAGCAGGCTGGCCGATCGCCTGTCGGCGATAAGCGGTTTACAAATTTAGCACCATGTCCGGCTTAATTGCATCAATTATATGAGATGGCACACCGCAATCTTTGGCCATTTCATCCCAATATGATGCTGCTTCGCACATATTATCGATGACTGATGCTGCGGCCTTGATGTTATTTTGGGCGGCAAAAGCCAGCAAGTCACTTCTGGTGATGTCATCGAACTTCCCATTGATTGACATTTGGTGTGTGGCAGTCCAACCTCCATTTGGGTTGTAAGCATATCCCATGTCGTATGCAGGAGATAGATGCCACTTCCCATCTTCTTCCATCAAGAAAGAGATATTCTTGGTATGGTCGTCCTGGTTGCGAACGATGACATTGAATACCATTCGACGGAACATTTCTTCTGCTTCGGAATAAGACAACCTCAAAGTTCGCATAACGTTAAACGCCTGCTCATAGGAATATGCTCGATGGAGTCGATAATCAAAGTGCGCAATACCGCAGAGTGTCTGCATGTGAACCTTTTTTCCTGCCTTTCGATCAAAACGTTTGGTGAGGAAATGGGCCCGTCCGTTCTCTTCAATGAGCGAGCTTTCACTCATGTCTATTCCACAGGCTTTGGCCAGCTTATAGAATGAGTATTCCAATCGTCCATAATTCTCTGTCTCTCGGAATCCGGCCTTGGTAGATACGCCATCAAGTTTGATGATGTAATAGTCAAACCTTTCTGGTGCTTCCACTTGACCTGAACTAACTTCACCCGACTCTTTGTTGTAGGCAATAATTGCTTTGGCACGCTGACCACCAGCTGACGTGCCAAGACGGAGTATTTCGGCGATAGCAGTTTTCTTATCATCTTCCATGTTGACCGAAAAAGATGATTTCTCCGCAAGGGCTTCTTTGGCCACCTCAACCAATCGGTCAATCTCAAACTTGAGATTCGGGTTGTAGGAAACATCAATAGCAGGCTCAAACTCAAACGCTCCCATGCAACGCTTACCCAGGAAACAGAGAGATTCAATGGGATTCCCACTTGTACGCCCAGTCAGTGCCAACCATCTTTCAAACAAGACCCTGCCATAAGTGTCTGGAAGAGAATCTGCTAACATTCCCGGCAAACCTTGAAAAGTGTCCCTGCCTAAATTTGTGAAGGAGTATATCCTCCCTTCGCGCACAGGCATCATTAAAGGCGATGGCTCCAAGCCGAGACCGACAAAATTGCGGTCATATTCAAATCGGGCAATCCCATACCTATTATCCCAGTTAAAGGTACCCACAGGTGTGCCAAACATATTGACTTTTGCAACATCTACCATGCTGATTCCTCCTTATTACTGTTATCAAGTCGTTTCGTGGCACGTTTGCGTTGGCGCTTGGCCGCGCTGGCTTGCACGATTTCGTAGTATTCGCTTGGACTCAATGGTTCTTCATCTACCAATGCCTGAAGCACATCAAGTTTCCCCAATGTGCGCAACACTCTTAACAGGGAGTCGAAAGAGGCGATTTTACCCTTTTCAATCTTTTTCAGCGAGGACACAGACACACCTGAAGAATCTGCAAGGCTTTGTTGTGTAATGTTTTGTCTCAGTCTGGCACCTTTTAAATGACTGCCTATCCTGCTCTGGATTACCCCATCAGGCAGCATATAAATATCATTCATAATAGTTGTGTTTTGAACTTTAACGCCGCAAATATACAAATAATAGTTCAATTACGAACTGTTTTGAAGCGGATATTTTTTAATAGGGAAGATTTGTCATATCAACGATGCTGCGTAGTTGTGCCACAACAGCATTCGGCGCTCTCACAGTATCAACCAAGAACGAGTTCTTGGTTGCTCTCGTTTAATCGCAGATTTGCTGCGCTGTGTGCTTGTCCTGCGGGCTCCCGTTTGGTCGCGAGCACTTCGTGGTTTTACGCGGCAGTGTGCTGTGACTTGGAGTGTCGTCACCCGCACGCTTGGTGAAACGCAGGCCGTAGGTCTGCATGAGGCCGGGGGCCTCAAAGTGAATGAAACCCCACGGCGCACGCGTCGAAGATGCGTGTGGCGTGGGGTAAGCAACGCCTCCCGCGGCGGGGCCTCGAAGATGGCCAACCGTAGTATGTGCGGTCGCGCCCTGCGGGCGGAAATTTATCAGAATTGATTTCAGATTTTTCCCAGCGTGCAAACCGCAAATAAATTTGCGTTTTCGCTCGGCTTGCACTAATGTTGCGCTACGCGCCAAATTAGGCGGTGCCTCGGAAAACCGCAAATAAATTTGCGTTTTCGCTCGGCTTGCACTAATGTTGCGCTACGCGCCAAATTAGGCGGTGCCTCGGAAAACCGCAAATAAATTTGCGTTTTTGCTCGGCTTGCACTAATTTTGTAGCCTGATATTACAAACCGAACACTTATGGAACGCTACTTCAACACCGCCGGGCCGAACAAGCCCTCATTGTCCTACACGCTCGACCCGCTAAGCCGTTTCGATTTAGAAGAGATTCTGATGCTTATCCGTCAGACTAAATATTTTGTACTTCACGCCCCACGACAAACGGGCAAGACCTCGTGCCTGCTCGCTCTGCGCGACTACCTGAACGCGCACGATGACTACATCGCCGTGTATGCCAACGTTGAGGGTGGTCAGGCCGCCCGCAACGACGTGGGTCGGGTAATCAAGTCGACAATCGACACGCTCTCTCGTGAAACTATAAAAGTGATAGGCGATAAGGACATTCGCTCGGTTCGCGACAATGTGCAAGATGAGGGCATAGATGCCATGCTATCCAGTTATTTGTCACAGTTGTGCGAGGCATTGCCCAAACCATTGGTGCTGTTCATCGATGAGATAGACTCGTTAGTGGGCGACTCATTGGTGAGCGTGCTGCGTCAGCTGCGTGCCGGCTATGCCGACCGCCCGGCGCACTTCCCGCAGAGTGTGGTGCTGTGCGGCGTGCGCGACGTGCGCGACTACCGCATACACACCACCTCGGGCGAAATCATCACCGGCGGCTCGGCGTTCAACATCAAGGCCAAGTCGCTCCGCTTGGGCGACTTCACACTCGATGAGATCCGTGAACTCTACGGCCAGCACACTGCCGAGACCGGCCAGCGGTTCGAGGAGGAGTGTTTCCCCTTTGTGTGGCAGGCCACCGAGGGACAGCCCTGGCTCGTGAACGCACTGGGCAACGAGGTGACCAATGAGATGCGCGAGAACCGCGACCGCAGCGTGGTCATCACCCCCGAGATGATGTACCGCGCACAGGAGCGCATCATCTACCGCCGCGACACGCACATCGACATCCTCATCGACAAGCTGCGCGAGGATCGTGTGCGCCGCGTGATCGAGCCTATCCTCACCGGCACTGACGAGGCCGACGACAGCCTGATGCCAAGCGACGACATCCAGTACGCCGTCGACCTGGGCCTCATCAAGCGCGAGGTGGGCAAGCCGCGCCGCATTGCCAACGCCATCTACCGCGAGATTATCCCGCGCGGGCTCACCTGGAGCACGCAGGACGGCCTCACGCAGCAGCCGCAGTGGTACCAGAACGCCGACGGCAGCCTGAACATGGAGAAGATGCTGCTCGACTTCCAGCAGTTCTTCCGCCAGAACGCCGACTCGTGGATCGGGCGGTTCGACTACGCCGAGGCTGGCCCGCAGCTGCTGTTGCAGGCGTTCCTCCAGCGCGTGGTGAACGGCGGCGGATACATCGACCGCGAGTACGGACTGGGGCGACGGCGCACCGACCTGCTCATCCGCAAGCCGCTCACCGACGGCTACGGCGGACCGGTGCAGCGCGTGGTGATGGAGCTGAAAATCCTGCGCGGCGACCTGCAGAAGACCATCGAGAAGGGGCTGCGGCAGACGTCGGAGTACATGGACCTGTGCGGCGCGGTGGACGAGGGACACTTCATCGTCTTCGACCGCAAGGGCGACAAGAGCTGGGACGATCGCATCTGGCACCGCACCGAGTGCTACAACGGACGCGACATCACCGTGTGGGGAATGTGAAAAAGCGGGCAAAACCCGCCGGGTGAACAAGTAACGAGAAACGAGAAACGAGAAACGAGTAAAGGGTAAAGGGTAAAGGGTAAAGAATCGCTAATGCAGTAGAGCCGTCATACATGGCGGCTCGCCACCGAGTCAAAAAAGGTTCATAAGCCGCGAATGACGCATAACAGGTAGAGCCGTCATACATGCCGGCTCACTGCCGAGGCAGGTAATGCATTAACATAAACGACCATCAGTTTTAGGTTGTTCAAGTTGTCTTCTATTGTCATGGTTATTGCAAAACCTGAAAACCAGGTTACGCGCTTGATTCTAAATCGCTTCACCCACACGAAACGTTACAGAACCGAAAAAATAGTGATATGGCCATCGGATGGCTCGCGATGACGAGATTCACCAATTCCCTGCTGGCGCAATTTTTCGGTTACCGTCGGCAGCGATAACCGTCGGCTACCGGGTCGAACCCCGCGATGTGCACGATGCTTTGGTGGTCGGCCAGCCCGAGGGTAGGCTATGGGTAGACTATGTGTCGCCCAATCATCGTTAAAAGTTAATGGATGTTAAAAATTGGGGGGGGTAATTGTGAATTAAATTAAAATCAGTAACTTTGTGGGCGATTAGCCGAGCCTCGATGGAGGGTCAAAGTGGGTTCTGCCCCCTATGCGGCTCAAAAAACGAATTTATAGAACCCACCTCATAATGTAGAAACTACTGACGTGGTTGGCAAAACAACTCAATCTTATGAACAACTCAATCTTATGAAACGGACATGAACGACTTTCGCCAAAGTGAATGAAAAGTCATCGTTATTAGTTATCTTTGCCGCGTGTAACTAATCAACTGACATTCATCTATGGCAACAAAGAAACAAGCAGTGGCCTTTGAGGAGGTCGTGGA
>JAFSYB010000090.1 GCA_017443765.1 Muribaculaceae bacterium | reverse complement strand
GTTGCGCTGCGCGCCAAATCAGGCTGCGCCTCGGAAAACTGCAAATAAATTTGCGTTTTCTCTCGGCTTGCACTAATTTTGCAGCAATATTGGAATCAGACGCATGAAAAATATTCGCCAGTTCTGCATCGTGGCGCATATCGACCACGGCAAGAGCACGCTGGCCGACCGCCTGCTGGAGTACACCAAGACTGTTGTTGGCAAGGATATGCAGGCGCAGGTGCTCGACGACATGGACCTGGAGCGCGAGCGGGGCATCACCATCAAGAGCCACGCCATCCAGATGGACTATGCCCTCGACGGCGAGCAGTTCACGCTCAACTTGATTGACACGCCGGGCCACGTCGACTTCTCCTACGAGGTGTCGCGCTCCATCGCTGCCTGCGAGGGCGCACTGCTGGTGGTAGACGCCTCGCAGGGCGTTCAGGCTCAAACCATCAGCAACCTCTACATGGCCATCGACAATGGCCTGGAAATCATTCCAGTAATCAACAAAATCGACATGGAGAGCGCCCACCCCGATGAGGTGGAGGACGAGATTGTGGAGCTGCTGGGCTGCGACCCCGGTGATATCTTGCGCGTGAGCGCACGCACCGGCGTGGGCATTCCCGAAGTGATGCGGGCTATCGTCGAGCGCATTCCCGCACCGAAAGGCGACTCCGAGGCACCGCTGCAGGCGCTCATCTTCGACTCGGTGTTCAACCCCTTCCGCGGTATCATTGTCTATTACAAAATCCTCAATGGCACTATCCATAAGAACGACTTTGTGAAGTTTGTCAACACAGCCAAGGAATATCATGTCGATGAGATGGGCGTGCTCAAGTTGCAGCTCTCGCCGCGCGACACGCTCAGCGCCGGCAATGTGGGCTACGTGATTTCGGGCATCAAAAACTCGGTGGAGGTGCGTGTGGGCGACACCATCACCCATGTGGAGTGCCCCTGCGACAAGGCTATCGAGGGCTTTCAGGAGGTGAAGCCGATGGTGTTTGCCGGCGTCTATCCCATCGAGCCCGAGGAATTCGAGAACCTGCGTGCCTCGCTCGAGAAGTTGCAGCTCAACGATGCCGCCCTCACTTTCACCGCCGAGTCGTCGGTGGCCCTGGGCTTCGGCTTCAGATGCGGATTCTTGGGGCTGTTGCACATGGAGATTGTGCAGGAGCGACTGAGCCGGGAGTTCAACATGGAAGTCATCACCACCGTGCCCAATGTGTCCTACAAGGTGTGGGACAAGAAAGGCAACCTCACCGAGGTGCACAACCCCGCCGGACTGCCCGATGTGGCGGTGATAGAGAAAATCGAGGAGCCTTACATCCGCGCCAGCATCATCACCCTGTCGGAGTTCATGGGACCCATCATCACGCTGTGCCTGAGCAAGCGCGGCGAGCTGGTCAAGCAGGAGTACATCAGCGGCAACCGGCTGGAACTCACCTTCGACATCCCGCTGGGCGAGATTGTAATTGACTTCTACGACAAGCTCAAGAGCATCAGCAAGGGCTATGCGTCGTTTGACTATTTCATCAACGGCTTCCGTGAGTCGAAGCTCATCAAGCTCGACATCCTGCTCAACGGCCAGCAGGTGGACGCGTTGAGCGCGCTCACTCATGTCGACAACGCGGTGACGCTGGGACGCCGCATGTGCGAGAAGCTGAAGGAGCTGATTCCCCGTCAGCAGTACGACATCGCCATTCAAGCGGCCATCGGCGCCAAAATCATCGCCCGCGAGACGGTGAAACAGGTGCGCAAGGATGTCACAGCCAAGTGCTACGGCGGCGATGTGAGCCGCAAGCGCAAGTTGCTCGAGAAACAGAAGGCCGGCAAGAAACGCATGAAGCAAATCGGCACTGTGCAGGTACCCCAAAAAGCATTCCTCGCCGTGCTGAAACTTGACTGACGTGAGGCCTCCCCAACCCCCTCCTGAAGGATGGGCTTCCTGCGATGAACCCAGCGGGTGCCGCGGCGACGGCTTGTTTCACTTCAAGCAATTCGCTGTCGAGCATGGCGCCTGCACGATGCGCGTGGGCACCGATGCGGTGTTGCTCGGCGCATGGTGCTCGGTGCAGGATGCGCGGCGTGTGCTCGATGTGGGCACGGGCTGCGGTGTGGTTGCACTGATGGTGGCCCAGCGATGCCCATCGGCTTGCGTTGATGCCATCGACATCGACGCGCCCAGCGTGGAAGAGGCCGGACGCAACTTTGCCGCCTCGCCGTGGAGCCACCGGCTGCGTGCCGCCAAGGCCGATTTCAACGAATGGACGGGCGTGGGCTATGACCTGATTGTGTGCAACCCGCCGTTTTTCGTCAATGGCCTCCCGTCGCCCGATGTGGCCCGCGCCAGGGCGCGCCACACCGTCACCCTCGATTATGCCCGGCTCATTGCCCATGCCCGCGACCTGCTCGCCACCGCCGGCTGCTTGGCTATCGTCACCCCGGCAAGTGTGCGGGCGCAGGTAATCGAGCATGCCACGTTCCAGTCGATGGACATCGCCCGCTTGTGCGAGGTCGCCTCGGTGGAAGGGAGAGAACCCAAGCGGCTGTTGTGGGAACTCACCCCGGCACGGGCAGCCATGACCCGCGAGCGCGTGGCCATCAAGGATGCCCATGCCGTCTACACCGATGCCTACCGCTCGTTGTGCCAGGCGTTTTATCTCGATTTATAGCGCGCGCGCTCATAGTGCTGGGCTTGAGGTGCTTCAGGGCAACGACGACACTATCAGCTCGGTTGCGGCGGCTCGATAGGCTGTCATGTTGCTGGCCTTGCGCACACGCTTGCGCAGCCGCTTGTCGGCTTCGGGAAGCAGCCACTCCCACAACGATTTTATATGTGCGAGGAGTTGGTGCTCACCACCGGTAAGCCGCGCCGCCTCACCCTCAAGCAACGCTTGGTGAAAACACAGGTAACAGTCTGAGTTCGTTTTGCTTTCGTCGAGCATCGATGGCCTCATGGCCAGGCCGCGACCAATCATCACGCCACAAAGTTGGGGGTAGCGCTCATGCACGCGTCTTAGTTGCTCGGCAGTGCGGATTTCACCGTTATAGACAACCGGATAGGGTGACTGCGCCAGCAGTTGCCCAAACTCGTCGAGGAGCAGCTCGCCGCGGTATTGCTGTTTCCCGATGCGTGGGTGAACGGTCACCTGCACGGGCGCAATGTGCTCAAGGGCGTCCCACGCCTCGCGCCATTGTCCGGGGGCGTCCCAGCCCAGGCGCATCTTCACACTGTAGCGCACGCCGTCCACCCTCGACAGTGCCTGGCACATTTCCTTGAGCAAGGCGGGCGTTGCCAGCATTCCGCAGCCTTTGTGCCGCCGGGCTACCGGCGGGTGCGGGCAGCCCAGGTTGATGTCGAGGTCGCGGTATCCCATGTCGCGCAGCGCGGTTGCCAGCAGCACGGCCTCGGCTGGCGGCGAGGCCAGCAGTTGCGGAATCACGGGGGCGGTGTTGCTACACGGGGCCACATCGGCCAGGGTGCGGCGGCGTGCCTCGCCGTGCTCCACGCGCAGGAATGGCGAGTAATAAGCCTCCACACCGCCAAAGACCGCGTGGTGGGCGTTGCGCCACACGGCATCGGTGATGCCCTGCAGTGGCGCGGCCAGTACTCGGCAAGTGAGCGACGGGCTGCTCATTCCAGTTCCACTACGGTGATGCCCGCCCCTCCAAATTGCACATGCTCGTCGTGGAAGCTGCGCACGCCACCCACGGTGTTCAGGTATTGCCTGATGGCCTCGCGCAGTGCGCCGGTGCCGGTGCCGTGCAGGATGCGCACGCGCCCGGCGCTGAACTGGATGGCATCGTCGATGAAGTAGGTCACCGCCTGCAGGGCCTCGTCGGCACGCATGCCGCGCACGTCAATCTCGGGCCTGAAGTTCAGGTGCCGCGCCCGGATTTCGGCCTGCGTGTCGCGGCTCACCGATGGTGCCTGGCTGCGTTCGGGCTTGCGCAGCGTGCGCTCTAGGCGCGACGTCTCTACGCGTGTCTTCAGATGGCCAAACGCCACCAGGGCATACTTCTCGTCCACGTTAATCACCGTACCCACAGTGGTTGACCCTCTCAGCACCACATGGTCGCCCGCGGCCAGCGGGCGGTCGGCGGGCGCTGTGGCGGGCGCGGCTTGCTTTTTCTTGGGTTGTCGGCGGCGGGGCTGTCTGTCTTTCAAATCTTGCAAGAGGGGTGAGCCTCCTTCGCTTTCGTTTTCAAGCCGTTGCTTGAACTCCTCAAGCTGCTGGCGCACCTGCTTGGTCTTTTCCCGCTCGGCCTGCATGGCGCGTATTTCGCGAATGGTGCGCTCCACCTGCGCGTTGCTCTGCTGAACGATGTCGCGAGCCTCGTCGCGGGCCTGTTTGAGTATCTCGCGTTGCTGCGTGCTGAGCCGCTCCAGCCGCTGGTTGTAGTCGTCGATGATTGAATCGAGCTTCTTTTGCTTGGCGTGAATCTCGTCGCGCTTGCGCTCCCAGTAGCGCCGGTCGCGCACGATGTCGAGCAGGTACTTGTCCATGTTCACGTAGTCGCTGCCCGCAATCTCGGCTGCCTGGTCGATGATCTGGGCGGGCAACCCGGTTTTGCGGGCAATCTCGATGGCAAACGAACTGCCGGGGTAGCCCATCTGGAGCTGGAAGAGCGGTTGCAAGCGCTGGCGGTCGTAGAGCATGGCGCCGTTCACAATCCCCGGGGTGGCATCGGCCATCTGTTTCAGGTTCTGGTAGTGGGTGGTCAACACGCCGGTCACGCCGCACGCATTGAGCTGCCCCAAGATGGCCTGGGCGATGGCCCCGCCAATCTGCGGCTCGGTGCCGCTCCCCATCTCGTCGATGAGCACGAGCGAACGACGGCCGCCGCGTTGCAAAAACGTCTTCATGTTCTGCAAATGCGAGCTGTAGGTGCTCAAGTCGTCCTCTATCGACTGCTGGTCGCCAATGTCGACCATGATATCGTCCACCAGCCCGGCGTGCGAGTTGTCGTGCATTGTGGGCAGCACGCCGCATTGCAGCATATACTGCACCACTCCCACCGTTTTAAGGCACACGCTCTTGCCGCCGGCGTTGGGTCCCGAGATGAGCAGGATGCGGTTCTCGCCGGTGAGTTCCAGATTCAGCGGCACCACCTGCTTGCCCTGTTCGCGCAGTGCGAGCAGCAATGCCGGGTGCACGGCGTGGAACCACTCGATGTGCGGGTCTTTCTCGATGTGCGGCAGCTGCCCGTCCACATCGATGGCAAACAGCGCCTTGGCGCGAATGAAATCCAGCGTGCCCAGCGTGTCGAGAGCGGCCACTAAGCGGTCGATGTCGGGACGCAGGAGGTCGGCCACGGTGATGAGGATGCGCACCACCTCGCGGTCGGCCTCGGCCTCGGCCTCGCGCAGGCGGTTCCCGGCCTCGACCAACTCGGCAGGCTCGATAAACACCGTTTTGCCCGTGGCCGATTCGTCGTGCACAATGCCGTTCACCTTGCGCTTGTGTGCCGGGTTCACGGGAATCACCAGACGGCCGTCGCGCATGGCCGGCTGCACGTCGCTGTCGAGGTACCCTGCCTCGCGGCCTGCCGCTATCACACGACGCATGATGCCGCTCATGCTCCCTTGCAGCGAGCCGATTTGCCGGCGCAGGTCGGACAGCAACGGCGATGCCGTGTCTTTCACGCCGCCTTGCTTGTCTAAAATCCGCGCAATCTCGCCCGCCAACTCCGGGAACGCGTCGAGCGACATCGCCAACTGCCGCAAATGGGGGTGGGCATGTTCCGAAGCCTCGTCGGCCTGTGGGGCTTGGGGTGAGCGTGGCGGCTGGCTGGTTTTAAAGAACCTCCGCACCTCATCGATGGTGGCCAGCACCCCTTGCAGGCGGTGCAGGTTCTCGGCGGTGACAAACGTGCCTGGCGGCGTGGCGCTGCGCAGCACGGCGCGCAGGTCGTGCAGCTGGTCGAGTGGCAGACGCTGGCTGCCGCGCTCGATGGCGGCCATCTCGGCCGTCTGGCGCAGCCAACGTGTCACCTCGCCAAGCTCTGCACTGAAGTGCATCGCCGCGCACTGCTCGCCGCCCATCGCGCTCTGGCAGCGACGCGAAATCTCGTTCCGCACCGTGGCAAAGCCTATTCGGGTCTCAAAATTATCGGGATAAATCATAGGGGGGCAAGTGGATGTGTGTTGTTTGTGGTGGGTTCAGCGACATTCACAGTCGGTGAAAACTTGAATCAGCACGTGTAGTCCACGCAGGCGCGGTCGGCTTTGTGTCCGGCCAGCAGTGCGGCGGCAGCCATGTGGGCGGGGTGGGAGGCGTAGGTGGCCACATCGGCCATCGCGGCAACGGTGGCGGTGAGCACCACGTCCCACTGCTCGGCGGGGTTTTCGTTGATGCCCACCTCGATGCTTTGCAGCACATCGATTTGTTCCGGCAGGGCTTCGAGGGCGGCCTTGAACCGCCGGGCGACGGCCAGGCGCTCCTCGGCGCTGCCTGTGAGTTTGAAGGTGACAATATGCTTGACCATGGGTGATGGAGTTTGATAGGGTGGTTATGAAAAATGCCGGGGGCGTGAATGTCTCCGGCATTTTATTCTTGTTAGGTCGAAAGTCACTCGGCAGCGGGTGTTTCTTCCTCTTGTGCGGAAGCCTCGGCCACGGGAGCTTCCTCCACAGCGGGAGCCTCCTCGGCGGCGGGAGCCTCTTCCTGAACGGGGGCGTCCGAAATCACCTTGAAGGGGATTTCGATGGCGACTTCCTTGTGCAGGCGCACAGTGGCTACGTACTCGCCAATGTGCTTCACGGTCTCCTTGAGCATGATGATCTTGCGGTCCACCTTGTGTCCGGCAGCCTCGAGGGCCTCGGCAATCTGGATGTTGCTCACCGAGCCGTAGATGGTGCCACTCTCGCTCACCTTGGCGGGGATGGTGAGGCTGATGCCCTGCATGGAGGCAGCGATGGCCTCGGCATCGCTCTTGATCTTGGCGAGCTTGTGGGCGCGCTGGCGCAGGTTCTCGGCATGCACCTTCAGGGCCGACGGGGTGGCCAGGATAGCCTTGCCCTGCGGAATGAGATAGTTGCGGCCGTAACCGTTCTTCACTTCAACAACATCGTCCTTGTATCCAAGGTTGGTGATGTCTTCTTTCAGTATAATCTTCATGTTGATAATTCCTCTAAAGTGTTAATAATGCGGTTACTTCATCAGGTCGGTCACGAAGGGCAGCAGGGCCAGGTGGCGTGCGCGCTTCACGGCGCGGGCCACGCGGCGCTGGAACTTGAGCGAGGTGCCGGTGATGCGGCGGGGCAGTATCTTGCCCTGCTCGTTGAGGAACTTCTTCAGGAACTCGGGATCCTTGTAGTCGATGTACTTGATGCCACTTCTCTTGAAACGGCAGTATTTCTTCTTCTTCGTGTCGACCGACAGCGGAGTGAGATAGCGGATTTCACCTTGAGTCTGTGCCATAGTTTTTTCCTCCTTTAAGTTTAAGCGTTAGTGTTTTCTTCGGTTGCGGGGGTCTCGGTTTCGGCAACCGAGGCTGCCTCGGCCTTAGCCTTGCGCAGGTTGCGGCGCTTCACGGCGTACTCGGCAGCGAACTTGTCGAGGTGGAAAGTGAGGAACCGCAGCACGCGCTCGTCGCGACGGTAGGCGGTCTCGAGCTTCTTCACAATCGTGGGCTCGCCATCGAACTCAATCAGCGTGTAAAATCCGGTGGACTTCTTTTGGATGTTGTAGGCCAGCTTGCGCAGGCCCCAGTTCTCCTCGTTCACAATCGTGGCGCCACCATCGGTCAGAACGGTTTTGAACTTTTCTACCGCTTCCTTCATCTGGGCTTCAGACAAAACGGGAGTTAAAATGAAAACGGTTTCGTAATGATTCATAAAACGTTTAAAATTAATGTATTAATAAACTTGCTCGCAAAAGAGCGGTGCAAAGGTACAACTTTTTTCCCAACCGGCAATGGCTGTGACGGATTTTTTTCGTAATTTTGCACTTTCAAGCAAAAAAACTGATTGTTGGTGCAGTTGTTCAACTGGCTACGGCAATCGAAACCACTCTGTTTTATGGGCAAAGGTGTACCTGACGAGCGCAATGCTGAACGGCTGCAGTGGTGGCTTACTCATGGCCAGCCCGCCGTGCGATACTCGATGATGAGGCGGCGGGCGGGGCATGACTATCGTGGCCGCTGCATCTATATGGTCACCTTGTGTGTGGATGGCCGCCGGCCGGTACTGGGCGAGTTGCGGGGGCCAGATGCCGAGCATAACGCGGCGTGGGTGCGCCTGTCGCCGCTCGGCGAGCGTGTCGGCCAGTGCTGGCACGCCATCCCAGGGCATTATCCGCAGGTTAGGGTGCTGGCCCTGCAACTCATGCCCGACCACTTGCATGGCATTCTGTTCGTTACCGAATCAATGCCTCGTCACTTGGGGCAGGTGGTGAATGGTTTCAAAAAGGGGTGCAACGATGCCATGCGCGAGCTGTCGGCCTATTGCGGGCCATCGGCCTGTAACGCCGCTCGGCTGTGGATGGATGGCTATAACGACTGCATTTTAGACCAAAGAGGGCAGCTTGATGTGTGGTTCAACTACCTCCACGACAACCCACGGCGCTTGTGGCAGAAGCGCAACCACCCGGAGTGGTTCACATCGCGGCACCGCATCACCATCAATGCTGTGAATGTGACGGTGATGAGTAATCAGTACCTGCTGCGTGCCCCTGAGCGTGTGGCGGTGCAGTACACTCGCCGATTGACCGAAGGCGAGATTGAGCGCTTGGGCGACCAGTTG
Organism: Muribaculaceae bacterium; assembly: GCA_017443765.1. Lineage (GTDB taxonomy): Bacteria > Bacteroidota > Bacteroidia > Bacteroidales > Muribaculaceae > Sodaliphilus. The sequence continues at coordinate 8,372 of JAFSYB010000090.1, read as the reverse complement.
CTGCAACGGGCGTTAGATGGCGCTGTGCTGGTCTCGCCCTGCATCAGCCCGGGCGAAAAGGCAATCATGCGGCGGGCTTTCGATGCCGGCTTGCCAGCGATTGTGCTTGTCGAGAACGGCTTTTCGCCGTTGGGCAAGCCCAGTGGTCGAATGTTTGATGCCTGCGCCGAGGAGCGCGTGCTGATTGTGGCTCCGTGGGAGCACCACAACGAGCGGCGGGCCATCACCCGTGAGCAATGTTTGCAGCTCAATGCGCTGGCCAAGGCAATTTGTGAGCATACGGACCAATGGCCCGCAATAGACGGCTGCGCCGACAGAACTAATGATTTGAAAATTAATAATTGAATGATGATGGAAAATTGTGACTATATTTATAAGGTGCTTTTTGTGTGCCACGGCAACATTTGCCGCAGCCCCATGGCCGAGCGGCTGATGCGGCACTTGGTGACCCAGGCTGGGCTGGAAGGGCGCATCGAGGTGGCCTCGGCGGCCACCTCGAGCGAGGAGACCGGCAACCCCATCTATTCGCCTGCCCGCGCCAAGCTCGCCGAGCACGGCATCGACAGCGACGGACACGCCGCCCGCCAGATGACCTGGCGCGACTACGACGAATGCGACTTGCTCATTGGCATGGACGACGCCAACGTGCGCAACATGGAGCGCATTGCCGGCGGCGATATGAAGCACAAAATCCACCGGCTGCTCGACTTCACGCCGCGTCCCGGCGCGGTGGCCGACCCATGGTATACCGACGATTACGAGGTGGCTTGGCAGGACATCAGTCTGGGGTGCCAATGCCTGCTTGACTGGATTATTAACGAAAAACTGCTATGAATAAGAAAATCTTTCCCCTGCTGGCCGCCCTGTTGCTGGCCTTGCCGCAGCCCGTTGCGGCGCAAATCGATGAATCCACTCCCGAAGGCCGTGCACGCCTGTCGTGCACGAGCATCATGGTGGGCAAGCGTGCCAGTGCCGACGGCTCGGTGATGACCTCGCACACCTGCGATTCGTGGTACCGCACCTGGATGCAGGTGGTGCCAGCCCGCGACTATGAGCGCGACACCATCACCGCCATCTACGACGGACGCATGCACACCCAGAGCGCCGCCGACAGCACCAAGATGTACCGGCTGGGCACCATCCCGCAGGTGCGTCACACATTCCGCTATCTCGACACCGCCTATCCCTGCCTGAACGAGAAGCAGCTTGCCATGGGCGAGACCACCTTTGGCGGCCGCGACACCCTGCGCAACACCAAGGGGCTGTTCCGCATCGAGGAGCTGCAACGCATTGCCCTCGAGCGTTGCTCCACCGCCCGCGAGGCCATCAAGCTGATGGGCGCGCTGGCCGAGCAGTATGGTTACGGCGACAGTGGCGAGTGCCTCACCATCGCCGACAAAAACGAGGTGTGGATTTTCGAGATTATGGGAGCCGGCCCCAAGCAGCTGGGAGCCGTGTGGGCCGCCGTGCGCATACCCGACGACGAGATTGCCGTGTCGGCCAATATCTCGCGCATCACCACGCTCGACCTGGACAACCCCGACCGCTGCCTGGCCTCGAAGAATGTGAAGGACGTGGCACGCAAGCTCAAGCTGTGGGACGGCAAGGAGGAGTTCAACTTCTGGCGGGCCTACAGCGGCGAGAACTACATGCACGAGAAGAAAAACTACAGCGTGCGCGAGCACTACATCATGAGCCAGTTGACCCCGTCGTTGCAGCTGAGCGACACCGTGGAGTGCCTGCCGCTGAGCGTCAAGCCCGACTCGCTGGTCACCCCCGAGCGCGTCATGCGCCTGCTGGCCAGCTACTACGAGGGCACCGACATGAACCTGAGCGGACGCCACCTCATTCCCAACCCCAAGCGCAAGGACAAGGACGGCAACCTGGTCGAGAACGAGCCCGACAGCATCGTCTCGCCCTATTCCAACCCCTGGATGCGTCCCGACGAAATTAATATGTACTACGCCATGGGCGATTCGGCAATGAAGAACATTCGCACCGTGAGCGTACCCTGGTGTGCCTACAGCACGGTAATCCAGTGCCGCTCGTGGCTGCCCGACGACGTGGGCGGCGTGGTGTGGATGGCCCTCGACAATCCCGGTGAGAGCCCGCGCTTCCCCATTTTCGCCGGCACCACCGAGCTGCCGCCGATGTTGCAGGTGTGCGGCCAGCACACCGACCGCGACGATGCCGCACTGTGGCACTACCGCAAGGCCAACCGCCTGGCCACCGTGCGATGGGGAACGCACCGCAGCACCATCGAGGACGCACGCGACTATTTCATCTGCAAGGGGCAGCGCGAGTTGCCTTTTGTCGAGCAGACGTGGATGACCCTCAACGCCGAGGACAACGACAAGGCGCGAGAAATGCTCAACGGCTACACCGCCGACTTTTTCGCCGCAACCATCGTCCGCTGGGACGCCATCGCACGACAGCTCTGGCGAAAGACCTGGACCGGGTTCTGATAATATGCCGCTTTTTTGATTTTTTCTTTTACTGGTTGTAGCAAGGTTTCTTTTTTTGTAGTATTTTTGCACCCGTAATGCGATTACTATGATTGTCTTTTTTGAGAAAGACAAGGTGAGGAAACAATTGCCGAAGTGTGCAGCATTGTCGAATTGTCGAATCATTATAAATGAAATAAGAAATGTTAAACGGAATTGATAGCCGCATGATTGCCAATAATCTGGAACCTTGTTATCTGACGCACCCTGGTGAGGTTGTGAAAGATGAACTTGAGTTTCGTGGTATTTCGCAGCGGAAACTGGCTAACGAGATTGGCATTTCAGCAAAACAATTGAATGAAGTCCTCAATGGCAAGCGTCCCATTACCAGCGAGCTTGCTTTGCTGTTTGAGGCCGCGTTGGGTATTTCGGCTGCGACATTGCTGACCTTACAGACTCGCTTCAATCTGCTGGCCACCAAACGTAGTAGTTCGTTCCTGGCTCGCCTGCAATTGGTGCGCCGAATAGTGGCTGCCCTGTGATGTTTCGTTTTTTGGACCGCTATGGATTTTGAATTGAAAGCCACTGCCCAGGGCAGCAATGCCCGCGCCGGGGTCATCACCACCGACCACGGCACTATCGAGACCCCAATCTTCATGCCCGTGGGCACGCTGGGGGCGGTGAAGGCGGTGCACATGCCCGAATTGCGCGACGACATCAAGGCGCAGATTATTCTGGGCAACACCTATCACCTCTACCTGCGCCCCGGCATGGACATCATTCACCGGGCTGGCGGGTTGCACAAGTTCAACGGCTGGGAGCGTCCCATCCTCACCGACAGCGGGGGCTTCCAGGTGTTCTCGTTAGCCGCCAACCGCAAGCTGCGCGACGAGGGTGTCACATTCCGCAGCCACATCGATGGCTCGCAGCACCTGTTCACCCCCGAGCGCGTGATCGACATCCAGCGCACCATTGGCAGCGACATCATGATGGCCCTCGACGAGTGTCCGCCGGGCACCAGCGAGCGCACCTATGCCGCCAAGTCGCTACGCCTCACACAGCAATGGCTCGAGCGAGGATGGAAGCACTTCAACGACACCGAGCCGCTCTACGGACACCGACAGGCGTTTTTCCCCATCGTGCAGGGCTGCACGTTCGCTGATTTGCGCCGCGATGCTGCGCAACATGTGGCCGACCTCGGAGCCGAGGGCAACGCCATCGGCGGACTCGCCGTGGGCGAGCCCACCGACGTGATGTACGAGATGATTGAGGTGGTGAACGACATCCTCCCCCTCGACAGGCCCCGCTACCTCATGGGAGTGGGCACACCGGCCAATATGCTCGAGGCCATCGACCGAGGCGTGGACATGATGGACTGCGTGATGCCCACGCGCAACGGACGTAACGGAATGTTGTTCACACGCCACGGAATCATGAACATGCGCAACCGCAAGTGGGCCGACGATTTCTCGCCCTTGCAGGACGACGGCCCCTCGCTGGTGGACCACATCTACTCCAAGGCTTACCTGCGCCACCTGTTCATCGCCCAGGAACTGCTGGCTTTGCAAATCGCCAGCATCCACAACCTGGCCTTCTACTTATGGCTCATGGGCGAGGCGCGACGACACATCATCGACGGCGACTTCAAGGCCTGGAAAGCCCAAATGGTGGTCGATGTGATGCGTAGGTTGTGATTTCAGGTAATTAAGTGTTAGGTAATTAAGAGCTGATAAATTGTCGTGATGGCATTTGGGAGTAGTTGGTTCGGGAGTAAGGCTGTAAAGTGTTCAGGGGCTGGTGAAGAAAGAAAGCCCCGGCGGCCGTGGGTCAGGAAGTTCGACTGGTATATTATCAAGAACTTCTTAGGCACCTACATTTTTGCCATTCTGCTGCTCATGGCCATTGTGATTATCTTCGACATCAACGAAAAGCTTGATGCCGTGATCAATGCGCCGCTCAAGGACACGGTGTTCCAGTACTTTATGAATTTCCTGCCCTTTATCATGAGCCAGTTCAGCCCGTTGTTCACGTTCATCGCAGTGATTTTCTTCACCTCGCGCCTGGCCGACCGCAGCGAGATTATTGCCATGCTCTCGAGCGGCATCAGTTTCAGGCGCTTGCTGGTGCCTTACATGGTGAGTGCGACCATCATTGCAGCCAGCAGTTATGTGCTTGCCGCCTACGTCATTCCGCCTGCCACCGTGCAGCGCATTGCCTACACCAACAAGTGGGTGAAAAACAAGGAGGTGCTTTATGCCGACAACATCCAGTTGCAGGTGCGCCCGGGGGTGATGGCCTATATGTCGCGCTACGACAACACCACACGCACCGGGTTCCGCTTCTCGCTCGACGAGTTCGACGGCAAGACGCTGCGCTCGCGCCTCACCGCCGAGAACATTCACTACGATATGGCAGGCCGCTGGACGCTGAACACCTACACCATTCGCCGCTTCAACGGCATCAAGGAAACACTCACCCGGGGCACCTCGGTCGACACTCTCCTGGGCATGGAGCCGCGCGACTTCCTCATTGCCAAAAACGACGAGCAGACGCTCACATCTCCCGAGCTCAAGGAGTACATCAACCGGCAAAAGGCGAGGGGAGTGGCCAATATCCAGAGTTTCGAGATTGAGTACGAGAAGCGCATTGCCATGACGGCGGCATCGTTCATTCTCACCATCATCGGCTTGTCGCTCTCGTCGCGCAAGGTGCGGGGGGGCATGGGCATGAACATCGGCATTGGCCTGCTGCTCAGCTTCTCCTATATCCTGTTCATGACGGTGACCAGCACGTTCTGCGTGTCGGGCTACACCTCGGCACGGGTGGCCATGTGGATTCCCAACTTGCTCTACGTGCCCATCGCCATTTTCCTCTACCGCAGGGCAGCGCGCTAAACCGCGCAAGGGCTCATGGGGCTAAGCTAATTGGGCTAATGGGGCTAATTGGCCTCATGGGGCGCATTGGGCGCAATGGGTTCTGGAGCCTCAATGGCCTCAATGGGTGCAATGGGTTCTGGGGCCTCATTGGCCTCATTGGGCGCAATGGGTTCTTGGGGAGCTTGATTGTCGTCTTTGAAGTCGAAATTCTTGCGGCGGAACACGAAATTGTGTCCCAGGTATTTGTCGCGCACCACGGGGTTCTCGGCCAGGAGCTCGCTGGTGTCTTCAAACAAGATTTTGCCCTCAAACAGCAGGTAGGCCCGGTCGCAAATCGATAGTGTCTCGGGTGCGTTGTGGTCGGTGATGAGGATGCCGATGTTTTTCGATTTCAGGCTGTAGACGATGCTCTGGATGTCCTCCACGGCGATGGGGTCCACGCCGGCAAACGGTTCGTCGAGCATGATGAACCGTGGGTTGATGGCCAGGCAGCGTGCAATCTCGCAACGGCGGCACTCGCCGCCCGACAGCCGGTTGCCCAGGTTTTTGCGCACCTTGTGCAGGTGCAGCTCGGCAATGAGCTGCTCCAGCCGCTCGTGCTGTTGCTCGGGGGTGGCATTGGTCATCTCCAGCACCAGGCGAATGTTGTCCTCCACACTCAGCGTGCGGAACACCGAGGCCTCCTGCGGCAGGTAGCCAATGCCCAACTGCGCCCGCTTGTACACGGGCAGCGTGGTGATGTCCACATCGTTGAGAAACACCCGGCCCTCGTTGGGGGTGACCAGGCCTGTGGTCATGTAGAATGTGGTGGTCTTGCCGGCGCCGTTGGGGCCGAGCAGGCCCACAATCTCGCCCTGGCGCAACTCGATGGACACATGGTTCACCACCGTGCGCTGGCGGTACTTCTTCACCAGGTCGCGGGTGGAAAGCACCAGCTCGCCGTCCTCGCCGGCGCGGTGAAGCCGGGTGGCCACTTCTTTCGCGGTGGGTTGGCGCTTCTCGCCGCTGCTCGCGGTTTTCTTTTTCCAGGGCAGTTGCATCGCGGTCACTTCGCCAACTGGCTCTTGATGTAGTCCGTGATCAGGTTGATGGCCACCTCGTTATGGCCGCCTTCGGGCACGATAATGTTGGCATAGCGCTTGGCCGGCTCAATGTGCAGCATGTGCATGGGTTTGAGCACCTGCTGGTAGCGGTCGATCACCTCCTGTGGCGTGCGGCCGCGCTCGATGCAGTCGCGGGCAATCACGCGGATAAGCCGGTCGTCGCCATCGGCGTCAACAAACACCTTGATGTCCATCATGTCGCGCAGCCGCGGGTCGCTCAGCACCAGAATGCCCTCGATGAGCACCACATCGTGCGGTCCCATCGGTATGGTCTCTTTCAGGCGCGAGCAAGTCAGGTAGCTGTAGGTGGGCATCTCGATCGACTCGCCACGGCGCAGCATTTCCAGGTGCTTGAGAAGTAAATCCCAGTCAAAGGCGGCTGGCTCGTCGAAATTGATTTTCTGCCGATCTTCCACTGGCACGTGGCTGGAATCCTTGTAGTAATTGTCCTGTGAAATGATGCCTACTTCGCCCAGCGGCAGGCGCTCCATGATTTTGCGCACTACGGTGGTTTTTCCCGAACCGGTCCCTCCGGCGATACCAATGATAATCATGATGAAGTCGTTTTTAATATTCGGCCACAAAGTTACACATTAATTCAATACGCCGCACCACAATCGCCAAACTTTTTTGGCTCTGCAGCGAAATGGCGTGAAAGACCCAATCCGTCGCAAGCCCTTCAGGATTCCACGCGCCAGCGTGCTTTATCCAGAGCAGCTGCGCCCTGCGGGCGGAACCACATAGTGCTCGCGACCGAACGGGAGCCCGAAGGGCAAGCGTAGCGCAGCAAATTTATCAGAATTTATTTCAAAATTTTCACAGCGGAAAGTTTAAATATCATGTCTGTGTAATTTTGAATAAAATTTTGAATAATTTACACAATCTGCTCTCGCTCGGCGGTGACGGGCTCGCCGGTGAACACGCTGGCCATTTCGGCAAAGCGGTCGGGGTCGTCGGTGGTCAGGTAGCGGCACGTGCCACCGGTGGTGCAGCGGCTCGCCATCTCGGGGTGCCGGCGCAGGTATTCGGCCAGGCTCTCGGCCACAATGCCGCCCTGGGCCACGATGTGGATGCCCGCAGGCATATACCGGCTGATTTTGTCGAGCAGCAGCGGGTAGTGCGTGCACCCCAGGATTACGGTGTCGATGTCAGGGTCTTGGGCGAGCAGCGCATTGATGTCCTTGCGCACAAAGTAGTCGGCCCCCGGGCCGTCGCTCTCGCGGTATTCCACCAGTGGCACCCACATGGGGCACGCATGGCCGAAGACCTTGAACGATGGGTGCAGTTTGGTGATCTCGATGTCGTAGGAGCCGCTTTGGATGGTGCCCGGCGTGCCAAACACGCCGATGTGCCCAGTTCGGCTCAGCTCGCCCACGCGCTCCACCGTGGGGCGTATCACGCCCAGCACGCGCCGTGTGGCATCAAGCTGCGGCAGGTCGCGCTGCTGGATGCTGCGCAACGCCTTGGCGCTGGCGGTGTTGCACGCCAATATCACCAGCGGACAGCCGGCGGCAAACAGGTGTTTCACCGCTTGCAGCGTGAACTGGTACACCAGCTCAAACGACCGCACGCCGTAGGGCGCACGCGCATTGTCGCCCAGGAACAGGTAGTCGTATTGCGGCAGCACACGGCGCATCTCGCGCAATATCGACAACCCGCCAAAGCCCGAATCAAACACCCCGATAGGGCCAACCGATAATTCGTTGTTCATCTTTTTTCGCTTGCTAAATCATTTGCAAAATTACTACAATTTTCCTATAGCAATCGGCAAATTTCAGTCGATAAACAAATTTTAAGCCTTTGAAGTTGCGCTGTTTCGGGAATTATGCCTACATTTCCCATCTTTGACAGTTTTGAAAAAAAAGACGTGCCTCCTTAGCCCATGAATATTGGGATGGAGGCACTTTTTAGTTTTTTCGAGTTTGTGCTATTTTGGGTGCTTGAGGGTC
>JAFSYB010000089.1 GCA_017443765.1 Muribaculaceae bacterium | reverse complement strand
CAGCATTTTCTTTCGCTGTCGCAGGCGGCTGTTGTCGTATGCGCCCACTTTCTCGGCGAGGAAGTCGATGAAATCCATGACGGCGTTGTAGACTCGTGCGAGCCTGGATTGGTCTCCGATGCCGCGGAATACCTGCCGTGCTGTGGCCTCGTTGATGTCGTTGAGCCATTTGTCGATGATGTCCTACTCCAGCTGGAGGTGTGCGCCACTTTTTAGAACCCACAACCTAAGTTTTTTCAGGTTCTTTCGTCGATTTGGGTGTTTTTGCGTCTTATATATGGGTGCCGGATGGGCATTATAGATTATGTTTGGCAGCAGACGCAGCAATATTGACGAAGTGATAGCGGCGAACCTCGATGGATTGGTCAGGTTTGCCTACTTCCGCACGGGTGAGCGGGCGGAAGCCGAAGATATCGTTTATGAGGCCGTGTTGCGTCTGCTGGAGAGCCATGGCAAAATCAGCAACGCCAAGTGCTACCTTTTCCGCATCGTTTACAACCTGTGCCAAGACCAGTGGCGGCACAGGCGCATTGAAACCGTTCCACTTGATGCGATTGATGTGCCTGACCAAGCCGACGAAGAGCTTGACAAGGCGGAAATCGACCGCATCAACCACCTGCTTGACGGCTTGCCGCCCATTGGAGCAGAGATTGTGAGAATGAACGTGGTTGACGAACTCTCGTTTGTGGAAATCGGTCACATTCTCGGACTGCCGCAATCAACTGTGAAGTCCCGCTTTTATGCGGCAATGAGGAAACTCAGAGCGGAGTATTACAACAACAATCAATGAGAGCAATGTACGAGTATCAAGACATCAAAAACCTGCTGAAGCCGCAGCGCACAATCGGGGCGTCGGCACAGTTGCGGCAACGCATCGATGAGGCTTCAGTGAATAAGCGTGCTGGCAGCGGCAGAACTGTGTGGCGGCGGACTGGTGCAGCGGCCGCCTGCGCGGCAATGGTGATGGGCGCAACAATGCTTTTCAACAACAGATTATCGCGTAGCGCCAACGAAAGTGCCTGCATCGTGTATGTCGCCGGCAAGCAAGCGAGCGACAACGAGGCCAAAACGATTGCCGAGGCTGATGTCGCCAAGATGGAGCAATTCATGCAGACTGTCGCACAGCAGAACGCCATCGAGCAAGAAAAAGTGAATCAATTCATGCAACATAAACCCTCACAGCAATGAAACGCCTAATCATCATCATAACCTGCATTGTCACCGCCATTGCGGCCTATGCCAACCCGCCAAGGCTGAACGTTGAGCGCCTGTTCGACGGCAGATACAACGACAACAAGCGTGTTACCACTTCAATCTACAAGAACAACGGCAACTATTACCGCGGACTGACGGTAAAGAACGACCCGGGTATCATCAAGAAAATCGCCGAGGCAATCTCGAAAGACGTGCCGAGAGCAAAAGAATACTCCGATTACAACGGCCCTGACGGACAGTACACATCGCTACAGATTGTCAACAACGGCGAGACTATCTACATTGGCCTGCAACGCGACAAGCATGGCGGAGCATTCTTCTTCATTCAGGGCAAAGAAAAAGCATTCAAGTAGTATAAACGACTAATCGACAAATCATTATGGACACAACCTGGAAAGCCATCTTATTGATGGCCCTGCTCCCTGTAACCCTTTTCGCACAGGAAAACAACGACTGGGCGGACATTGACTCCATCGCCGACCATTGGGATAAAGCAATTGAACTGAACGAGATTGTGGTGGTAGGACACCGCACGGTGCTCAAACAAGCGCCCGACCGCATCGTTTATCTCACCAAGAACGACGCCTTCACCAAAGGGCTGAACGGCCTTGAGGTGCTTGACCGCATTCCCCGCGTAAGCGTCGAGGGCGACGCCGTCACCGTTGCCGGGAAGTCGTCGGTGCGCTACATCGTCGATGGCCGCTTATTGGAAATGCCCGATGATGCCATCGCCATGCAGTTGAAAAATCTGCAAGCATCGGGCATCGAGAAAATCGAAGTGCTCACGACACCACCGGCGAAGTATGCAGCTGGAACCAATGTGGCGTTCATTAGCATCACCACACGCAACGAATCGCTCGGTACGAAAGGGAACATCTCGGGGCGCGGCATCGCTCGCGAGGATTTCAGCTATGTGATTGGTGGACATCTGTCGCACAGCACTCGCAAAGTGGAGCTGTCGGTCGATGTGAGTTGGGGTGACAACAAAGGCATCAACGACCTTGACCGCACATTCACCTTCGGTGACTACACGAAGACATCGAACCGCAGCACACATTTCACAAACCGAACACTTAGCGTGAACGGCCTATTCAGGTACAAGTTCACCGACCGCCTCGGCGCCGGTGTCATCGCCAATTTCGGCACAACACGGCTGAATAGCCAGTTGAATGATGTCACCCACGTAAACGGGAATGACTTCTACTCGTGCAACCATTCGCCTTCACGTCCGAATAATGCGCTCACATTGACCGCATTTGCTGATTGGCAACTTGATGAAAGAGGCAAGATGTTGAATTTCACCTACAACGGGTTCAACAAATTCACCAAGTCGCGCGCTGACGTAATCACGACTTGGAACAACGGATTGTCGCACTTGACCAACGACGGCCACAACAAATACCATATCCACTCCGTGAAACTGGACGCGGCACTGCCTTTCCAAACGTTCAAGATGGAAACGGGTTTGGCTTACACAGCCATCGGCAACAAAACGGCAATGACTGCCGGGACTTACGAAGGAGCACAATGGGTTTACGACCCGACGCAGAGCAACGCATTTGACTATGACGAGAACACGGCTGCCGCCTACGTCAGCGCCGAAAAGAGCTTTGGCGATTCCTTTTTCGGCAAGTTGGGATTGCGCTACGAGCATACCGCTGTGAGCGGCCGTCAGTCAATCGGCGAAGAAAAGCATAACACCAGTTACGGCTATCTCTTCCCCACCTTGAACTTGAGTTGGAACAATCAACGTGCAGGACGCTTCACCTTGTCGTATTCGATGGGCATCACTCGTCCCAACTTCGGCGACCTGAATCCGTTCCGCTACTATACCACCACGAGCGACTATGTGTCGGGGAATCCCGACCTGAGGCCGAGCATCGCCCATAATGCGGAATTCAGCTTTAGTTTCAAAGGAATCTACGCCGTGTTGTACAACTCGCGCAACCGCAATGCCATCGGTTACGTCACGCGGTTCAACGTAGATGGCTCGCAATTCTCGATTCCCGAGAACTGCGTCGACAACAACAAAATGGGTCTATACGCCTCCTATTACCGCACGATATTCGACTGGTGGAACGTAAACATCGGTGGCGAGGTTTTCAACACTCGCACCAAATCAAAGATTGCCGATTTCCGGGAGCACGACGACAGCAGCTGGAGTGGAAAAGTGGAACTTAACACCTCGTGGATGCTCAACCGCCCAAAGACGCTCATCCTCAACGTGCGTTTCAGCCATTATTTCCCTTGTCACGAGCGCATGGTGCGATATGAGGCGATGTCACTGATTGGCTTTGAGTTAAGGTATGCCCTACTCGACAACCGCTTGACCCTTACCGCTGCCGTGACCGACCCCTTTGGCTGGAACATTACCAAATCAACGGCATTCTATCACGACTACAGCGTCAATGCCCGCAACAACATCCACAGCCACACGATCTCGCTGCGCGTGGCATACGCCTTCGGTGGCAGCAAAGTGAGCAACGTCTATCGCGACACCAAAGAACGGGAATCCAACCGCTCCTATTAAGGTGGGCTCTATAAATTGCTTGCTTCCCGTCATTCCTCAGCTGGTGCGCAGCCCAGCAAGTGGGGCACCTGGAGCAGGCTGGTCACCTGTGCCGTTGCCGTGGCCGGCGCCGCCGGTCGGCACTTGGGGTTGAAATAGATGGTGAGCCAACCGGCATCGTGCGCCCCAAGGATGTCGGTGTCGGGGTCATCGCCCACCATTACCACCTCGCCCGCCGTTGCCCCGGTGCGGGAAAGCGCATAGTCGAAAATGCCTCGCTGCGGCTTGGTGATGCCGCAGTCGTCGCTGAGAATCAAACCGCTGACAAGACCCGCCAGGCCAGCACTGGCCAATTTGCGCTGCTGCACGCCGGCAAAACCGTTACTAAGCACATAGGCCGGGAGACCTGCCCCTTGCAGTGCAACGAGCAACTCACGTGCGCCTGGCACCGCCGCCGGCAGTGTGGCCAGGCAGTTCAAGTACCACTCGTTCATGTCAGCGCCGAGCCGCGTGCAGTCGTCGAGGCACCCCGCGCACTGCAGGGCGTGACGGAACCGCTCGGCCAGCAGGAACTCACGCGACACGCGACCATGATGGTAATCGTGCCACAACTGGGCGTTGCGCCGCTCGTAGGCGGAGGCAAACAACGCATAGTCGGGCTGCCAGCGGCTTACCGCGAAGTGGTCATAGACCCGCCGCAGCGCCACCGCACTGTTGGCTGCAAAATCCCACAACGTGTCATCAAGGTCGATAAACACAGTCGTCACCGACTGAAACAGTTCGTGCTTGTCCTCGTTCATGCTGCAAAATTACAACAAAACATTCGGAATGGCAACACTACCCGACATTGGTTTCCAAAAGAATGTTTTGCGCGCCGCATGGGCCGCCATGTCGCGGCTTAGCTTCGAGCAGGCTTGGTGACCTTACCTTGACAGTTGAGCATTAGTTGGGCGCAGTGCTGAGTGGTTCCCATTCCTGCAAGCTCCCGGCGAGGTCGGCAACGGCTGCTGCGGGCCGCAGTGGGCCGCGAGCCTGACGCTGATTGAGGCTACGGCACGCTTGGGGAAAAACGATAGTAATCAACCCATTAACAAAACAAGAGCGGAATCCACCAATTCTTACATACTGAAAACGCATTTCCTGCGTTATGTATAAATGTGGGTTTCAAAAATTGCTTGAACCGCAATGGGGTTGATTGCCTGGCAAAACCAAACTGCATTTTTATATTTTTGCAATCAATAGTCCCCACACTCAGTATTATTATGCAATCAAGGCAAATGAACAGAATCCTTATCACGATATTGCTGATGGCGGCCAGTGTGGCTGGCATTGCGCAAGTGAAAATCACGGGCAAGGTGTACGACGAGGCCGAGCAACCCATCGAATTTGCCACGGTGCGCGTTCTGGGCACCACCATCGGCGTGAACACCGACCTGAAGGGAATGTACGAGCTCACGGTGCCTGCCAGCGACACCATCATGGTGGAGTTCTCGTGCATTGGCTACAGCACGGTGACCCGTCAGCTCATCAAGCCCACCGGAACGGTGACCATTAGCCCGAAGCTGTACGAGAAATCGCACGAGCTGGGCGAAGTTGTCATCACCGAATACAAGAAGCAGACCAACACGATGCAGGGCATCGACCTGGAACACACGCGCATCGCACCCGATGCGAGCGGCAACCGGGTGGAGGCGGTGCTCACGACCATGGCAGGCGTGACGAGCAAGAACGAGATGTCGTCGCAATACATGGTTCGCGGCGGCTCATACGACGAAAACAGCGTCTACATCAACGGCATCGAGGTGTATCGACCACAGCTCATCAGTTCGGGCCAGCAAGAGGGACTGTCGATTATCAACAGCGACATGGTGTCGCAAGTGAACTTCTCGACGGGCGGCTTCAACGCCGAGTATGGCGACAAGATGTCGAGTGCGCTCGACATAACCTATCGCGACCCTCAGGCTTTTGAGGGAGCGCTGTCGGCGAGCCTGCAGGGCGGCACGCTCACGCTGGGGCACGGCACGCAGCGATTCTCGCAGCTGCACGGCGTGCGCTACAAGCGCAACTCATCGCTCATGGGCTCGCTCGAGAGCAAGGGTGAGTACGACCCGCAATATTTCGACTACCAAACGCACATCGTGTTCAAGCCCAGCGACAAGTTCCGCATCTCGCTGCTGGGCAACGTGTCGATTAACCACTACCGCTTTGTGCCCGTTGACCGCGAGACGAGCTTTGGCACGGCCAACGACGCCAAGTCGTTCAAGGTCTATTTCGACGGGCAGGAGAAAGATAAGTTCGAGACCGTGTTTGGCGCGCTGTCGCTGAACTACCGCGTGAACAAGGGCACCGACTTCACGCTTCAAGCGTCGGGCTACCAGACCAACGAGTTGGTGGCCTACGATGTGCACGGCGAGTACTGGCTCGACGAGGCCGGCGCAGGCACCGTGGGCGGCGAGCTGGGCGTGGGCAAATACCACGAGCATGAGCGCACGCGCCTGAAACTCAAGGTGCTCGACTTCGCCCTGAAAGGCAACACGGGCATCAGTTACCACAACCTGTCGTACGGCGTGAGTATGCGTCGCGAGAGCATCTACGACCGGCAGCGCGAATGGGAGTGGCGCGATTCGGCCGGCTACTCGCTGCCCCACATCGCCGACGAGGTGAACGTAATTTACAGCCAGACCTCGCACCACGACCTGAGCACCACCCGCCTGGCCTTCTATGTGCAGGACACCTACAAGGTGGCCTTGGGCTCGGGGTTGCTCTCGATTAATGGCGGCCTGCGCATATCGCACTGGGACTTCAACAAGGAGACGCTGTTCTCGCCCCGGTTCAGCATCGGCTACGTGCCCGATGGCAACAACCGCCTCTCGCTGCGCTTGGCAGGCGGACTTTACTACCAAGCCCCATTCTACAAGGAATACCGCTACGAAACCCACGACAGCATCGGCAACCCGTACATCGCCCTGAACAACGAAATCAAGTCGCAGCGCAGCATCCAGTTCATCGCAGGCGGCGACTACACCTTCCGCATGATGGACCGTCCATTCAAGTTCACCGCCGAGCTGTACTACAAGAACCTGTCGAACCTTATTCCCTACGAGGTGGACAACCTCAAGGTGGTGTATTCAGGTCGCAACGAGTCGAAAGGTTTCATTGCCGGCGTGGACATGAAGCTGTTCGGGCAGTTTGTGGAGGGTACCGACTCGTGGCTGAGCCTGTCGCTGATGAAGACCAGCGAGGAGCTGAATGGCGTGAAAGTGCCGCGTCCCACCGACCAGCGTTACAGCCTGGCCCTGTTCTTCACCGATTACTTCCCCAGCGTGCCCCGCCTGAAATTCAGTCTCAAAGCGCTGTTGAGCGACGGCCTGCCCACCACGTCGCCGCGCATGACCCGCGACCAGGGCTACTTCCGCCAGCCGGCCTACAAGCGCCTCGATGCCGGGGTGAGCTTCATGCTCGTGGGTCCCGAGCACAAGCCCCGCGACGGCTTCCTGAGCCATTTCAAGGACATTTGGCTGGGTGTGGACGTGTTCAACCTGCTCGACATCAGCAATGTGAGCAGCTACTATTGGGTTACCGATGTAAACGAAATCCAGTACGCTGTGCCCAACTACCTCACGCGGCGGCAGTTTAACGTGCGCCTGTCTGCCACGTTCTGAGCCGTTCACTGGAAATAGTCCCACAGCCCTGTGGCCAGGCCGTAGAGGGAAAGCAGCAGCAGGATACCGCCCATAATCTTGTTGATGAGCCACATACTGCTGATTTTGAAGTGTGAGCGCACCTTGTCGACCGAATAGGTAATCACCGTCCACCACAGCAAAGCCCCGGCCACGATAAACACATATCCCAGGATAATGTGGTAGAAGCGGTGCTCGGGCAGCGGGAAGCCAAAGCGTGCGAACAGAGGAATGACGAGAAACAAGATGAGTGGGTTGGAGAGCGTGAAGAAAAAACCGGTAATCACTTCCCGCGCCGAGTCGGCCTTGGACTCGGTGTCCTGGACTGTGGGCACGGGGGAGTGCACAATCATGTAGACGGCGTAGGCAATCAGGAACACGCTGCCCAGCACTTGAAGCACAGTCACGTTGGCCTCAATCCAATCGGTGATCATCGACATGCCCAACCCCGTGAGCAGACAGTAGATTAAGTCGCTGATTGCGGCCCCCACCCCGGTGTAGAACCCCGACATCCGCCCCCTGTTCAGGGTGCGCTGCACGCAAAGGATTCCAATGGGTCCCATGGGTGCCGACAGCAACACGCCAATCGACAGACAACCTGCTATGATGGATAGGAATGTTCCCAAATCGTTATTCTCTCTTTGTTTGAAGAACGGCTCAGGCACAGCCTGGGAACTCAATCCCCGAAAGCTTGCACACAAAAAGAGCCGCTCTCGCAATTATTGCGCAAAGTTAGAAAAAAAATGGCAATCCAACACGCAGTTGCTAAAGATTTTTTCAACAAGCAATGAATTTGTCGGCATTTATGCCTAAATTTGCACCATCAAACCAAGCGATATGCGATACCTCGTCACCACTGCGCTGCTGTTGGCATCAGTTATTCATTCCCATGCCATCACGCGATATGCCACGATTCACAACCGTTTCGGCTCATTGTGTGCACCCGCATGTGCCCACATCGCCGATGAGCGGCTTGTGCTTGACAATTCCACCGCGCTGCCCACACTCATACCCGACACCACAATGCTAAGTGCCGACCACTTCCGGGTGCAAGTGCGCATGGCCAACAAACACAACAATCCTCGCAGCGGCTACACGGTTCACGATGCCAACGGCGCCAAGTGCCGCATTAACGCGCCGCAGTGGGGCATTTACTTCGCCCCCCGATGTGCCTCTAACACACGCTGGGCTCTTGTGGCGCAATGCACCAACTCAAACCTTAACGATGAGCTCACCGACCAGCGGTCGATGACCATCACCTTGCTCCAAAGCAGCGATGCACAACCCGATAGCACACTGGCATCATGCCAGCTGACCCGCGACGTGAATCTGTACGACGGCCTGAACACCTTCCAGCTCGAGCAGCGCGATGGCACACTGACTGCCTGGGCGGGCAACAATGAGCTGCATGAGCTGTTTGCCGTGCCCTTGCACACGGCCACACGCGCCATTGAGGCGGGTTGCTATGTGGGAGCCGGCGCCAAAGTGGAAGTGGAGCGGTGCGTGGTGTCGTGCTCGGCAAAAACCGTGCTGGCGCCCCGGCATGAGTGGACCGTCGCGGAGCTTGATGCCCACTTTGCCGCGAGCATCGACCCGGTGGAGGGCTACTGGCACTATCAGGATCGCGACGTTGACGACCGCAGGATGCGGCTTGGCGGACGCTACACCGTGGCAGTGGTGCGTGAGGGCGAAAGTTACGAAATCATCTATCTGGACGGAGCCGAGACACACCGCAGTCAATGGCAGCCCGGCAGGTTAAAGGGGCAGTTCACGCCCACCATCTTCAGCGACCACTACGACCTGATGTGGGTCGATGCCACCGGCGAGCCCATCACGCAGGATGCCTACGCCACAGTTGAGAATGGCGTGCTACTGACGCTCAAGTTTCCGGTGTATAACAGCCAGCTGCGCCTGTCAAAGATTCTGCACCCATGATTGAGAGCATTGGCCATAGCCCCACGCGTGGCTCGGTCAATGCTTGCCAATGATGATGTTGATAAGCAGGTTCAAGTCGGCCACATCTACGGTGCCGCTGCCGTCGAGGTCAGCCTGCGTTTCAATGGCAGGGTCTTGCTGACGCCGCAAAATAACGTTGATGAGCAGGTTGAGGTCATCGACATCGACCACGCCATCGCTGTTGAAGTCGCCCTCAAGCACATAATGCTCAAGCACATAACGCAGACCGGCTTGGGCATCAAGTTTTCCAAATCCCCATATATGCGGGTTAGCCGTCACGCAACTGTCGCGCACAGCGGTGTTCTGCAGCACTTGTCGCACATCGCCGGGAGTGAGGTGCGGGTTGGCCTGCAGCCACAAAGCCACCGTTCCGGCGGTGAAGGGTGTTGACATCGAGGTGCCGCTCATGGCGAAATAAGGGTACTGCACACCGCCGTCCTCGTCAATCAGGCTGGCAGCCGACCAATCGGCGTAAAACCGGCTACCCGACGACACCAAGGCCATGCCCGGTGCGCACACCTCGGGGCGTGCAATGCCTCTCGCGTCGGGACCGTAACTGGAGAAGTAGGCGATGTCGCCCGGCGTGCTTCGGGCCACAGTGCGTGTGCCTCCATCGGCGGTGGGCACGGTGGCCCGCGTGCAGTAAGCACCCACCGAGATGGCTTGGTCGCCGGTAGCCAAATCGTTGATGGTGCTGACACGTGAAGCAGCTGTATACCCTGGCACACCGGCATCATTAATCATAATCACCCCACTCGACCAGGCACGCATGAGCGACGCGCTATCGGCCACCACCTGCAACCCCAAGCGGTAGCGGTCGCCGGCCAGCGGGGTGGCGTCAATCTCAAACACGCTGTGGAACTGCCCATTGTCGTCGAGCAGGCTCACACTGGCAGCCTCACCCGTGAAATAGGGCGCCAACTCAGAGATGGAGTCGAGACAGCAGGTGGCCAGGTCGTCGGTTCCGGGCATGAGCGGCACTGCGGCCAGCTGACGGCGCGAGGTGCGGTCGACGAGCGTGAGTGCCAGACGATGCCCCACGGCATTCGCCGACCACAGCGACACATACCCGCTATACTTGCTCGATGCATTGTAGTTGTCGAAATAGGTGCGCAAGGTGTCGGTGCGAGCGTCCTTGAAGCGGTGCTCGAGGTAGACGCGCTGGCGTGCCGAGTTGCCGGCCGAGATGAGGAAAATGCGACCCGGGCCGCTGAGCTGGTCAAAAAGTCGGCACAACGGCGAGGTGCCGTTGTGGGCTCCTTCCTGTGAGGCAAAACTCATGCTCACCACCACCGGAAGGCGCACGCTTTGGGCGTAGTCCATGATGTAGCGGATAGCATTGGCAATGTCGGTGTCGTAGAGCGTGGGCATGGCGCACACCACCAGTTCGGCTTCGGGCGCTACACCCTGATAGCCGTGTTGCGTGCGACTGCCGGCTGCGGTACCGAGCGTGTGGGAGCCGTGCCACATTTTTGGCGTGTCGGTGGTGAGGGCGGCAATCTGCGCCTGCGTGTCATAATGACTGCCGGGCAATGTGTCGCCATCGAGCACGGGAGGCGTTCCAGTGGTGTCCTGAGGCATATACACGCGGCTGATGCGGTTGCGGCCCTGACGGTCGAGGAAATTGATGTGGTTGAAGTCCACACCGCTGTCAATCAACCCGATTATCACACCACGCCCCTTGTAGGCCTGGGGCAGTTCCTCGCCCAGGTGAATGGCATCGACGTGGCCCTCAAGCCGCGCGCTGTCGTTGGTGAGTTCCAAGGGCTGTGCAAGAGCCACCCGCCGCAGTCCGGGCAAGCCGGCCAGCCGGGAAAGCACCTCGCGCCGCATCCGCGCCGTGGCCATCGTGCCAAACCGCGCCTCGACAGTGACCCCCATCGCGGCCAGGGAGGCAAGCACCGCCGGGTCGTCAATCTCGACAAAACAAGAAATCACATCACCAGGTGCCGCTGCCGCGACACTGCGGCCTGCCGGCAATTCCTTTCCCAGGGTGAGCAGGGTGCGGGCCGAGAATTGCGCACGCATTCCCAGCACGAGAAGCAACAAAGCAAAAAGCAACAGGTTTCGTTTCATAGCGTAGCTGTTTTCGGGGATATTCCACCCCGTTGGGATATGTGAAAAAATATTGGCTTTCAGTCGTAGGTGTAGTGCTTGAGCACCTGCCGGTAGGAGTTGAAAATCTTCGATTTGGAAACAAAGCCCACATAGTGTCCGCACTCGTCAACCACGGGCAAGTTCCAAGCCCCTGTGTCGTCGAATGTGCACATCACCTGCTCCATAGGCGTGCCCAGCACCACCTTTGCCAGCGGCGAGGCAGTGAAGCGGTCCACTGTCAGTCGGCGATAAAGGTCGGTGCGGAACATGATGTCGCGAATGTCGTCGAGCTGCACCACGCCCACGAGCACGCCATTGGCGTCGGTGACCGGAAAGAGATTGCGACGGCTTTTGGCAATCACGCCCACCATATCCTTGAGCGACATCTCGGGGTGCACGATGGCAAAATCGGTTTCGATAACGCTGTCCATCTTGAGCAAGGTGAGCACGCTGCGGTCTTTTTGGTGAGTGAGCAGTTCGCCACGCTGCGCCAGACGGCGGGTGTAGATGCCGTAGGGGGTAAAGATGCGCGAGGTGGCGTAGGCCGTGGCCGAGACAATGAGCAGCGGCAGGAACAAATCGTAGCCGCCCGTCATCTCGGCAGTGAGGAAGATGGCCATCAGCGGTGCGTGCATCACGCCGGCCATCACGCCGGCCATACCCATGAGCGTGAAATTCTTGGTGGACAGTGGCACATCGCCCATATACCACCCCATGGTGTTCATCAGCAGGGCAAAGAAAAACCCCACCATGCACCCCACATAGAGCGACGGGGCAAACGTGCCCCCCACTCCACCACTGCCATTGGTGGCGCTGGTGGCCAGCGGCTTCATCAGGCCGAGCATGAGAATGAACAGGAGCACATAGGCCGACTCGCCCTTGTGTGCATAGAACAGGCTGCCGTTGAAGATGTCGCTGGCCTCGCCGCTGAGCAAATCCACAATGGAGTTGTAGCCCTCGCCATAAAGCGGCGGGAAGAGGTAGATGAGGACACTGAGCATTGCGGCGCCGAGCAGGAAGCGCGCAAAGCGATTCTTGAGCCGGCCAAACACCACATTCTCGAGCCACTCGGTGACTTTGTTGAAATAGAGCGACACGAAACCGCAAAACACGCCCAGCAGCAGCACGTATGGTATTCTTCCGGCCCAGAACGGCTCACTCTGGTCGAAAGAGAACTCCACATTGTATCCAGTGAAGACGTAGGCCACGGTGGCGCCGGCCACCGAGGCAACAATCAGCGGAATGGCGCTGCCGGCAGTGAGGTCGAGCATGAGCACCTCGACAGTGAACAGCAGTCCGGCGATGGGTGCCTTGAAAATGCCGGCAATGCCTGCGGCGGCTCCGCAGCCCACAAGCATCATGAGCACCTGGGGCGACAAGCGGAACGCCTTGCCCAGATTGGAGCCGATGGCGGCACCCGTGAACACGATGGGACCCTCGGCTCCCACCGAGCCGCCAAAGCCAATGGTGACCGACGAGGCCACCAGCGAGGCATAGACATTGTGGAAAGGCAGGCGGCTTTTTTTCTGGGCCAACGCATAGAGCACACGCGTGACACCGTGTGAAATGTTGTCGCGCACCACATAACGCACATACAGCCCCGCCAGCGCAATGCCCACAACAGGAAAAACCAAGTAGAGCACATTGCCCTGCGTGACCGAGATGGTTGACATGACCAAGTGGGCGATATAGCCAATGAGCGACTTGAGCAGTACGGCCGCCAGTCCCGCCAGCGTGCCCACCACCAGGGCAAGCGCCACCACCAGGGTGCGCACGCCGGCATGGGGAAGCGCCCAGTGGACAACGCGCCGGACAAATGCGGCCAATCGGCTCAAGGTTTCGCTACTCATGGCACATATCACATTCCGCGGCCCGTAAACACAATTTTCACCGTGTAAATCATGATTTTCAAGTCGTTGAGCAGCGACATATTTTCCAAATAAACCAAGTCGTAGTTCAGCCGCTCAACCATTTCATCTACATTTTGCGCATAGCCGAATTTCACCATACCCAGCGAAGTGATACCCGGGCGCACCTGGTGCAGGAGTGCGTAAGAGGGCACACGCTGCTGAATTTGCCGGGCATAGAACTGCCTTTCGGGCCTGGGCCCGACAATCGACATATCGCCCACGAGAACGTTCCAGAACTGCGGCAGCTCATCGATGCGGTACTTGCGCATAAAGCGTCCCACGCGGGTCACCCGCGGGTCGTCGTCGCGGGTGAGCTGCGGTGTCCCGGTCTGCTCGGCGTTGCTCACCATGCTGCGGAACTTGATGATGCGGAACGGCACATTATGCCTCCCCACGCGCTCCTGGCGGTAGAGCACCGCCCCCCTTGAATCGAGCTTGATAGCCACGGCCACAGCAAGATAGACGGGCAGCAGCAGAACAAGCGCGACTGCCGAGGTGACGATGTCGATGAGACGCTTGATATTCTTCTCACAGTCACTCAAGTTACAACCCGAGATGTCCACCAGCAACTCGCCATGCAAGTTACCCACGCGCACGAGCGACAGGAGGACGTTCTCGCGGTCGGGCGTGACACGGATGGGCAGGCGCAACTCAAACAAGCGGTTGATGGTGTGCAGGAGGCCCTCGCCGCTGCACGAGGTGGGAACCACTATAAGCTCCTCGACTTTCTGGCTGGCGCACACACGCTTGAGGTCGTCGATGGCGTAGCACGGCAAACCAGAAGCCTTCACCTGCTCACCGGGTATAGGCACGAACCCAATGACCCGGTAACCCAGCGACTGCTTCATGGCATTAACGCGGTTGACAAAGGCGACGGCCTTGGAATCGGCCCCCACAATCAGCGTAGCCGACGACCACCGGCGGCTCTTCACATTGCGCGACGTGATGTTGGTGATTACCGCCCGCACTGCATAAACCATGAAAAACAGCATCGACCACAAAATGAGAATCATCTCGTAGTTGAAGCGCCGGGGCAGAATCACGTCGTTAATCAGGGCCAGGAAAAAGATGGCCAGCGCGTTCACCACGGCACTCCAGAAAGTGGTGAACAGCTCCTGCACGCGCGACTTGCGCATCACCTCGTTGTAATAGCCCGACAGCACGTAGGTGAGCATCATCATCAGGGGGAAAAACACTTGACCAAGCAGCACGATTTTGGCTCCGAGGAACTCGCCCAGCGAAGAGTAGGAACCGTGCACAGCGCCCATGGCATAGCGCACGCAGTTGTAACACAGCCAGGCCAGGCTCGACGAGACAAAGTCGCCAATGACGTATTTTATCCGTTGCAATCGTTGCTGAATCATGGCTACCGAATAATTTTAAAGGTGCCGTCGCCACGCAGCAAGATGATGTTGGAAGCCGTGTGGGCCTCAACATCGTCTTGCCGATAGTTCACCACATAATCAACTCCCCGCTTAATCGCTGCGCCCACTTGCGCAAAACAAGCGGGTGCCGGCTCACCGCTCACGTTGGCCGAGGTGGACACCAGCGGGCGGCCGAGGCGTGCACACAGCTCGCGGCAAAAAGGGTCGGCGGTCACGCGCACGCCCACGCTGTCGCGCTCGCCCAGCAGAGCCGGAGCAAGATTGAAAGCCCCCTCAAAGATAATGGTGAGCGGATTCACGGCCACATCAATGAGCTCGAGTGCCATCGGCGGCACGTCAACCACATAGTGGTCGATGTGGTCGACGCTGTCGAGCAGCACAATCAGCGGCTTGCCGCTGTCGCGTTTTTTTAGCGAATAAACACGCTGCACAGCGGCAGCATTGGTGGCATCGCAGCCAATGCCCCAAATGGTGTCGGTGGGATAGAGTATCAACCCTCCGCGCCGAAGCACCTCGATGCAGGCCTCCAAATCGGACTTATATGATGGTATTCCTTTGTTTTTCATTCATTAAGCTTGATAATCCACGCGACGCGCCACCCGGTTGTGGCACCGCCGCGCACATTCAAATAACAAAGGTACGACAAAAGCGAAACAAAGAAAAGAATTTTAATATTTTTTGGGAATTAATATTTAAACGAACGCAAGAACAGCAAATCTAATTAGGTGCATCAATCCAATCAGATGCGCAATTAATTATTACCAATCACCCTACAACCAACGTTGAGATGAGAAAAGTTGTCATAGCCTTGTCACTGCTGCTGCTCGCCACCGCCTCGGTGTCGCCGGTGCAAGGCAAAACAAAGAAAAAGCAAGCATCGAAGCCCGCCAAGGCGCAGGTAATCTACACTGGCGACCTGGCCAAGAAAGTGTATGGCTACAACGGCCCCACTCCACTGAACATCCACATCGAGAACGGCCGCATAGTGCGCATCGAGGCACTGCCCAACAACGAAACGCCGCAATACTTCAATCGTGTGGCTGCGAAAATCTTTCCGTTGTACGAAGGCAAGACGGTGGCCGAGGCCCGCCAACTTCACGTGGACGCCGTGACGGGGGCCACCTACTCGAGCGAGGCCGTGATTAAAAACATTCAGGCGGGCTTGGAGCAGGCGAATAGCAGCCCAAAGCGCACAAAGAAGAAAAACAAATGAGCGGCACGAGCCACATCAGCCGCCTTGTGGTGA
Source organism: Muribaculaceae bacterium (assembly GCA_017443765.1). GTDB lineage: Bacteria > Bacteroidota > Bacteroidia > Bacteroidales > Muribaculaceae > Sodaliphilus. The sequence goes on along the minus strand of JAFSYB010000089.1, from coordinate 15,516 downwards.
GCGAGTCGCACACGGCTGCAGCCATGGGGTCGGGCGACATAGCCGTATTGGCAACCCCCGCCCTGGTGGCGTTGATGGAGAACGCGGCGCTGACAGCCGCGCGGCAGCTGCAGCCCGAGGGCCACACCACAGTGGGTTCGCACATCGACGTGCGGCACTTGCGCCCGTCGCCCGTGGGAAGCACAGTCGAAGCCCAGGCCGAGCTACAGGAACAAGATGGCAACAAGCTCACCTTTAAGATTGTGGCCACCATGAACGGTCAGCTTGTGGGCGAGGCCGTCCACACGCGGCACATCGTCAGCCGGCAGCAATTCCTCGACAAGCTGAACAGGCATTGACTTGTCGGCCAACTCACCCATTCTTCTTGACCAAAATGTTCATCAGGATGTTGGCATCGTCCACGTCCACCACGCCGTCCTGGTTCAAGTCGGCAACACGCAAGTTGGTGGGGGTTTTGCGAATCATCATGTTAATCAGCTGGTTCAGGTCGGAGACATCAACAATGCCGTTGATGTCAACATCGGCATAGGGGTTGAGCTTGCCGATATAATTGTTCAGCCACTCGGTGCGCTCCAGGAACCAAAACGCTCGGCTGTTGACATAGGTCGAGGCTTCGTATTCCATGTCCCAGCGCGCATTGTTCAAGTCCATCGAGGCCACGTAGCCTTTTCCCTGCTCCGAAATGGCAAAAGATGAGAAAAAGGCAATCATATCTATCGCAAGCGTTGGCGACACCTCGTTCCAGGCCGCAACAAAAGCGTCGACAAAAGCACGATTCGGACTGTCGAAAAGACCCTGCATCACCATTGTGTGTGAGCGCGACCACCAAGTGGGATTCATCTCGGCGGCATCGAAGTCCCACATCAGCGGCACGGTGAACAAGGTGGCGGGCTGGCGGTCTTTGAGCGCGAAATAGCGGTTGGTGCCCCCGGAATCGCGAGTGCCGAGGATATCCTGGCCCAGGCACCACTTGGCCAGCGACACCACATCAACGTGGTCGGGATAGGTGCCATCGTTCAGCGAGGCCTCGTAGTCGGCCAGGCGCGCTTTGATGAAGTCCTTGTCGCTACGGGTGAGATCGGCAGTTGACGGATATTTGAACGTGTAGTGCATACCGAGATGCATCTGGCTGATTACATGGTAATCCTCGAGCCACCAATAGGCATCGTGCTCAACGATAAACCCATTACTGGCCACCGAGATGCGGCAATTGGTGTTGCGCTTGACCGATTCCACAAGCATATACACGCCAAGGTACTCATTATTTAGAACCAAGTTCACGCAATGGTAGGCAGGTGTCCACTCCATGCCCAGCCGTCGGTTCACCTCAAAGCCCTGCACGGCATAGAGGAACTCATCGCGCAAGAGCACCCAGTCGCGGTCGCGGCAGCTGGGATTGTTGCGGAACATGAGGTCGGCTTTCTGCTCCAGGGTGAGTTTATAGGGTTTCTTGTCGGCCCAGGCCGAGCTGTTGCCGCGGATGCGGATTCTCATGCCGCGCGCACCCTCCTGAAAATCGCCCGAGTCATACACCACGCCACCATGATGGTACATCACCATTCGGCCGGGTACATTGGTGGCGTTTGTAATGCCTTTTCCCATATATCCAGTCGGTGCCCGCACATATTCGGCTGTGGGCCACTCACCGTCCACCGTGGCCACATCGAGCACGGGTAGGCCGGCTTCTAGCACACGGCTGAACGGTATCGAGTCGTGCTCCTCGCCCATCCCCACCAGACGTGGAGACGCTACGGCAAGTAAACAACACGACTGCAGCAACAATGCAATTATCCAGGGGGTGAAAATTGATGCCTTCATTCTTTCTCGGTTATCAGTTTTCAGTTAACAGCTTTCAGTTGGCTCAAGAGCACGCAGTCGTCCAGCAGGTCGAGAATGTCGCCAGGCTTGTGAACGATTGCGCCGGCATGGTACTCCACCAGTTCTTTTTCGGGGCGGAATCCCCAGGTTACGCCAGCCGAATCGATGCACGCACGGCGTGCCGTTTCCATATCCACGCCTGAATCGCCAACGTAAAGCACCTCGGCTTTAGGCACACGGGCCTGTGCCAAGATGGCAAACACGATAGATGGGTCGGGCTTGACGTTCACGCCATCGCGCTGGCCCTCGACGGCCACAAAATCCACTTGTGGGAAAAAATGAGCAATAATCGCCTCGGTGGCCAGCTGATATTTGTTGGAGGCCACGGCAAGTCGCACGTCCTGGTCCTGGAGGTCTTGCAACAACTCGGGAATACCATCATAGGGCCTGGTGCAGTCACAGCCGTGGGCACTGTAATAATCCTTGAAATCTCTCAGCACCGCAGCCACCACCTCCTCGCCACGCTGCTCCTCGGGAAGCACGCGGGAAATGAGCCGCTTGACGCCGTTGCCCACAAAGAAACGATAGCTCGCGATGGTGTGCGTGGCAAAGCCGTTCTTTGCCAGCGCATAGTTGGCCGCATGGCCCAGGTCCTCAATCGTGTTGAGCAAGGTGCCATCAAGGTCGAAAATCACAAGGCGTTTCATAGCTGGTCTGTTATGTCAACCTGCCCGGGTTCGCATGGGCCGGGGTTCACATTCTCTTTCACACATTTAGCAATAGGGGCATCGGCGTCGCACCAGTCGAGCGCGCACAGCTGCGCGGGAGGCAACCAGCGCACCGCCTCGTGCTCGGTGAGCTGAACGGCGGGATTGGCCGCCACGCACTTGTAGGCTTGCAAAGTGATGCCAAAATCGGGATACTCGTGAGTGACCGTCAGCAGATGGTCGCCCACCTCCACCTCCAAGTGGAGTTCTTCGAGCAACTCGCGCCGCAAGGCTTGGCGGGGTGTCTCGCCTGGCTCAATCTTGCCACCAGGAAACTCCCAATGGTGGCTGGTGTAGCCATAGTCTGTCGCCCCTTTGCGCAGACACAACACCCGCCCCGCACAAAACACCACGCCGGCAACAACTTGATAGTGCTTGCTCATCTCACACACATTTTTGCGCTGCAAAATTACTCATAATCCTTGAATTGTTTGTAACTTTGCGCCATAAAAATGTATTTGGGCATTTTGAGCAACTGCCCCAACCGGCCATTGCGGCAACCATTACAGATTATGAACCCAGTAGCAGAAAAACTCAACCAGAGCGCCGCCGCTCGCTGGACGGTGCTCGCCATCGTGGCTTTCACGATGATGACCGGCTACGTGGTGGCAAAGGAGATGTCGCCGCTGGAATACCTGCTTGAGCTTCCCGTGAGCCAGGGTGGCATGGGCTGGACGAGCGGCGAGTTTGGCCTGTTTGCCGGCTCGCGCGGCTTCTTCAACGTGTTCCTGCTCATGCTGTTTGTGGGCGGTGTGATTCTCGACCGCACGGGTGTGCGGTTTGCGGGCACGCTGTCGTGCGCGCTCATGCTTGCGGGCACGGGCATCGACTACTATGCCATCGCCGCGTGCCCGCCCGAGTCCGTGAGCCTGGTCACGTTCCCGCCACTGGGCTTGAACGCCACGCCCGTCAAGCACCAGGTGCTGCTGGCCTCGCTGGGTTTTGCCACATTCGGCATCGGCTATGAATTGTGCGGCATCACTGTGTCGAAAGTGATAGTGAAGTGGTTCAGCGGCAAAGAGATGGCCCTTGCCATGGGCATTCAGGTGGCCTTGGCGCGCCTGGGCACAGCCCTGGCCCTGGCCGGCAGCCCGGCAGTGGCGTCGCACTGGCACATCTCCACCCCCATTCTCGCAGGCTTGCTCGCCGTGGGCGTTGGAACCGTGGCCTACCTGTTCTACTGCTCGATGGACATCCGCATCGACCGCCAAGGCGGTGGCACCTCACCGACCGAAACCGATGACGAGAAATTCCATTTCAACGACATGAAGCTCACCATGCGCAACCCCGGTTTCTGGCTCATCACCCTGCTGTGCCTGCTCTACTACTCGGCCCTTTATCCGTTTTTGGACTTCGCCACCAAACTGATGATATCGAAATATGGCGTTTCGCCCCACCTGGCGGGAATCATTCCCTCGATTCTTCCGTTCACCAGCATAGTGCTCACGCCGCTGTTTGGAGCGATGTTCGACCAGATAGGACGCGGCGCCGTCATCATGATTGTGGGCACGGTGATGCTCACCGTGGTGCTCATGGTGTTTGCTCTGCCGCTCCACTCCAGCGTGCTGGCCGTGACGCTGATGGTGGTGCTGGGCATTGCCTTCTCGCTGCTTCCCGCCGTGCTGTGGCCCGCCGTGCCGCGCATCGTGCCCATGAAACAGCTCGGCACCGCCTACAGCATCATTTACTATATCCAAAACATTGGCCTGATGCTCGTGCCCATCGTTATCGGCCGTGTGCTGCAAAGCCACACCGCCCCCGATGGCGCGGTCGACTACACGGCAGCCATGTGGGTATTCACCGCCATTGGCCTCGCCGCCATCATCGTTGCGGTCATGCTGCGAGCCGTCGACCGCCGCGAGCACTACGGACTGGACTGATTTTTGTTACAACCCACGAGGTGAATGCCGGCAAGCATAATACAATTTTTGATTAAATGCACAATTTGTTGTTTTTGCAACCACAATATTTGACAGTTAAAATGGCCAGCTTGTTTAATTACAACAACTATTTGGAATATAAGTTTCCTGAGCCTCAATATTTGGGTGCGAAATATATTCATAGGGGGTGGATAGCGAAATATATCCCAAATCATGTGCACACCGTTTTAGAAGCCTTCGGTGGCTCACAGTCCATAGCTTTTTTAATGAAGCAAATGGGAAAGAGAACGCTTACCAATGATTTCATGAGTTTTAACAATCATATTGGTAAAGCTTTGATAGAGAACAAAGGTGTAACGCTTTCTTCTGCCGATGTAAACATTCTTCTTTCAAGCAACAGCAATCCCAACAAGTTCAATTTAATGGAATCTCTGTTTGCTGATTTGTTTTTCACGCGCAATGATGCTGCCTTCGCCGATAGTTTCAGGAGCAATGTCAGCCGTTTGGATAGTCCTTACAAGCAGTCGCTGGCATTAACTGTGATGTGCAGGAGTTTGACCCGAAAAGTCACCATGGGGCATTTTGCACACACACAAGCACTCAACTATGCTTCAGATCCCGCCCGAATTGAAAGAAACCGCAGCTTAATCCGCCCGATAAAGAGTATTTTCCTGGAATTGTTGCCGCAATACAATGCTGCCATATTCGACAATCAAGAAAAGAATGAGAGTTTTAATGAGAACATCCTCGGCCTTCTTCCACGATTAAAAGCCGTTGACCTTGCTTATTTCGACCCACCATATTGCAACAGCCATGCGGATTACCAATCATTTTACCATTTACTCGAAACTTTTGTGGAGTACTGGAAAGATAAAAAATTTGTAAACGGCACAAAACGTTATGATCCTAAACGCCATAGTGGATTCGACAAGAAAAGTGAAGCCATTGAGATCCTAAATCAATTGTTTGCTTTGTCAACAAGCATTCCAATATGGCTAATAAGTTATAACAACAGAAGTTTCCCAGACGTTGATACGATGGTATCAATGATTGAGCCCTATCGGAAAGTAACCATAGAAAAGAAGACGTATAGCGCAGGCCGCGGGGGGAAAGGCAGTGTGGCCGGCAGCAGTGAAATACTTTTGATTTGTACGCAATAAATGTGTTATGACTAATTTTGAGAAATGGGATAAGGAGTTTCGAGCCCAGAATTTATATGCATTCAACAACAATTACAATGCATTGCTTTGGCTCAAAGTGCGTGCTGTTTGCCGAGGAAAGCAGATCAATCAGTTTCTAATTGACAATAATCTAAAGTTGAAATCCACAAAGATTTCCGACCAAAACGTTGAATTGTTTGAACTGCTGGAACAGCGTAATGATTCTATGCAAATGCTTGACAATTATCTGCAAAGCAAGAACCATGAATGGTACGCTGCCAAAGGCGTAAATGAAACAAAACTGAAAGAGGATTTGTACAAGGTTCAATACTACACTTGGGGAGGAAACCAAAACAATTCCTTAGACAAGCATTTGGTCAGTAGATACATTAAAGTTATCAGCAACTATGAAGAATTGGTAGACAAGCAGGGCGAGATTTCCATAAATGCTTGGAACTATGTTCAGAACAGCTGGTACAACAACCGGACCTCATACCTGATTGAATCATTGTTTAAACGTCACCCCAAGGTGGTTTCTGCCGTTGGAGAGATAAAGAGTGTAGATTTCTTTGACTATCCAATCGATTTGAAAGTCACCTTTTTCCCTAAACAATATTTGGAAGAGAAAATCAAAGAGAGATTAGGAAAAGGTGTTTTACCGTGGCTTAAGTCAAAGGGAAGGGAAATAGGAATCACTTCAAATAGTGCGGATTCTGTTAACCAGCAGATTTATACTCTTACAGAGAAACTGCATGAACAAAACCACGATAGTATTCACAATTGTCTTAACGAAGCAAAATGCGAGGCCATCAGATATGCACAAAACAATCCTATTGACCTGATGACATGGCTATATGCGAATCAAGGCGAAATGCGTTTTGGAGCTGAAAACAGGCTGTTTATTGTTCTTGCCGAAACGACCGACTTGAACCAGTCGTGGAAGTGGAAAATGAAGAGAGCGTTTTCTTTAATAGAGCCAAAAGTAAAAACCTATCTTGATGCGTTCTCAAGTCAGTCGCTAAAGAAAATTGACTTCACATATAAAAGGCAAAATTACACCAGTCTCGCAGATATTATTTTTGTGGTAAAGTGAATGACTCAAATACACACTTTCATCTTTAATTGAATAAACTTATGATTCTCGTTATCCCCGATGTTCATGGCCGCGATTTTTGGCGCGAACCGTGCAAAGACATCGAAAAGTACAGCCAAGTGATTTTCTTGGGTGATTATCTCGATCCATACGGCTTCGACAATATCACCCTGGCCGAGGCACTCACCGGGTTCACCGACATCATTGCCCTGGCCGAGGCACACCCCGACAAAGTAACCCTGCTGCTGGGCAACCACGACCTTCACTACATGACCAGCGAGGCGGGAATGTCGTCGCGCCACAGCTACTGGATGGCCGACCACGCGAGTCCCATCTTCAACGAAAAACGGCCCTTGTTCCGATTAGCTTGCGAGGTGGGCGACACGCTGTTCACCCACGCCGGCTGCCTGCAAGGGTGGCTCGACGAGGTGGCCGGGCGCCGGCCCGAGCTTAACCTGACCATGAACGCCGCCTCGCTGAACTCGCTGCTCGACGTCAACGAGCGCCTGCGCGTGCTGGCCATGGTGAGCCAGAGCCGCGGCGGCTGGAACCGCCACGGCTCGTGCGTGTGGGCCGACGTGGGCGAGCACCTTGATGTCGCCAGCCCACGGCCACAGGTGTTCGGACACACGGTGCAGGCCGCACGCAACCCCATCACGGATAAGGTGGAATACCGCCGTGAAGTGGTGCGCCCCGAGCAACGATGGATGATGCTTGACTGCGGCCACGCTTTTGAACTCGACGAAAACGACCCATTCACCTATACCCGCCTACCCAACCCCCAAATCGACAAAGAACAATGAGCATCCACAACCTGCTGCGATGTGTGACTGTCGCGCTGCTATTGGCAGTCACCACAATGCCCGCCGGCGCACAATATTGGTCGGGCGACAACCGCCGCGTGCGCGAGCGCCACTCCCGCACCAACAGCTACGGCGATGTGGTGGAAATCCGCACGCGAGATGCCGGCACATTAGAGACCCAGTTCCCGAAGGACATGATCGACCGCGTGCGCCTGCTGCACATCGACGGGCCACTCGATGCCTACGACTTCAAGTTCATCAAGAAACTGTGCACCCGGTCGCGCTGCGTCGACAGCCGCGGCCGCAGCACCGACAATTTCCTTGACCTGGAACTGGAGCGGGCGCGCATCATCAGCGCCGGCGGCACCGGCCTGCTCGACAACCGTGGCGAGCGCGACGTGCTGGGCGACGGACTGAACTATGCCACCCACCTGCGCTCGCTCGTGCTGCCCGAACGCCTGAAACGCATCGACAACAATGCGCTGACAGGCTGCCACAACCTCGAAGAGGTGATTATGCCCCAGGGCGTGCGCTCGATTGGCCACCGCGCCTTCTGTAATTGCTCGCGGCTGGAATACGTCACCCTGCCCGAGGGCCTGCAAAGCATTGGCGACGAGTGCTTCAGCGGCTGCTCGAAGCTCACCGCCGTCACGCTGCCGCGATCGCTGAGCGAGATTGGCGAGAAAGCGTTCGCCAGTACCGGGCTGCGCCGCATTGCCCTCCCCGCCGGCCTTGCCGAGCTGGGCAAACGAGCTTTTGAAAAAACCGACATCACCGAGTTGCTCCTGCCAGCCGCCACCCGCGTTAACGGCGATGACTTCGGCTCGATGCCCAAGCTTGTGGACATCGGCGTGGAGAATGGCAGCCGGCACTACAGCACCGAGGATGGAGTGCTCTACGACGCAAGCGGCGAGCGGCTGCTCGTGATGCCCGCAGCCCGCTCCGGACGGTTTGCCGTGCCCGACGGTGTCACCGACATTGCCGCCAACGCCTTTGCCAACTGCGGCCTTTCGGCCATCACCCTGCCAGAGTCGCTCATCTCCATCGGCAACAACGCCTTTATCGGCTGCAAGCAGCTGACCCGGCTGGAGTTGCCCGCCAGCGTGACCACAGTGGGCGTGGCGGCCTTCCAGCGATGCACCAATCTGCAACAAATCGACATGCCCGGGGTGATTCGGATGGGCAAGAGCGCCTTTGCCGACTGCACCTCACTCCACACGCTCGACATCGGCGACCAACTCACCAGCATCCCCCAACAAGCCTTTGAGAACTGCGCGGGCTTGGCGGCGTTTGATGTGCCTGCCGCCGTGGCCGCCATTGGCGAGAAAGCGTTCAAGGGCTGCGCGGGTCTGACACGGGTTGCCCTGCCCAACGGCCTCACCACCATTGGCAAGGAGGCGTTTCGCGAGTGCACAAGCCTCACCGCCATTGCCCTGCCAAGCTCCTGCACCACAGTGGAGAAAGAAGCCTTCCGCCAGTGCAAGGCATTGGCGCGGGCCGACCTGGGCGGCACCCTGACCACTATTGGCGACAACGCCTTGCGCGAGACAGCCATCATCAAGCTTGTGCTGCCCGCCACGGTCACCCGTGTGGGCAAGAAAGTGGCCGAGAAGTGCCCCCAGCTGCAGCGCATCGAGTGCCACGCCGCCACCCCACCCCAGCTCGACAAGGTGAGCAACGACAAGCTGGAGCTTTACGTGCCCGCACAGTGCGTCGAAGCCTACAAGCAGGCCAAGAACTGGAAGAACTTCAAGCGAATCCTGCCGCTGCCGTGAGCAGCGCATTTTCTTGAAACCCTCATGCGCCACATTTGGGAGCAACGCGACCAATACAGATTGCTTTCAAGGCAACAGCCGCGCCATTTGCCATCATGTTTCAGCCAATTAATCCTTTTGGCTGGCAGGCTTCACACGTCCATATTGAGCAATATCACCCAAAAATCCTAAAAAAAGCCGCCAGACGCAATTTTTTCGGCAAAAAATTTGGTCAGGTCAAGAAAAAGCAGTAATTTTGCAGTCGCAATTCGGGAATGGCCAGTTCATTTCCAATTGCACGCGACTGCGAAAGTAGCTCAGTTGGTAGAGCGCGACCTTGCCAAGGTCGAGGTCGCGGGTCCGAGTCCCGTCTTTCGCTCACAGTTCCTTGAACACGATGAATGGCACACTGCCCAGGCAGTGTACGAAAGATTGCGAAAGTAGCTCAGTTGGTAGAGCGCGACCTTGCCAAGGTCGAGGTCGCGGGTCCGAGTCCCGTCTTTCGCTCTCGATTGCGAAAGTAGCTCAGTTGGTAGAGCGCGACCTTGCCAAGGTCGAGGTCGCGGGTCCGAGTCCCGTCTTTCGCTCAAATCCTTTGTCCAGGTGGCGGAATTGGTAGACGCGCTACTTTGAGGGGGTAGTGCCCGATTGGGCGTGTGAGTTCGAGTCTCATCTTGGACACCTATTGAAAGTGATAACAAGTTGCACTGCAACAAGTTATCACTTTCATTTCTTATTTTGCCCCATATTCTGCCCCATATAGCGTGTTTTTTATCGAATTTTATCCAACGTTCTCGGCACTCTCGCCATTATTCTATCCCATAGAGTAATCCTGTTATCATGTGTTATGATTTGAATAAACTGATATGGTTTTGCTATAAGTTGCATTATTTTTGAAGTTTACTTTGCTGAGGCTGTTTTGTTGCAGAAACGTTTTGCAAGAATTAAAGGTGGGTTCTATAAATTGCAAAAATAAGATGAATGGTTTTGGTCGTCTTGGGTTGCTTACTGGCATATTCTGTCTCAACTACTTGAACCGTAGCCCGCTACTGCTTCGCGGAGCTTGAGCCAAAATCTACTCAGCAATCAATCCCAATACGACTCAAGCAATTTATAGAACCCACCTAAAGCATTACCTTTGCAGAACGATTTACGCACTTTTTTTAAAAAAGTTGCGATTTAGGGTTTAGTAAATCGGCTTTTGCGTGTAAATAGGGTGTATGACGGACAAGAAACGACAAATCGAGCGGCTATTCAAGCTGCATTACCGGGCGATGTATCGGCTGGCGTGCATCCTCTTGCACGATGGGGACGAGAGCAAGGACATTGTGCACGATGTCTTTGCCCAACTCCTAACCAATGATGCCCTATTGAATGAGGCCACCGCCCTGGCGTTTCTGCTGTCATGCGTGCGCAACCGATGCCTGAACGAGATTCGCCACCGCAAGACCCACGAGCAGGTTAAACAACGGCTTTTGTTAGATGAAGAATTGGAAAGCACCGGTCCAGAAGAACTGGAAGCGGAAAACAATGCTTTGCATTTGGGTATCGCTGAACTGTTCCCACCCATCTGCCGTGAAATCATCGTGCTGCATTTTGCCGAAGGATTGACTTTCCGCGAAATCGCCGAGCGGATGCAAGTGAGCGAAACAACCATCTACAAGCATCTGCGCAGCGCACTCAACCAATTACGTTTAACCCTAAAACAGCATGAGCAATGAATAAAACAGAACAACTGCTGAAGATGCTTGATAACCCCGAGCGATACAGCGAAAAGCAATGGCAGGAGATACTTGCCGATGATGAGTGCCGCGAACTATACTCGATGATGGCGAAAACCAAAGGTTTTTTTGCTGCCGAAAATGTCGATGCAGAAGTCACAGACGATAAAATTGAAAGCGAGTGGCAAAGATTGTCGTCAGAACATAGCCATCGAGCCGCGATATTGCCTTTGTGGCATAAAATAGCCGCTGCCGCAGCCATCGTGGTCGCTTTCTTCGGCATCACAATCGCCGCAATGCAAACCAACTTCTTTGGCTTGACAAATTACGTCGACCAAGTGGAGCGTGACACCGAAACCACCGTTCAAGATGGGAAAACGGAGGTTGCTTTGGATGAAATCACCGTCGAACAAACCACCGACACCATTGCACCGGCAGAGCCTCATCTCTACGACAATGTGCCGCTGGAACAAATCCTCACCGACCTCGCGGCTCGTTACGATGTCACCGTGGAATATCGCAACGCTGACGCACGCTCGTTGCGGCTGTATTATGAATGGCAGCCCGACTATACACTCGACAAGGTGATTGAGATGCTCAACAACTTCGAGGCGTTCAGCATCCACTGCGATGGCAACAAACTGATTGTGGAACAGGCTAACACCCAGGAGGGCAAATTATGAAGCGAATTACATCATTCTTGCTCTTGCTGTGCGTTGCCGTGAGCACCATCACGGCTCAACGCATCACCCACAGTTTCAACAATGCCTCGATGAGCGACGCGCTGAAGTACATCCAGCAGCAAACCAGCAAACACAAAATCATCTTCATCTACAACGAGCTTGAGGACTTCAAGGTGACGACCTCGGTCAAAGGCAAGTCGGTGCCCGATGCTGTCAAGCAAGTCATCGGTTTCTATCCCATCCGCATGACCCAGAGCAAAGACAACGAGATCTATGTGGAGTGTACCCACAAGACCGACCGCCACCTCACCGGCAGGATCGTTGACGAGAACGGGCAAGCATTGCCTTATGCCAACATCTCCATTCTCAATCCTGCCGATTCTGCTTACCTCACGGGCGGATTGAGCAACGAGAGCGGCGTGTTTGTCATTCCGCTCGACAGCCCGAAAGTTATCGCCAAGTTCAGCTATATCGGCTATAAGCCGGTTTACAAACTCTGCTCCCGCGAAAACGTGGGCACCATTCAGCTTCAAGTCGAAGCTGCCAGACTTAGAGAAGTCCAAGTCAAAGGCGAGCGACCAATCATCAAAACAGAAAACGGTCACCTAACCTATAATATGCCTATCTTGCTGGAAATTCTCCCAGCCGATGATGCCTACGAAGCATTGACGAGAATTCCCGGTGTAACGGACACGGGGAACGGACTGAGTTTTGCAGGACGTTCTGTAACCCTCATCATCGACGGGAAACCCACAACACTCAGTGCCGAGCAGGTGATAGAGCGGTTGAAACAGATGCCGGCTTCACAAATCGCCAAAGCCGAGGTGATGCCATCGGCCCCGGCAAAGTATCATGTCCGTGGCATGGCAATCAACATTGTCACAAAGGACTTTACCGGCTCAAATCATTTCTCAGGACAACTGATGGCGGGTTGGCAACAGAGCAAGTATGGCACGGGCTATGCGGGTGGCAGCCTCATCTATAATCATGGCAAGCTGAGTATTGATGCCTCCTACAAGTTCACCGACGGCACCGGCTATGGGCAGGTGGAGCATGAGGCCAACCATCCGTTGGGAGACCAGCGCATTGCGTATAGCGACAAGACCCGCAACCGCAGCGATGGCATTGATCACGATTACCGCTTCGGCATGGACTATGCCATCGCCGACGACCATCGCTTGAGCCTTTCCTATACCGGACAATGGAACTCGACACGTTCCACCAACACCACCACAGGCACAGCGCAGTCCACTCAGCATTCGAAGCAGCACGAATATCTGCACAATTTGGATGCAAATTATTCCGCGCCCTTCGGACTGCAGCTCGGAGTCTCATATACCAATTATCAAGAGCCTCGCACGCAAGCCCTTGAAGGCAAGCTATACGACATCAGCCGCAATCTCCACGTCGATAGTCGTCAAAAGGTAGGCAAGTGGCTCTTTACCGCTGACCAAGCCCACTCGCTGCCGAAAGGATGGGAATTGAGCTACGGCGGCAAGGCTCAGTTTGCCAACAACAATAGCTATCAGACCACGCTTGATGATAATGGTCAGCCGCTGCCCGATGCCACGTCGCATGTTGACTATGACGAGCGTATACTGAATGCATACGTCGGTGTGAGCAAACAGATTGGAGAGTCGCTGCACCTTGATGCCTCAGTGACAACCGAGCAATACCACGCCACCAAATGGAACGAGTGGCGCGTATATCCCCAGTTCAACGCCATGTGGAATGTAAATGCCAAGAACATGCTCAACCTTTCGTTCAGCAGTCAGGCCATCTATCCCAGCTACTGGAGCACCATGAGCAGCATCTACTATACATCGGGTTATACCGAGATTTGGGGCAACCCCGATTTAAAACCGATGTCAAAATACGACCTCAACCTGATGTGGATGCTGAATCGGAAATACACTTTCACAGCTTTTGCCATGTTTGAGCCGGATTACTTTGTGCAAATGGCTTACCAGCCTGCCGACCGCATGGCAGTTGTGATGAAGGAGACCAACTTTGACTATTCCAACTATTACGGTCTGCAGGCCTCAGCACAATTCAGCCTCGGCAGTTGGCTCAACGGCAACGTCAGTTCAACAGCCCTCTACCGGCACGACAAGAGCGATAATTTCTTCGACATCCCTATTGACCGCACCTTTTTGTCCGGGATTTTTGGCGGTACTGTTGCTGTCAAACCATTTTCACGGCACAATATCCAACTCATCCTCAATCCGTTCTTTCAAACAAAGGCCATTCAGGGAGTCTATGACATCGACCCGCTGCTGAGGCTCAATGCCACGCTCCGCTACACCTCTGATAACGGTAAATGGAGCATAGTCGCAAAAGGAGACAACATCCTGAATGCCCACATCAATACTCATTCTCGCATTGGCAATCAAGACTATGCCATGCGAGTGTGGATGCCTTATACCAGATATTCGCTGACTTTCATCTACCGCATCGGCAACTTCAAGGAGAAGAAAAAGAAGGAGGTTGACACCTCACGCATGGGTTATTAATTCACAGGAGGACAAGCAATGAAAAGACCGTTGGCAATCACACTGTTGCTTTGCGCTCTTGTGAATCCAATCACTGCGCAACGCATCACCCACAACTTCAACAACGCGTCGATGAGCGACGCGCTGAAGTATATCCAGCAACAAACGAGCAAACACAAAATCATATATATCCAAGCGTAAGTAGCTCCTACTGAATATAATAATCGTTAAATATCGTATGTCTGCTGCAACTTTCTTGATATAGATGCGTTTTAATAATAGAAGAAAATTAGCACAAATAATCATTTTAAAAAATGATAAAGTTTGAATTATTAAATCTCATCTTGTTATCGTTCGCACTTCTCGCTACTACATCATGTGGCGATGATGATGTAACTGATTTTGACTCAAGCAAACTTGAAGGAACATGGACAAAAGTTCGCAACATTCAAGTAATGGATGTGGACATGGTATATTACACTTTTTACCCCGAAACCTCTTATTCCGGCCGCATTGAAGAATATGTTTCCAATTGGCCCGACGAGGGATGGAAGATAACCGACCTCAATTTTAGAGTTGGCGAAACCGGACACATGAACATCTATACCGGCAAGGTACGAAACGGACAAAGTAGGTTGTATGGAGAATATGATGTTCAAATTAAGAAATCCGAAATGATTTGGTATAAGACAGATACCAAAGAAGAACTCGCACGATTCAAGAAAGAGAGCAGCAAGCCGATAATCGAGTAACCCCTGCCTAATAATCTTGATAGACAACATTGACGATTGGATGTCACTGATTGGTTTCGAATTACACGATATACTACTCGACAACCGCTTGACGCATGCCGCATCCGTGAGCGACCCATTCGGTTGGAACATCACGAAGTCAACGGCTATGTACAACGACTTCAGCGTCTATACCCGCAACAATATCCACAGCCATGCCGTCTCTCTTCGCATATCCTACGCCTTCGGCGGCAACAAGGTGAACAACGTCTACCGCGACACATAAGAACGCGAATCCAACCGCACCTATTGACCCTGCTTTATCAAACATTCATATTCAAAAGGAGAACTGTCTTGCTTGCTGCTCTCCTTTTTTTATCGACAAAAAAAGTGACTTACTTGGGCGCGAGTTGCAAAGCGTTTTCAATAAATTACACCTATTCTTTTGTTTATGACTTGAATACAAAAACTTCCGACCTATGGCTCATTTTGCAGGATGTGACATCGCTTAAACACCGATTCCCACTGGTGTTTTGAGCAATTCAAACATTTCAGACCATAAATCGACCTTTGAAAACGCCCTATAGCTCATTTTGCAGGACAGGACAGATCTT
>JAFSYB010000088.1 GCA_017443765.1 Muribaculaceae bacterium | reverse complement strand
TGCCGTTCACGTCGCCGCGCACCGACTGCTGCGCGAAGCCGCCAAGCGGTAGCGACAGTAGCAGCGCCATTAGCAATAAAGATAGTTTTCTACGCATAATCGTCTTGGTTTTGATGGTTGTAAAAAATAGACATAAGAACATAAGCCCTTGACTGCGGTTGCCAGAAGAACATAAGGTTCTCTGTTCAGCTTGCTGTTTGCCCGAACTTGGGCAGTTCTTGCAAAGGGCTGGAGACTTGTTCATCCGCCGCATGGCGTCATGATTGAAAGTGCAAATTTACGATTTTTTTGCACACCTGTCCCAGGTTTAACTTTCGTTAACTTCGACTGTTGTTTAAACAGGGCATTGACTAATAAACGGATTGTATGGGTAGATTCATGCCATGCCGCCATTTGTGGAGCGGTGTATGTGGCCTCAAGACAGAATGATAATGAAGACAACCATGACAACATAAAACAACATTATAAAAAGTTGTAATAGTTGTCAAAGTTGTTTTTAAATATTCCCACATCACATTTCCGCATGATTTAAAGAATGGGACACGTGTGTGAATCCCATGCTGTTCTCCCACACAGAACGTTACAGACCCCGCCGTTTTGCACGGCTTATTAACATTTAGGGAAATTTTCACGTAAATATTTTGCCACGTGGGAAATAATAGCTACTTTTGAACGTCAAAACGGCAAGGCATTTTTCGCCGTTTGACCGTTTTGTTACAGAGTAGCAGATAATTCAACTGATTAACTACACTTTAATACTAAAAAATGATTTAACCTTATGGAAATCAAGAATGCGATTGCCGGGACATTGGAGTCGGGCGATATTCTGATTCAGATTGCGCCCGCGAGCGAGGCGGGATTGCACATCGACCTCGAGAGCACCGTGGCGTACCAGTTCGGAGCTCAAATCAAGAAAGTGATTACCGAAACGCTCACCGAGCTGGGCGTTGACAGCGCCGACGTGAAGGCGACCGACAAAGGCGCGCTGGACTGCACCATCCGCGCCCGCGTGACAGCCGCCGCCGTGCGCGCCACCGGCAAGGACGTCTGGGCCGATTAAGACACGAGATACAATCATTACTTGCAGCTCACAGCTCGTAGCTCCCTGTAGCGCGCAGCCCACTCGCAGCTCGTAGCTTGTAGCCCGTAGTACGTAGCCCGCAGCCCACTCGTAGCTCGTAGCTCGTAGCTTGTAGCTTACTTGTAGCTCGCAGCTCCCTCATCACTCATAACTCATAACTCGTAACTCAAACTATTAACTCATGCAACGATTAAGAAGAACGATGATGTTCGTGCCGGGCAACAACCCCGGCATGATGCAGGACGCTTTCATCTATGGTCCTGACTCGATCATGCTCGACCTGGAAGACTCAGTGACCATGGCCGAAAAGGACACGGCCCGCCTGCTGGTCCACAACGCCCTGAAGACGATAGACTACGGCAACACCGAGATGGTGGTGCGCATCAACCCGCTGAACACGCCCTACGGCAAGAAAGACATCGAGGCCGTGGTCAAAGCCGGTGTGCACGTGATTCGCATGCCCAAGACCGAGACCGCCGAAGAGGTGGTGGAGGTGGAGCGCGAGATTGAGCGCGTGGAGAAAGAGATTGGTTGCTTAGGTCGCACGCAGATTATGGCGGCCATCGAGAGCACGCTGGGCGTGGTGAACGCCTACGCCATCGCCACCGCCTCGAAGCGCATGATGGGAATCGCCCTGGGGGCCGAGGACTACAGCGCCAACCTGAAGACGCAGCGTTCGCCCGAGGGCATGGAGCTGCTGCTGGCGCGCCAAACCATCGTGGTGGCCGCCCGTGCCGCCGGCATCGACGCACTCGACACCGTCTACAGCAACCTCAACGACATGGAGACCTTCCGCAAAGAGGTGGAGCTGATCAAGCAGCTCGGCTTCGACGGCAAGTCAATCATCAACCCCCGGCAAATCGAGGTGGTCAACGAGGTGTTCGCTCCCAAGGAGAAGGAAATCCAGAAGTCGCTCACCATCCTCGCCGCCATCAAGGAGGCCGAGCAGCGCGGCAGCGGCGTGATTGCCGTGAACGGCAAGATGGTCGACCGCCCCGTGGTCATCAGAGCTCAACGTACCATCGACCTGGCCATCGCGTCGGGCATAATTAATAAGGAGGACATTTAATCATGAATAGCATCAAAGATAGAGCAGCCCTCATCAGCGAGGCTGCAGCCCGCATGGGCAAGGACACCTTCAAGGGAACAGCCGACAAGAACACCCTGTCGCGCACCGAGCTCACCGCCCAGGGTGCCAAGGTCACCACGCTCGAGGACGCCATTCGCAAGGCCGGCCTCAAAGATGGCATGACCATCTCGTTCCACCACCATTTCCGTGGCGGCGACAAGGTCATCAACCTGGTAGTGGCCAAGCTGGCCGAGATGGGATTCAAAAACCTGCACCTGGCTTCGTCGAGCCTCATCGATGTGCATGAGCCGCTCATCGAGCACATCAAGGCCGGAGTGATCACACGTATCTCGACGTCGGGCCTGCGCGGCAAGCTGGCCAACGAAATCAGCCGGGGCATTATGCAGGAGCCGGTGATTTTCCGCTCGCACGGCGGCCGCGGCAGCGCCATCGCCAACGGCGACCTGAAGATTGACGTGGCTTTCCTGGGAGCCTCGAGCGCCGACCCCATGGGCAACGCCTGCGGTTACAGCCGCTCGGAGAACGCCAAGTCGATTTGCGGCTCGCTGGGCTACGCCCTGCCCGACGCACAATATGCCAAGCACGTGATTATCCTCACCGACGACCTCGTGGCCTACCCCAACACGCCCTACTCCATCAGCGAGCGCAACGTGGAGAGCGTTGTGGTGGTCGACAGCGTGGGCGATTCGAGCAAAATCTCGTCGGGAGCCATCCGCGACACCAAGAACCCGCGCGACATCCTGCTGGCCAAGCAGGCTGCCAAGGTGATTATCAACAGCGGCTACTTCAAGCAGGGCTTCTCGATTCAGACCGGCTCGGGCGGTGCCTCGTTAGCCGCCGTGAAATATATCCGTCAGAGCATGATTGACCAGGGCATCACCGCCAGCTTCGCCCTCGGCGGCATCACGGCCCACATGGTGAAGATGCACGAGGAAGGGCTCATCGACCGCCTCATCGACGTGCAGTCGTTCGACAAGGTGGCTGCCGAGAGCCTCAAGAGCGACCCGATGCACCAGGAGGTGAGCGCCAACGAATATGCCAGCTACGACGAGGCCGGATCGGCAACGCACAGCCTCGACATCGTGATACTGTCGGCCTTGGAGGTCGATGTCGACTTCAACGTGAACGTGCTTGTGGGCAGCGACGGCATCATTCGCGGTGCCATCGGCGGCCACCCCGACACGGCCGGCGACTCGGCACTGTCGATCATTGTGTGCCCGCTGCTGCGCGGCCGCATCCCCTGTGTGGTCGACGAGGTCACCACACACATCACCCCGGGGTCGAGCTTTGTCGTGGTGGTCACCGAGTATGGCATCGCCGTCAACCCCCGTCGTCCCGAAATCAAGGAACGCCTGGTGAAAGCCGGCCTGAACGTGGTGGAAATCAACGCGCTCAAAGACCGCGCCAAGAGCATCATTGGCGAGGCCGCTCCCCTGCCCTTTGGCGACAAGGTGGTGGGCATCGTGATGAACCGCGATGGCAGCGTGATGGACGTAATCAAGAGTATTGGTGATTAGTGGCTGGTGGGTGGTGGTTAGTGGGTGGTTACACTAATCACCAACCACTAACCTCTAACCACTAAAGATGTAACGCAATGGAGATTACGCTTGACCAGCTCTTGGCCAGCCGCGACCGCCGGCACGAGAAGCAGCTGTCGCTGCTGAGTGCCCATCCGCGACACACCCTTGTGTGCGTCACGGTGGCTCTGCCTGGGCCGGTCAAGCGTAATGCCCATTCGCTCATCATTGCTAACGCTGCCCTCACGGCAGTGTTAGAGTGTTTTAGGAACACCCTTGCCGATGTCGAGGCCTGTGACCTGGCCACGGGATTCGAGGTGTACCTGCTCAGCAGCGTCACCCCCTTGGAAGCCAAGCGCCTGTGCTGCCACATCGAAGACACGCACCCCCTGGGGCGGCTGATGGACTTAGATGTGCTGGAGGCCGACGGCAGTCCGCTGCCGCGCACCGCTGTGGGCGAGCAGCCCCGCCGCTGCCTGCTGTGCGACCACGAGGCACGCTACTGCATGAGGGCACATTCACACACGCTGGAGCAACTGCAACAGCACATTGCGCAAATGATTGCCGAGTATGTACAGTGAATACGACCTGCACAGCGTGCCGTTGAGCTTCGTCCCCACGCGCCAGCGCGTGGAGCGGTTTTTGTCGTCGTGCGGCCTGCGCCTCGACCCGGTGGACAGCTACGCGGTGGTGACGCGCCTGGGCGACGACACCATTCTGGCCGGCGGCGGCCTGGCCGGCAACGTGATCAAGTGCGTGGCCGTGAGCGACGCGCTGCGCGGCACCGGCATGATGCAGCGGCTGCTCTCGCACCTGCTCAGCCAGGCACACGCCGCGGGACACACCTGCGTGCGCGTGTTTACCAAGCCCGACAACCGCGAGATCTTTGAAAGCCTCGGCTTCCGTCTGCTGGCCCAGGCACCGCAAGCCATCTTCATGGAGAACGGCCTCCCCGGCATCGATGGCTATCTGCAACAAATCAAGTCGGCAGCAGTGGCGAAAGCGCCCGCCGACACTGCCGGCGTGATTGTGATGAACGCCAACCCGTTCACGCTGGGGCACCAAGCACTGGTGCAATGGGCCGCCCAGCAGGTGCAATCGCTCTATGTGATTGCCGTGCGCGAGGATTGCTCCACATTCAGCTATGCCGAGCGGTTGCACATGATTCGCGAGGGTTGCCGCCCGCTGGGCAACGTCACGGTGCTCGAGGGCAGCGACTACGCCATCTCGGCAGTGACCTTCCCCACCTACTTCCTCAAGCGTCTTGACGAAGCCGCCGACACGCAAATCACGCTCGACCTCGACCTGTTTGCCCGCCACATCGCCCCCGCCTTGGGCGCCAGCCGGCGCTTTGTGGGCAGCGAGCCCACCGACGCCCTCACGGCACGCTATGTGGAGCTGATGCAGCAGCAACTGCCGCCACGCGGCATCGAGGTGCGCGTGATGCCCCGGCTCACCGACGGCGAGGCTCCCGTGAGCGCGTCGCGTGTGCGCCGGCACCTCGACGAGAACCACCTCTACCCTGCCGCACAATTAGTGCCAGCCACCACTTTGCCCGAACTGCTCGGGCACCTGGCCCACCAGGCCTTGCAGCAGGAACTCGACACCACGCCCAAACCCGGCTTGGTTGACCGCCAAGACAGCGGTGCTCACCACGACATGACCTACGCCACCATGCAACAGGGGCTTGATGCGCTCACGCCATTCTTCGACGAGGTGGCCGAAATCAGCAACCACAACGAGTTGCCCGACAGTGCCCAACTGTTGTCGCTCGGACAACGAGGCGAGGCAGAGATGCTGCACGCCACGCAAGGCGTGAACACGCACCGTGGGGCACTGTTCGCCCTGGGCCTGATTGATGCCGCTGCGGCACACACCCTGCACCAGCACGGGCACATCACCGCCAGCGACCTCCAGCACGACATCATGTCGCTGGCCGGCACCATGAGCCAAACCAGCGGCACCCACGGCAGCGAGGCCGTGTGCCGACATCATGTGAACGGAGCGATGGCCATGGCGCAAAGCGGCTACCGGCAACTGTTTGGCGACTGGCTGCCCTACTACCGCGCCCTGGCCGGCGACCCCTGGCAACGCCACAAGACACTGCTGCACATCATCGCACAGCTCGACGACACCAACGTGATTCACCGCGTGGGCTACGACCGGGCACAGCAGGTGAAAGCCGAGGCACAAGCATTGCTCGACCACTTCACCCCCGCAGCCCTCGAAGACCTGAACCGCCGCTACATCGCCGAGAACATCTCGCCAGGCGGCGCCGCCGACATGCTCGCACTCACCATCTTCGCCGACGCACTTGTCGAGAACAATGAACAAGATTTAACTGATAAGGCCAATAGGGCCAATTAGCTCAATAAAATACCCCACTTGACATTAATTCACTCAAATACATTAATCTTCTAAATTAACAAATCATTCATCATGGTAGAAATTATTAAACAAGGAGTTTATCTACTGAACGGGACTGAGATTCGCACCGATGGAGCCGGGCTACCGGCACCCGACGAGGCGCGAGAGAACACCATCACCTACGGCATCCTGCGCAGCCACGATGTGGACGGCAGCAAGGGGAAGAAGATGCGCATCCGCTTCGATGCCATGATGTCGCACGACATCACTTATGTGGGAATTATCCAGACAGCCCGCGCCAGCGGCCTCGACAAGTTCCCCCTGCCATACGCCATGACCAACTGCCACAACTCGCTGTGCGCCGTGGGCGGCACCATCAACGAAGATGACCATGTGTTCGGCCTCTCGGCTGCCAAGAAATATGGCGGCATCTATGTGCCCGCCAACCAGGCCGTCATCCACCAGTATGCCCGCGAGGCCATGGTGAAGTGCGGCAACATGATTCTGGGCAGCGACAGCCACACGCGCTACGGCTCGCTCGGCAACATGGGTGTGGGCGAAGGCGGCGGCGAGCTGGTGAAGCAGCTCCTGCGCAACACCTGGGACATCAACGCACCCGAGGTGGTGCTCGTGTGGCTCGAGGGCGCTCCCCGCAAGGGCGTTGGCCCACACGATGTGGCCATCTCGCTCGTCAAGGCAACGTTTGAATCGGGATTTGTGAAGAACAAAGTGCTCGAGTTTGCCGGCCCCGGCGTGAAGAACCTGCCCATCGACTTCCGCAACGGCATCGACATCATGACCACCGAGACCACGTGCCTGAGCTCGATTTGGGTCACCGACGACGAGGTGAAGCACCACTACGAAATCCACAAACGCCCGCAGGACTTCAGGGTTCTCGAGCCGGGCAAGGTGGCCTATTACGACGCCATGATTCGCATCGACCTCAGCAAGCAGGAGTCGATGATTGCACTGCCCTTCCACCCCAGCAACGCGTTCACCATCCACGAGTTGCAGGCCAACCCGGTGGAGATTCTCCGTCAGGTGGAGGAAGACACGCGCAAGCGCTTCGGCAACAAGGTGCAGGTGAACCTTGTTGACAAGGTGGTGAACGGCAAGGTGATGGCCGACCAGGGCATCATTGCCGGCTGCTCGGGCGGCACCTACGACAACCTGAGTGCGGCAGCTGCCATCATGAAAGACAAGAGCATCGGCAACGACTATTTCACCATGTCGGCCTATCCGCAGTCGGTGCCCGTCTACATGGCGGCCACGCGCAGCGGCATCACCGAGGAGCTGCTCGAGACCGGCTGCGTGATCAAGCCCGCCTTCTGCGGTCCGTGCTTCGGAGCCGGCGACGTGCCCTCGAACAACGGCTTGAGCATCCGCCACACCACGCGCAACTTCCCCAACCGCGAGGGGTCGAAGCCCGGCCAGGGCCAGATTTCGCTCGTGGCACTGATGGATGCCCGCTCGATTGCCGCCACCGCAGCCAACGGCGGCGTGATTACCGCAGCCACCGATGTAGACTACAACGACACCCACAAGCCCTACGACTTCGACGAGCGCATCTACGAGCGCCGCGTCTACAACGGCTTCGACAAGGCCGACCTGAGCCAGGAGCTCAAGTATGGCCCGAACATCAAGGACTGGCCCAAGATGTATGCCATGCAGGAGAACATGCTCGTTGAGCTGGCCGCCGTGATTCACGACCCGGTGACCACCACCGACGAGCTGATACCCTCGGGCGAGACCTCGAGCTACCGCAGCAACCCGCTCAAGCTCTCTGAGTTCGCCCTGTCGCGCCGCGTGCCCGAGTATGTGGGCATCAGCAAGCGCATCCAGGCTCAGGACCTCGAGCGCCGCGCCGGTAAGTGCCCGCAGCACGTGCTCGACGCACTCAAGCAGGTGGGTGCCAACGCCGACAACACCTCGTTTGGCTCGTGCGTGTTTGCCAACCGTCCCGGCGACGGCTCGGCCCGCGAGCAGGCCGCTTCGTGCCAGAAAGTGCTCGGCGGCGACGCCAACATCTGCTATGAGTACGCCACCAAGCGCTACCGCAGCAACTGCATCAACTGGGGTATCGTGCCCTTCACCATCGCTGCCGACACCGAGTTCAACTACGAGCCGGGCGACTTCGTGTTCATTCCCGGCCTGCGCGAGGCCATCTTGGGCGGCAAGGAGGAAATCGACGCCAAGGTCATCACCAAGGGCGGCGTGAAAGATATCCACCTGCTGTTCCAGAACCTCACGCCCGACGAGCGCCAGATTCTGGCCGACGGCTGCCTGATGAACTACTACGCAGCACAGAAGAAATAAAACAACAATAACCCTTAATCGTTGGCGGCGATGGCTCGCCGCCAACATCAATTCATTCAATCCAAATGGAAAAAATCAAAATGACCACTCCCATTGTGGAGATGGACGGCGACGAGATGACCCGCATTTTGTGGAAGATGATCAAGGACGAGCTCATCCTCCCGTTTGTTGACCTGAAGAGCGAGTACTACGACCTGGGCCTGCCCAAGCGCGACGAGACCCGCGACCAAATCACCATCGAGGCCGCCGAGGCCACCAAGCGCCTGGGTGTGGCCGTGAAGTGCGCCACCATCACGCCCAACCTGAAGCGCATGGACGAGTACAAGCTGCACGAGATGTGGAAGAGCCCCAACGGCACGATCCGCTCCATCCTCGACGGCACCGTGTTCCGCGCCCCCATCACCCTGCCGAGCATCAAGCCCGCCGTGCGCAACTGGGAGAAACCCATCACTATTGCCCGTCATGCCTACGGCGACGTGTACAAGAGCGTGGAGCTGCGCGCCGACGAGCCCGGCGTGGCCAAGCTCGTGTTCGACGGCGAGAGCGGCAAGCACGAGGAGGTCGTGATTCACAACTTCAAGGGTGCCGGCGTGCTACAGGGCATGCACAACCTCGACAAGTCGATCCGCTCGTTTGCACACAGCTGCTTCAAGTTTGCCATCGACACCAAGCAGGACCTGTGGTTCTCGACCAAGGACACCATCAGCAAGAAGTACGACGCACAGTTCCGCATCATCTTCGAGGAGGTCTATGAGCAGGACTACAAGGCCGAGTTCGAGAAATTAGGTCTGGAGTATTTCTACACGCTGATCGACGATGCCGTGGCGCGTGTGATTCGCAGCAAGGGCGGCTACATCTGGGCCTGCAAGAACTACGACGGCGACGTGATGAGCGACATGGTGTCGACCGCGTTCGGCTCGCTGGCCATGATGACCAGTGTGCTCGTGAGCCCCGACGGCAACTACGAGTACGAGGCCGCTCACGGCACCGTGACGCGCCACTACTACAAGCACCTGGCCGGCGAGGAGACCTCGACCAACCCCATCGCCACCATCTTCGCCTGGAGCGGCGCACTGCGCAAGCGCGGCGAGAAGGACGGCCTGACCGACCTGATGAACTTCGGCGACCAGCTCGAGGGCGCCTGCTTCGACACCCTCAACGCCGGCACCGTGACCAAGGACCTGGTGAACCTGATGGAAGGCGTTGAGGCCAACGCCGTGAACAGCGCCGACTTCATCAAGGCCATCCGCGCCAATCTGGAGAAGCGCCTCGGCTGCTAAGCGCCAACTACCCATCGAAAAACGTGGCGGGAACAAATCCTGCCACGTTTTTTGTGGGGCGCTCACCACACGACACGGTTCACCTGTCACAAGCACTCGCTGTAACAATCCGCAAACGACTTTCCGCCGTAACTCGTATTTTGGGGCAGTTACACCGACAGGCGACAACAAAAGAACTGTGGTTATCGCCTGTCGGCGATTGGTCAGCCTGCTCAAGATTTCACACACAGTTTTTTTTGCAGGTGCCTCCATTTTTTTCAAAAAAATATTTCGGAATATTTGGCGTTTTTTCGTGCAAATTGTAGTAACTTTGCAGCTGCAAAAAAAGCGACGATGCAAGGTGCCGCAAGGCTGGTGCAAAAAACCGGCTCTGCGATAACTTTGCACGAGATATAACCAACGATTCATGGCTGATTTAAAACGAATAAACACGGCTCTCATATCGGTGTTTCACAAGGAGGGACTTGGTGAAATGCTTGAGTTGCTCACGGCCTCGGGTGTTCGCTTGCTGTCGACGGGCGGCACGCGCGAGTTCATCGAGGGGCTGGGGTACTCGTGCGACGCCGTGGAGGAGCTCACGGGCTACCCGTCGATACTGGGTGGCCGCGTGAAGACGCTGCACCCGAAGGTGTTCGGCGGCATACTGTGCCGCCGTGACCTGGACACCGACCGCCGCCAGACGAGGGAATATGCCATTCCTGAGATCGACTTGGTGGTGGTGGACCTCTACCCCTTTGCGGCCACCGTGTCCGGCGGTGCCGGCGAGGCCGAGGTGATAGAGAAGATTGACATTGGCGGCATCTCGCTCATCCGCGCCGCCGCCAAGAATTTCCATGATGTGGCCATTGTGGCCAGCCGCGGGCAATACGGCACGCTGCTGGAAATCATGCGCGGCCACGGCGAGGCGGCCACAACGCTTGCCGAGCGGCGTCTGCTGGCCCGTGAGGCCTGGGCGGTGACAAGCGCCTACGACAGCCACATCTTCAACTACTTTGACGGCGGTGCCCGCAGCCACCTGCGCGTGGCCGCCGATGGTGCCAAGGCACTGCGATACGGCGAGAACCCGCACCAGGCGGGCAGTTTCCACGGCTACTTCGACGCACAGTTCACCCAGCTGCACGGCAAGGAGATTTCGTACAACAACTTGCTCGACATCGATGCCGCCGCGCGCCTGATAGGCGATGTGGCCGAGCCAGCATTTGCCATCATCAAGCACAACAACGCCTGCGGGCTGGCCGTGCGCCCGGTGCTGGCCGACGCGTTTGCCGACGCACTGGCGGGCGACCCGGTGAGTGCGTTTGGCGGCGTGCAGGTGGCCAACCGCGAGGTGGACGAGGCTACCGCCCTGCTGATGAACAAGGTGTTCATCGAGGTGTGCATTGCCCCGGGCTACACCCCGCGCGCACTGGAAATCCTGCAAGAGAAAAAGAACCGCATCATCCTGGTGATGCACACCCCCACCCTGCCCCTCACCGAGCTGCGGAGTGCGCTGGGCGGTGTGCTGCTTCAGGAGCGCGACAGCCGCGTGGAGTGCGCCGACGACCTTCACTTAGTGAGCCGGGAGGCTATGGCCGAGAGCCAGGCAAAGGACCTGCTGCTGGCCAACATTGTGGTAAAGCACAGCAAGAGCAACGCCATCGTGCTCGTGCGCGACGGCATGCTGCTGGCCAGCGGTGTTGGTCAAACCTCGCGCGTGGACGCCCTCAAGCAGGCTATTGCCAAGGCTCGCGAACACGGCCATTCGCTACAGGGAGCCGTGATGGCCTCTGACGCTTTCTTCCCGTTTGCCGACTGCGTGCAGCTGGCCCACGAGGCGGGCATCGCCGCCGTGGTGCAGCCCGGCGGCTCGGTGCGCGACCAAGAGAGCATTGACTATTGCAACGAACACGGCATGGTCATGGCAATGACCGGCGTGCGACATTTCAGACACTGACAACTAACTTTTTTATTTCATTGATTAACACATTAATTCAGTATGGGTCTTTTTTCATTCACACAAGAAATAGCTGTTGACCTGGGAACGGCCAACACGATTATCATCCACAACAACAAGATTGTGATTGACGAGCCGTCGGTGGTGGCAGTAGACAGCAAGAGCAACAAGCTGATTGCCGTTGGCGAGCGCGCACGCGAGATGCACGGCAAGGTTCACGAGGGCATTCGCACGGTGCGTCCGCTGAGCGACGGCGTGATTGGCGACTTCTTTGCCGCCGAGCTGATGCTGCGTGGCATGATCAAGAAGGTGAGCGCCAAGAACCGCTGGTTCTCGCCGTCGCTGCGCATGGTGGTGTGCATACCGTCGGGGTCGACCGAGGTGGAAATCCGCGCGGTGCGCGATTCGAGCGAGAATGCCGGCGGCCGCGATGTGTATATGATTTACGAGCCGATGGCCGCTGCCCTGGGCATTGGCCTCGATGTGCTCGCCCCCGAGGGGAACATGATTGTTGACATTGGCGGCGGCACCACCGAGATTGCCGTGATTTCGCTGGGCGGCATTGTGAGCAACAAGAGCATACGCATTGCCGGCGACGACCTTACGGCCGACATCCAGGAGCACATGCGCCGTGCCCACAACGTGAAAGTGGGCGAGCGCACTGCCGAGCTGATCAAGATTAATGTGGGTTCGGCGCTCACCGAGCTTGACAACCCGCCCGAGAACTATGTGGTGCACGGCCCGAACCAGATGACCGCACTGCCCATGGAGGTGCCGGTGTCGTACCAGGAGGTGTGCCACTGCATCGAGAAGTCGATCAGCAAAATCGAGGCTGCCGTGCTGAGCGCCCTGGAGCAGACCCCGCCCGAGCTGTACGCCGACATTGTGAAGAACGGTGTGTACCTCACCGGCGGCGGCGCACTGCTGCGCGGCCTGGACAAGCGCCTGACCGACAAAATCGGCATCCAGTTCCACGTGGCCGAGGACCCGCTGCACGCCGTGGCAAAGGGCACCGGCGTGGCCTTGAAGAACATCAAGCACTTCCAGTTCCTGAAACGGTAAGAAAGGTGGATAGTGGATGGTGTGTGGTGGATAGTTGATGGCACCATCATTTATCCACCACATTCCACGCACTACCCACTACTCACCATCCACTATGAACAACCTGCTTCACTTCTTCGTCAAGCACAGTGCCTGGTTTGTGTTCATGGTCTATCTGATCCTGAGCCTGGTGCTGCTGTTCCGCGACAATCCATACCAGCAGAGCGTTTACCTGACATCGGCCAACGCGTTGACAGCGACCACCTACGAGGCGTTGAGCACGGTGACGGGCTACTTCCACCTGCGCGACATCAACGAAGACCTCCAGGAGCGCAACGCGCTGCTGGAGATGGAGGCGGTGTCGCTTCGCGAACGTGTGAAAGATCTGGAGATGCTGGTGGGCGACAGTGCCTACAAGCAGCTGCCGCAAATGCAGCACTTCGACTTTGTGATGGCGCGCG
This sequence comes from Muribaculaceae bacterium, assembly GCA_017443765.1. Classification (GTDB taxonomy): domain Bacteria; phylum Bacteroidota; class Bacteroidia; order Bacteroidales; family Muribaculaceae; genus Sodaliphilus. The sequence continues at coordinate 44,216 of JAFSYB010000088.1, read as the reverse complement.
TGATTAGCAACAGCATTGCCCAGCCACACAACTACATCACCATCAACCGAGGGTCGAACCAGGGCGTGAAGCCGCAGATGGGCGTAGTGGACCAGAACGGCGTGGTGGGCGTGGTGAACGTGGTGGGTGCGAACTCGGCCCGCGTGATTTCGCTGCTGAACACCGACTTGATGATTTCGTGCCGGCTGAAAAACCAGGAGGCTTTCGGCCCGCTGAAGTGGGATGGCCGCAGCCCGGAGTACGCCGTGCTGCGCGAGATTCCCAAGCACGTGACCTTCCAGGTGGGCGACACGGTGGTGACGAGTGGGTTCTCGGATTTGTTTCCCCGGGGTCTGATTGTGGGCACGGTAGCCGGCAAGGCGCAGGTGGCTGGCGACAGCTTCGTCTCGGTGCGCGTGAAACTCACCACCAACTTCGGCCAACTGAGCGCGGTGCGCGTGATTACCAACAGTATGAGCGAGGAGCTGCGTAAGCTGGAGGACGACAGCAATGCCGACACCATCAAGGCCCGCGCCCAGGCGGCCGCAAAGGCCGAGGCTAAAGCCAAAGCCCGCACCCAGGCCAACGACACGGCACGAAAGGAGGTGAAGCCATGACACGCACTATTGTGCTGATGGCAGTGCTGGCCGTGGTCCTTGTGCTTGCGCAAGTGGTGTGCAGCAAAATCATCTTGTTCAACGTGGCCATGCCCATCGTGTTCATCTACCTGATTGTGCGCATGCCCATGAGCTGGCACGCGAATGTGACGATGACCGTGGGTTTCCTGGTGGGCCTGCTGGTTGACGTGTTCAACAACACCCCTGGCATGCACGCGCTGTCGTGCACAGTGCTGGCCGGGGTGAGGCACACCGTGTTCAACGCCTACGTGCCGCGAGAGGACGAGATGGCCGAGCCCATCCCATCGATCGACTCACTGGGAATGGGGGTCTACTTCAAGTATATGTTCACCCTGGTACTCATCTACTGCACGCTGCTGTTTTTTATTCAGGCATTCACACTGCGCGACCCCTTGCTCACGCTGGGACGCGTCGGGGCGAGCACCGCGCTCACCTCGCTGATTCTTTTAGGTATCGACTCTTTACTAAGCACTCGCCGTGAGAAAGGATTATAACCTCGAAAAACGCAAGTATGTCGTGGGCGGTTTCATCTTTCTGCTGGTGATGATTTACATCGCCCGCCTGTTCTCGCTTCAGCTGGGCGAGAGCACCTACAAGCTAAACGCCGACAACAACGCCTTTCTCGACAAGACCATCTACCCGTCGCGCGGCCTGATATATGACCGCAACGGCAAGCTCGTGGTGTATAACCAGCCCGCCTACGATGTGATGGTGATACCCAACGATGTGCAGCCGTTCGACACGGTTGGCTTTTGCGCCACGCTGCAAATCACGCCCGAGGAATTTAACCGCCGCTGGGCGGCAATGAAGCGTGGGCGCAACTACTCGGCCTACACGCAGCAGGTGTTCCTGCCGCACATCTCGGCCGAGAACTACGGCCGGCTGCAAGAGAAACTGTTCATGTTCCCGGGGTTTTACATCGTGCAACGCATCCTGCGGCAGTATGCCTACTCGTGCGCTGCGAATGTGCTGGGCAACATCCGCGAGGTGAACCAGGCCGACATCGACGGCGACAGCACGAACTACTACCGTCCGGGCGACTACATCGGCGACCTGGGGGTGGAGAAGAGCTACGAGCGTTGGCTGCGCGGCCGCAAGGGCAAGGAGGTGCTCATTCGTGATGCCCTGGGCAAAATCAAGGGTCACTACAACAACGGGGCCAACGATGTGGTGCCACAGGCGGGCAACGACCTGCACCTGAGCATCGACATCGAGCTGCAGGAGCTGGGCGAGCACATGATGCAGGGCAAGGTGGGTGCCATCGTGGCCATCGAGCCCAAGAGCGGCGAGGTGCTTGCGCTGGTGTCGAGCCCGAGCTACGACCCGTCGCTGCTGATGGGCAACGAGCGCGGCAAAAACTACGCCGCCCTGATACGCGACCCCCGCAGGCCGCTGTACGACCGCAGCATCCAGGCGGCCTACCCGCCAGGGTCCACCTTCAAACCCACGCAGGGGTTGATATTCCTGCAAGAGGGCATCATCGACGCGTCGACGGCGTTTCCATGCAGCCGAGGTTTTGTGAGCGGCGGCATGCGCGTGGGTTGCCACGGCCACGGCTCGCCGCTGCCCCTCAAGCCCGCCATCCAGACCTCATGCAACGCCTACTTTTGCTGGGGGCTGAAGCGGATGCTCGACAACCGGCAGAAGTACCACTCGACCAGCGAGGCATTCGAGGTGTGGAAGCGCCACATGGTGTCGATGGGTTACGGCTACAAGCTGGGCGTGGACCTGCCACACGAGAGCCGGGGATTCATACCCAACAGCAAGTTTTACGACAAAAACCGTGGCGAGGGCAAGTGGAGCAGCTATAGCGTGATTAGCGATGCCATCGGTCAGGGCGAGATATTGGCCACACCGCTGCAGATTGCCAACTTGAGTGCGACGATAGCCAACCGTGGCTACTACATCACGCCCCACGTGGTGCGCAAAATCGAGGGCGTGGGCGTGCTCAAGAAAAGCGTGGAGCGTCACGACCCCACGATAGACAAGCAGTACTACACGGCCATTGCCGAGGGTATGCGCATGGCGGTGACCGGCGGCACGTGCCGCGGTGCGAACCTGGCGGGCCTGGAGGTGTGCGGCAAGACGGGCACCGCGCAAAACCCGCACGGACGCGACCACTCGGTGTTTATGGGCTTTGCGCCGATGAACGACCCAAAGATTGCCATCTGCGTGTTTGTGGAAAACGGCGGCTTCGGAGCCACGCTGGGCGTGCCCATCGGCGCCGTGATGATTGAGCGTTACCTGCGCGGCGAGCTCACCCCTGCCATTCAGGCCAAGGCCAACCACCTGGCTTCGATCGCGGCCTACAGTGCGAAGCTCTACGGCCCCAAGCCCGGCACAGCAACCATGACGCTCAAGCCCGATTCGATAAAGAAATGAAAAGAGTGTGACGAGCGAGACGATGTCCCGCCTTTAACCGACAAAACCGCGCATTACGGAATTAATAATCATTTATAATCCATTGTCATGGAATTGCAGCAACAAGACAACCGCAGCGGGTCGCTGCTTCGCTCGGTGGACTGGTTCACGCTCGTGCTCTACCTGATTCTGATTGTGGCTGGCGCGGTGAGCATCTACGCTGCAAGCTACAACTTCGACCAGGCCAGCTCGATGTTTGACTTCGACAGCTTTTCGGGAAAGCAGTTCATTTGGGCAGGGCTGTCGTTCATCCTCGGCCTGGCCCTGCTGCTCATCGACCGGCGCATATACGAGGCGTATGCCTATCCCATCTATGGCGTGATGATTCTGGTGCTTATTGTCACCGCCTTCATAGCCCCCGACATCAAGGGTTCGCGTTCGTGGCTGCAACTGGGCCCGATGAGCCTGCAGCCCGCCGAGTTTGCCAAGTTTGCCACCGCGCTGGCACTGGCCAAGCTGTTCGACACCTACGGCTTCGCGCTGAACAACTGGAAGAACTACGCCATTGCCGCCACCATCATTGTGCTGCCCATCTTGTGCATCATCTTGGAGAAGGAGACCGGCACGGCGCTGGTGTACACATCGCTCATCTTTGTGCTCTACCGCGAGGGCATGAGCGGTTTCGTGCTGTTTGCCGCCTTGTGCGCCATCACCTACTTCGTGGTGGTGCTCAAGTTTGCCGCCATCTCCATCATGGGCATTCCGCTGGGCATGTTCATCGTGTTCATCATTATTATGGTGCTCACGGTGGGAATGCTTGCGTTCTACTGCCGCGATGGCGAGCTCACGCGCAACGTGCTGCTGGGCTACATGGTTGCCGGCATTGTAGCAGGCGGTCTGGCATGGATGGGTATCGTGATTAACGGCTACGTGTTCTTTTTCACGGTCATTGGCGTGTCGCTGCTCTACCTGCTGTATGGGATGTTGCACAGCGACTTGCGCAAGGTGCTACTCACCATCGGGGTGGCGTTAGCCTCGATAGCGTTTATGTTCCTGGTTGACATCGCGTTCACCCATGTGCTGCAACCGCACCAAAAGACGCGCATCCTGGTCACCCTGGGCATCGAGGACGACCCACGCGGCGTGGGCTACAACGTGAACCAGAGCAAGATTGCCATTGGTTCGGGCGGCATGTGGGGCAAAGGATTCCTGAACGGCACGCAAACCAAGCTCAAGTATGTGCCGGAGCAGCACACCGACTTTATCTTCTGCACCATTGGCGAGGAGGAAGGTTTTGCCGGCTCGGCTGGCGTGTTGCTGGTGTTCCTCACGCTCATCATGCGCATCCTCACCATCGCCGAGCGGCAGCACACCACCTTCGCCCGCGTGTATGCCTACTGCGTGGCGTGCTACCTGATATTCCATGTGGCGGTGAACATCGGCATGGTGCTGGGACTGTGCCCGGTAATTGGGATCCCGCTGCCGTTCTTCAGCTACGGCGGCTCGTCGCTGTGGGGGTTCACCTTCCTGCTGTTCATCTTGCTGCGCATCGATGCCGACCGCAAGGCCTTCGGCTCGTGGTGACCGCACACAAGAAATTGACAGGCACATCTATTGATGGCCTGCCATTATCTCGGCATTTGTTATCGAACAATCACAATCAACCACCCCACCCGACAGCACAGCAGGAGGGGGGCCTGCAAAGGGTCACTGATTACCAGTAACCTTGTCGATGGCCTGGCGGATGTCGTCCTTGGGGTGCAGGCCTACGAGTGCCTGGGGCTGTCCGTCGGCGGGGCAAATGAGCAGCATGGGAATGCTTTGGATGCCGAAGGCTACCGACAGCTCCTTGTTCTTGTCCACGTCGATGCTGTAGAAATCAACTTTGCCCGCCAGCTCGCTGGCGAGTTCCTTGAGTATGGGCGCCAGCTGGCGGCAGGGTCCGCACCAGGTGGCGTTGAAATCAACCACAGCCGGGCGCGCGCCAAGATAATTCCACTTGTCGGCATTGCGCCAGTCGACGATGAGGCGTGCGAAGTCGTCCTGATTGATTTCGGTCACCACACCGGCAGTCGGCTGTCCGGCCACGGCAGCCTGCTCGGCCGCCGGCTGCGCCTTGTCGCCTGATTGCTGTGCGCAGGCCGTGAGCGACAACACCGCCGCTCCGGCCAAAAGAATGGACTTGAGATGAAACATCTAAATGAGAAATTGGAATTAGGAATGCACTATTAATCGTAATTCAAGACTAAAAGAATATAATTACACAATTATAAATAGCTAAATGTCAGGCTGTTATCCTGCAAATAATTTTGCGCTTTTGTTCTTTTAGTCTTTATATTCTGCCACTTTTAAAGGTGGGTTCAATTATCGCAATTAGAACTGAGGGGCAAGGAATGAGCGTTGGAGCATCTTGCACTGCACCGGCAAGGGTGGCTTGCTGTTCCTCATTATCAATTAGCCCGCGTGCTCGGGGCGCAAGAGGTCGTTGACGGTCTTGACCGGGTTAAAGGTCTCGATGGGCACCTCGACAAAGATGGTGCACCAGTCGCTCATGGAGCCATTCCACAGCCCGGGCAGCTCGAGTGCGCGGATGGGGACACCGGCCACCGATTTCTCGCTAATCAAACCCGTGTCGGGATCGACAAACTGCTTGAGGTTGAACTTCTCGCCCTTGTAGTCACGAATGTAACACACAAGGTCCACGGGGTTGAAGTGTGTGCCGCTTGCCATGAGGGCCACGGCCTCGGGGTTGTCGGCATCGATTTGCGCAGCCTCGAGGATTTGCGGCGAACAAGAGCCATCGGCGTTATAGGCCAGGTAGGGTCCTCCGCCGGGCTCGCCCTGGTTGCGCACCATGCCGCACACACGCAGCGGGCGATTGAGCTTTGTGCGCAGGTAAGCGGCCAGTGCCTCGTCGTCCATATCGGCCGTGGCTGCCGAGTGGGTACACAGCGCGTGCTCCACCCAGGCAAGCATCTCTGTCAGGCGTTTGCGCGTGGGCGTGGCGTTGTCCAGCTCGTTGAGCATCCTGGCCATACGGTACTGGCTCTCGACGAGCACACCTGCAAGCACCTTCTTGTAGCGCGTGGTGACACCGCGTTGAGCCTGTGGCACCACATTGTCGATGTTCTTGATAAAGACCACAGCAGCCTCGCGGTCGTTGAGGTTCTCGATGAGCGCCCCATGTCCGGCCGGGCGAAAGACCAGGCGGCCGTCGGTGTCGCGGAAAGGCTCGTTGTCGGCAGTGACGGCTATGGTGTCGGTAGATGGCAATTGCTCGGAGAGGGTGATTTGGTAAGTAACGCCCCACACCTGCTCGAGGTGGCGCACTTTCTCGGCCAACAGTCGCTCAAACGCCCTGCGGTGCTCGGGCGAGACCGTGAAGTGCAGTCGCGCCACCCGGTGTGCATCGGCGGCATATTGCGCCGCCTCTTCAAGGTGTTCCTCGACAGGCGTGTGCACAGAACCGGCAGCTGCGCGGTGGAACTTGAGCAGTGCCTTGGGCAGGGTGCCGTAGTTCAGCCCCGCGTCGCCAAGCAATGCCTTCACCACATCGACATGGCGGCCCGCCTGCAGCAGCTCACTCGCATTGAGCTGGTAAAGGCGCACACAGGCTTTGTTGAGCAACGGGAAAAAGGCAAACGAGTGCAACCCCTCGAAAAACGTCTTCTCGAAGTCGGTTTCCGGCTCCCGGCGCTGGCTGTCGGCAAAGGCAAAGAGGTTCTTGAACATGCGGCTGGCAGCACCCGAGGCGGGCACCAGTTTCTCGATGCTTCCGCCCGACTGCCGGTAGTGGTTCCACGTTTTGATGTAGTGGTTCTCGTCTTTGGGCGTGAGCCGTGCGATACCACGCCCCACGGTGGCAACGGATTCAACACGCAACCAGGGGAAACCAGTCTTAAACCGCGCCAGTTGGGCTTCAATTTGCTCTGGTTCAACACCCTTGATTTTCAACAACTCCAAATCTTTTTCGGTAAACATAGCAGATGAGTAAACAAGCGTTATTTGAGTTACCAACGTCGAAATACAGATCTCGGGCCTCAAGCGGCAAGTGCGCCAGACGGCACTTGGTTATTGTTTCCCTATTCTTGGTTCCCGGTTCTTGGTTCTCGCATTTTTCGCCCAAAGTTACAATTTTTCTTTTATACCGCTTGCATTTTCGGAGCGAAAAAATTAATTTTGCCCTACATTTTTTCTATTCAGTCCCCTATGACCCACAACACATATTTCACGCCGTCGGAGCGCAAGGAGTTGCTTGGCACAGTCAAATATTTGATAAACAAACACAAAGGATTGGCGAGCCGGAGCGACATCAACCAGATTGACGATTTATTGCGCGAGGGCGTTGTCGAGAGCAAGCTGGAGCGCGACAGCTACGGGGTGAACCCGGTGCTGCGCCACCTGCGCACGTCGCGGCTGCTCACCGAACTGGTGGCCGCCGACCGCAGCATGACCATCGCGTGCCTGCTCTACCAACTATGCCGCAAGGACGAGCGCACACTCAAGGAAACAATGACCAGCTTTGGCGACGATGTGAGCCGCCTGATGCGGGGGCTCATCAAGGTGTCGCAACTCTACAGCCGGCAGACTGCCGTACGCGACGAGAATTTCCAGAAGCTCCTGCTCACCTTTGCCGAGGACATCCGCGTGATAATCATTATGATTGTGGACCGCCTGGGGCTGATGCGCGTGATCAACAACCACCCGGACACCGACTTTGTGCGCAGGATTGCGCTTGAATCGCGCTACCTTTACGCCCCGCTGGCCCACCGGCTGGGACTGTACCAAATCAAGTCGGAGCTGGAAGACCTCTCGCTGAAATACCTGAACCGCAAGGTGTATGAGCAGATTGCCGAAAAGCTCAACGCGACCAAGCAGGCACGCGACCAATACGTTGCCGACTTTATCATGCCTGTGCGCAAGGCCCTCGAGCGCGAGGGAATGCGTTTCGAGATCAAGGGGCGACCCAAAAGCATTAACTCCATCTGGAACAAGATGCGAAAGAAAGACGTTGATTTGGGCGATATCTACGACCTGTTTGCCATCCGCATTATCCTCGACTCGCCCCCGGAGCAAGAGAAGAAGGACTGCTGGGTGGTATACTCGATTGTCACCGATATGTACACGGGCAACCAATCGCGCATGCGCGACTGGATCACCATACCCAAGAGCAACGGCTACGAGAGCCTTCACGCCACGGTGAAGGGTCCCGACGGCAAGTGGGTGGAGGTGCAAATCCGCACTCGTCGCATGGACGAGATTGCCGAGCGTGGCCTGGCGGCGCACTGGAAATACAAGGGCATCAAAAGCGAGGAAAACCTGGACACGTGGATGAACAATGTTCGCGAGGTGCTTGAGGCGGGCAAGGCCGGCCAGATGGAGCTGGTGCGCACGATGAACATGAACCTGTACGACAACGAGGTGTTTGTGTTCACCCCCAAGGGCGACCTATACCGCCTGCCGCAAGGCGCCACGGTGCTCGACTTCGCATTTGCCATTCACTCGCGTGTGGGAAGCACGTGCGTGGGTGCGCGTGTCGACGGCAAGAACCAGCGCCTGGGCTACCGGCTGCAAAACGGCGACACCGTGGAGGTGCTCACCTCCTCAACGCAAAGCCCGCGGCTCGACTGGCTGAGCATGGTGGTCACCAGCCGCGCACGCAACAAAATCAAGGTGGCTGTGAACGAGGCCCGCGCACGCCAAGCCGAGATGGCCCGCGAACTGCTCCAGCGGCGGCTGAAAAACCGCAAAATCGCCTTCGACGAGGCCACGCTGATGAAGCTGGTGAAACGGCTGGGCTACAAAACGCTCACCGACTTCCTGGTCGACATTCACAAGGAGAAAATCGATGCCACCAACTTTGTTGAGCAATACGAGCAGGCGCTGTCGCACCAAGGCGAGCCGGCAGTTGGCGGCACCGACAGCGCCGAAGCCTTTGTGCTGCACACCCCGCAGCGCGAGCTCCAGCCCGCCGACGACGTGCTGGAGATTGGCGACAAAACCGTGAAAGGGCTGAACTACAAGCTGTCGAAGTGTTGCAACCCCATCTATGGCGACAAGATTGTGGGATTTGTGTCCAGTGACGGGGCCATCAAAATTCACCGCGCCGCCTGCGGCAACGTGAGGCACTTGATAGCCAAATATCCCTACCGCATGATTCGCACACGCTGGTCGGGGAAAATCGGCTCACAGTTTGCGGCCTCGATTCGCGTGGTGGGCCGCGACGATATCGGCATTGTGTCGAACATCACCTCGCTGATTAACAAGACCAACGAGGCCGTGCTGCGCAACATTGCCATCAACTCCCTCAACGGAGAGTTTGAGGGTCACTTGGTGGTGAGCGTGCCCAGCCTGACGCTGCTCGACGACCTGATTGCAAAAATTCAAGCCCTCAAGGGGGTGCATCAAGTGGCACGCGATTGTTAGAAAAATATAAATTATTAATCGTAAACGCCGCATATTGCCTCGCGTTTCGCAAATTATCACTAAATTTGTGGGCTGAAATGTGTGTGACCGCAACCCCGACAGGTTTCGGACACTCATTTTGCAATGCGAAAGAACAACAAATTTTATTTAATTCACTGATAAATGAAGATTTACAAGTCTAACGAAATCAAGAACATCACCTTGCTTGGCGGCAAGGGTTCGGGTAAAACCACACTCGCCGAGGCCATCCTCCACGAGTGTGGTGCCATCAACCGTCGCGGCACCATCGATGCCGGCAACACCGTGTGCGACTACTTCCCCGTGGAGAAAGAATACGGCTACAGCGTGTTCTCCACACTGTTCTATGCCGAGGCCGCAGGCAAGAAAATCAACTTCATCGACTGCCCGGGCAGCGACGACTTTGTGGGCAACGTGGTGACGGCCCTGAACGTGACCGACACCGCCCTGATGCTGATTGACGGCCAGTACGGCGTGGAAGTGGGCACGCAGAACCAGTTCCGCACCGTTAGCCGCATTGGCAAGCCGCTGATGATGGCCATCAACAAGATGGAGGCCGAGAAGACCGACTTCGACAATGTGCTGAACCAGCTGCAGGAAACCTACGGCACCAAGGTGGTGCCCATTCAGTTCCCGGTGTCGAGCGGCCCCGGCTTCAAGGCCATTGTTGACCTGCTGTCGATGAAGCAGTACAACTACGGTGCCGATGGCGGCAAGGCCACTGTGACCGACATTGACGCCAGCGTTGCCGACCGTGCCGAGGAGCTCAAGGCCAACCTGCTGGAGATGGCCGCCGAGAACGACGAGGCACTGATGGAGAAATATCTCGAAACGATGGAGCTCAGCGAGGAAGAGACCATCGAGGGCGTGCGGAAAGGCTTGCTCGACGGCAGCTTCATTCCCCTGCTGTGCATCAGCGGCGAGAAAGAGATGGGCCTGGACCGCATGCTTGAGGTGATTGCCGCCATTGCCCCGTCGCCCTGCGATGTGGCCGGCACACCCGACACCGAAGGCAACGAGGTCAAGGTTGACCCCAACGGCCCGCTGAGCCTGTTCTTCTTCAAAACCACCATCGAGCCGCACATTGGCGAGGTGTCCTACTTCAAGGTGATGAGCGGCACGCTCAAGAGCGGAACCGACCTGACCAACGCCAACCGCGGCAGCAAGGAGCGCATCACCATCATCAACACCGTGCGCGGCAACCTCACCCGCGAGAACGTTGAGGAGATGGCTGCCGGCGACCTGGGTGCCACAGTGAAGCTGAAAGACGTGCGCCGCGGCAACACCCTGAACGACAAGGGTGTGGACTACATCTTTGACTTTATCGAGTATCCCGCTCCCAAGTTCCAGCGCACCATTCGCCCGCTCAACGAGAGCGAGATTGAGAAGCTGGGCTCGATTCTGAACCGCATGCACGAGGAGGATCCCACGTGGCTCATCGAGAACTCCAAGGAACTCAAGCAGACCATTATCTCGGGTCAGGGCGAGTTCCACCTGCGCACGCTCAAATGGCGCATCGAGAACAACGAGAAGCTGCAAGTGGAGTACCAGGAGCCCAAGATTCCTTACCGCGAGACGATTACCAAGGCTGCCCGTGCCGACTACCGCCACAAGAAGCAGTCGGGTGGCTCGGGTCAGTTTGGCGAGGTGCATCTGATTGTGGAACCGTTCCGCGAGGGCGACCCCGAACCCGACACCTACAAGTTCGGCAACCAGGAGTTCAAGATGAGCATCCGCGACAAGCAGGAGATTCCCTTGGAGTGGGGCGGCAACCTGGTGATTTACAACTGCATCGTGGGTGGAGCCATCGATGCACGCTTTATCCCCGCCATTGTCAAGGGTATCATGGACCGCATGGAGCAGGGTCCGCTCACGGGTTCGTATGCCCGCGACGTGCGCGTGTGTATCTACGACGGCAAGATGCACCCGGTGGACAGCAACGAGATTTCGTTCCGCCTGGCTGCACGCAACGCTTTCAGCGCCGCCTTCCGCGATGCCAATCCCAAGGTGCTTGAGCCGATTTACGATGTGGAAATCCTGCTGCCCAGCGACAGCATGGGTGGTGTGCAGAGCGACCTGCAAGGCCGTCGCGGCATCATGATGGACATGTCGAGCGAGAATGGGCTTGAGAAAATCAAGGCCAAGATTCCTTTGAAGGAAATGGCCAGCTACTCCACCGCACTGAGTTCCATCACGGGTGGACGTGCTTCGTTCAGCATGAAGTTTGCCAGCTACGAGCTCGTGCCCGCCGATGTGCAGGCCCAGCTGCTCAAGGAATACGAGGAGTCGAAGCAGGACGAGGATTAACCCCCTGCCCACACACCTTAACAAGGAAGCCACCCCGCATTGGGGTGGCTTCCTTGTTATCCGATATTGAAACTGCACTACCGTAGCAACAGGTTGATGAGCACGTCAAGGTCTTCGATGTCGACCACGCGGTCACCGTTCAGGTCGGTCAATCGGAGCCACTCGTTGTCTTGCTTGCCGAGAATGATGTTGATGAGTACGTTTGCATCGTCGATGTCCACCGCGTCGTCGCAGTTCACATCGCCCTGCATGAACGACGCGCCTATCAACGGAATAGTGACTTGCTGCTCCAAGCCGCCGCCGCTAATCACAAGAGCCGCCTCGTGATTTCCCAACGCCAGGGCGCTGTACTTGATGTTCACCTTGGCGCCAGCTACGGCACTGGCCTGAGTGATTGTGGCCGGGGTGACACTGAAGCGGTCGGCATCACGGCCAGCAATGGCCAGCGAAAGCGAGCCGCTGATGTTCTCGCCACGGATAGTGAGCGTTTCCACATAGGTCTGGTTGGTGACAATGTAGCCAAAGTACACCATGTCGTCGTCGTTGGGAGCAATGATCACCGGCAACGGCACGGGCCAATCGCCAATCACAAACGCCACGGTGTCGGTGCGCACAGGCTCGGTCAAGGCCAGATAACAAGTGTCGCCCACGGCGGCGTTCACCTTGGTGCTGAACGCGACCACCTTCTGCTCGCCATTATGAGCAAAAGCCACTGGGGTTGAAGTTTTGGCCAGCGTTGTGAACGCGCCATTGGGCGTCTTGCGCAGCACTTGCATAATGAATGAGCCATCGTAGATTCCGGCGTCGGACTTCACCACCACCTCGGCCTGAACGTCATCGGCAGGCATGGTGGCGGCCTTGGGAGTGAGCGTCGACATCAGCACCGGGGTGCCCACAGGCATCGTTTCGCCCCCAAAGGTTGCTCGGCCCCACTTGACAGTCATCAGCACATATCCCGGGCTGTCGGCTTTGCGCACAAAGGGCTTGACCGTGGCCATGCCGTCGAGGCTGTACATGGCCACAAGGCGGTAGGTGCCATCGGAGAGCGAGCGCGGCAATGTGATGCTGATGGGCTCATCGTCGCTGAAATAGTAGGTAAGTCCCTTTTGCAGGTGCTCGGTGGTGACGTGCAGCAGGTCGAGCTGCTGTGCACCCGCGGCATCCATGACAGCCACGGCGAAATCCACCTGGTCAATCTCGCCCTCGCCCAGGAATGTGTAGTTCCGCATCGACAGCGCCACTTCGCGTCCGCGTCGGGCACTGGACACCTTGACACCAAAGTCGGCCATATAGCCTTCAATGGGGTGCGTCACCGTGCTGCCGCCGCAGTCGGGCTGGATGCCCATGATGGCCTCCTGTCCGCTGTTAAACCCCGATCCGCCCATTGCCGACGGGTTCAGGGCGCTCACGGCAAAGTAACCGTCGCTGCGACCGCCCCACCCCCAGTTGAGGTGGAAATAATTGTTGGTGTTATAGCCATCGATGACAAAGGCGTGTCCTCCCGAATCGGACTGGCCGGCATAGTAGATGGGTCGCCCCGCGTCGAGCTCATCGCGAATGAGCTGCTCCCACTGGTCGAGTGGCACGAAGTCGCGCAGGCAGAACGTCATGCCGTGGTCGTAATGGAAATAGTCGCGCAGAGCGTTGAAAGCCTTGATGGAATAGGTGCCGCTCGAGGCGCCGTACATCATCTCGGTGGCAATGCCCACGGCGCTCATGAGGTCGGCCACGGCGGCTTTCTCGGCTTCAGTGGAGCGGCCAAAACTGTAGTTGTTGCGCATGGCGTCCCAGTTGAAAGGAATCTGGCCAAAGTCGGCCGTGAGCGTGGTTGCCGCTTCGCCATTCACATTGCAGTCGTAGGTCACACTGCCCTCGCCCAACGGCGGCCAGTTGTGCACCTTCATGATTTGCGCCACAGCCGTTGCCACGCAGCCCGTCACCGCCCGGCTGCTGCCGCCATTGTAGGTGGGGCACTTGTCGTTGTAGGGAGCGCCTTGGTTCCACACGGTTTTCATGATGGGCGACACACTGGAGGAAAGCACGGGCATCTGCCGTGGAGCAGCCCCCAGCTGGCGGGCATACTGCACCTCGCGCTGCAACTCACCGAGCCACCAGCGGGCATTGGCGGGCAGGCTGTCTAGGCAGAACGTCCCCTCGTCGGCAAACCCCAAAATGGGCAGTGCGGCGACGTCGCCGGCCACAACAATGTAGCCGCCGTCAGCGCCACGGTTGAACACATAGTAGTCGGGGGTGCCGTTTGGCGACAGTGCCTCGTGAGCCAGCATGAGCTGTGCCGCACTCCCCTGCACCGGGGCTTGGCGCGACGTGCGCGATTGAATAAACTGCGTGGCCACTCCCTGCGCCTGCACGGCGGTGAGCGACTCGGCATCGGCTGCCGCCACAATCATAGCAGCCAGCAGCAGTGAGAGATAAATTCGTTTCATGCTGCAAAGTTAGTGCAAAAATACGAAATAGCAAACAAGACGTGGCAGCATTATTGACCGAAACAGGGCAACAAATGAAAAATATGAAAGCATAAATGCTCACAAAAAGTGGCTGCTGCTTGCTCAAGAGCCGCAGGAATCCACGCGCCCCGCATAGCCAATCACGTCGTAGCGCGTGATAGGATGCTACTGGCGAATTATCGCCGAGATGCAAAGATTTATTCTGAGAAAATAAAACACCAAACGCAATTATACAAGACCTTAACGAGCATCTACTGATAAAGGGTATGTTTTTGTGTTAACACCTTCAAATTAGGGGACACCTGCAAAACCATGTGTTTCTGTGTCGGCTCGGTAGTGTGATAGACGGGCAAAGACCTCGAAGAGGCATGGCGGGAGTCTTTGAACAAGATAGTATCTGCAAAACACACGGTTTTGCGGGTATTCCCAGAGTGGCATTACGCTGCGGAGAATATCGCGCGTTGGGTCGTGGAGCAGATACCCGAATGTTACACATCGTGAAAGGCGAGCACAAGTTAGGGGAGGCTATCGTCACGCGATGGCCTCCCCTTGCTTGCGTTCAGCTTTCCCCACCCGGTTCGGGTGCGGGTTGCTGATGGGTTTGCGTTCTTTACTTGGTCAGAGCCTCTGCAGCCTTGTTGGCAGCCTTTGCGGCCTCTTCCTTGGCCTTGTTAACACCCTCGCCGGCCTTCTCTGCAACCTTATTGGCAGCCTCGTTGACCTGCTGAGCGGCCTCGTCAACCTTTTGAGCGGCCTCGTCCTTCAGCTCCTCGCCCACCTGTGCAGCCTTGTCGGCCACGTTAGTGAACACGCTGTCGCCCATGGCCTTGAGGCTCTCGGGCAGCGCGGCGGCGGTGATGTTGAGGTTGGCGAGCTTCTCCTTGTTGTCGGCGATAACCTGCTGGATCTTGGCCAGCAAGTCGTTCAGCGCGGTGCTGTCGCCCTCGGCGGTGAGCTTGGCAACCTGAGCATCGGCAACCTTGAGCAGGCTGTCGACAACGGCGCTGTCGGTGGCAGCAGCCAAATCGGCGGTGAATTTCTCGATGGTAAAGGTGCTGTCTGCACCCGTCGTGTTACCATTATCACCATTGGTGCAGGTAGTGCACGAAACAAAGCTCACAGCTGCGATAACAGCAATAGCAAACAATAACTTTTTCATTTAAATAATAAATTTAAGGAGTTAATAAAACATTCAAAAACGGTGCAAAAGTAGAGCCATTTTTTTAATGCGCAAAATTTTTTTGCCCTATTTGCATTTTTTAAATGTACAAATCGACCAATGGGCTAAAAAGAGCGACCATTGGGAGCGATTCAAACCTGAAAAAGACTATCATGCAGTCGAGCATTTCCCAAAGGCGGACTCTATAATTGACTGAGCCTACTCTTTATATAATATGATGCAATCTATCGAACCCGCCTAAGCAATTTAGAGATGAACACATCGTGGAATACGCGCTCGATTTGCAGGAAACATTGTTATTGCCGTGTTGAGTGTCAGGAGGCGAGGTCGGCTTTGAGTTCTTGCAATAATGCTTTGGTTGAGGGGAAAGGCGGCTGGCAGTTGTTGAGCGTGTTCAGGGCGTCTTCTCGGTCGTGCTCGGCGTTGATGGCGAGCAGTCCTTGCAGCAGGCGCAGTGCGGTGTATTGGGTCAGCTCGTGCGTGGCGTTGTTCAGCAGGTTGCGCCACAGCGTGGGAGCGCACGTGCAGTGCCGTAATTGCCGGTGGCAGAGCACGTCGGCCTCCTCGTGGCTGACCACGGCGTTTGCCCAGCGCAGTGCGGTGCCGGAGGTCATTTCGCCCTTGGGGTGCAGCAGAATGGCAGCCAAGCGGCATTCGCGGTGGCGCACGTCGCGCCACAGGCACTCGGCCAGGGCGGCATCGCACGACATCGCGGCAGTGACCTGCAACAGGTCGGCCAGCTGGCAGCCCATGATGTAGTCGTGCGGGTCGCCGGCACGGCGCAGCACATCGGCAACCACGCCATTGCGCCGGGCAAAAAACTCGCGCTTGAGCATCGATATGGTTTCTTCGGTGGTCATCGGGGGCAACGGGAGCTATGCCAAGAAAGCTCGTTTGGCGTTATGGCGTTTCGGCAAGCCTATCCTTAAAGCTGTTTTTTGGCGGTCACAGGGTTTGTTGCCCTGCTGCCATTCTCCTCAATCCAGCGTCGAGCGTTGACAAAAGCGGTGAGCCAGGGAGTGACCTCGTCGCTGCGTCGTTCGGCGGGGTACCAGGCACACTGCCATGGGAAGATAGCGCGTTCCAGGTGTGGCATCATTGCCAGGTGGCGGCCATCGGCCGAGGCAATGCCGGCCACGCTGTTCAGCGAGCCATTGGGATTGCCCGGATATCGATCGTAGGCATACAGCGCCACCACTTGGTAGTCGCCAGTGGGTTCGGGCAGCTCGAACTTTCCCTCGCCGTGCGCCACCCAAATGCCCAGGCGGGCACCCGACAGCGCGCCAAGCATCACCGACTTGTTGGCCGGAATGACGACATCGAGGTATTGCGACTCGAACTTGCGCGAGTCGTTGGGTTGCATGGCGGGGAGGGAGTGCTTCTTGCGGTTTTGCGCATTGGGCATTGCGCCTTGCGCATCGACAAGCCCCAGCTCCATCATCAGCTGGCAGCCATTGCAGATTCCCAGGCTCAGGGTGTCGGGGCGGCCATAGAACCGCTCAAGCGCCTGCCGCGCGCGCTGGTTCCACACAAAGCTGCTTGCCCAGCCGCGTGCCGAGCCCAGCACGTCGCTGTTGGAAAACCCTCCGCAAAAGACAATCATGCTCACGTTGTCGAGTGTCTCGCGCCCGCTCATCAGGTCGGTGGTGTGCACGTCCCGCACATCGAAGCCGGCCAGGTAGAGCGCGTAGGCCATCTCGCGGTCGCCGTTGATGCCTTTCTCACGAATGATGGCGGCCTTCACGCCAGTGTCGGCGTGCCGGCGCAGAAGTCCCAAGTGGCTCAGGCTTCCGGTGAATGACACGGGCAGACGTTGCCGCAGCGGCTGGTGCTTATAGTTCTCGAAGCGTGCTTGCGCGTGTTCGAGTCCCGACTGCCTGCGGTCGAGCAGATAGGACGACCGGAACCACACATCGCGCAGGTGGTCAATGGAAAGCTGGCAGTCGCCCCCGTGATGGTGGATTGTGATGGAACGCTCGCGGGTCACGGTGCCCAGGTACAGGCAGCGCACATTATCCTGTGAGAGGCGAAGCTCCACCTGGTGGCAATCGTCTTGCGCCACCTGAATGACCACAGCGGGGTTCTCGGCCATCAGCACGCGCACGATGTCGCTTCTGCCAAACGCCTGCAGGTCGATGTCGAGGCCGCCACAGGAGTTGGCGAAGGTCATTTCGAGCAGGGTGGTCACCAATCCGCCGGCCGAGACATCGTGGATGGCCAGCAGGCGCTGCTGTTGCACCAGCTGCTGGATGGCGTTGAAGGTGCGCACCAGGTTGTCGGGTTCGCACAGCCTGGGTGGGACATCGGCAACGCGGCCCATCGACTGCGCAAAGGCCGAGCCGCCCAGTTGCAGGTCGCCGTTGCTGAAATCTATATAAAAAAGGTTGCTTGCCTGGTTCTGCACCACGGGCGAGACCGTTTTCTTGACATCGGTCACCGGGGCGGCAGCCGAGATGATGACCGTGCCGGGAGCCATCACCTTTCGTGAGCCATATTTTTGGGTCATCGACAGGCTGTCCTTTCCCGTGGGAATGTTGATGCCCAGGGCACAAGCCAACTCGCTGCAGGCCTTCACGGCGCGATAAAGGCGTGCGTCCTGGCCGTCGTTGTGGCAGGGCCACATCCAGTTGGCACTCAGCGACACCGAGCGAAGGCCATGGGCCAGGTCGGCCCCGACAATGTTGGTCAACGCCTCGGCAATGGCGAGCTGCGCACCGGCAGCGGGGTCAATCAGTCCGGCCTGTGGAGCGTGGCCAATGCTTGTGGCAATGCCGGCGGTGCCGGTGTAGTCGAGGGTCACCACCCCGCAGTCGCTCAGCGGCAGCTGAATCTCGCCCTGGCACTGCTGGCGGGCAATGCGGCCCGTCACCGAGCGGTCAACCTTGTTGGTGAGCCAGTCCTTGCACGCCACCGCCTCCATTTGCAGCACAGTTTCGATGTACTCACCCAGACGCGAGACCTCGTAACGCAATTTTGCGTGATGCCGCTCGATGGTAGTGTCGGTGATTACCGTCTTGGGCGAGCTGCCAAACATATCGCTCATTTTCAGGTCGATGGGTCGTTGCCCGTCGGGCTGTTCAAAGGTGAAGCGTCCATTGCCAGTGGTTTCGCCCACGACGTAGAAAGGTGCTCGCTCGCGCTGCGCAATGCGCTCGATGAGCGGTGCGTCGGCAGGGTTGACCACCAAGCCCATACGCTCCTGCGACTCGTTGCCGATGATTTCCTTTGCCGAGAGCGTTGGGTCGCCCACGGGCAGTGCGCCCATGTCGATGTGTCCGCCGGTGTGCTCAACCAGCTCGCTGAGGGCGTTCAGGTGTCCGCCAGCACCGTGGTCGTGAATCGACACAATGGGGTTTTCAGGTTGCTCGGCCAGTGCGCGAATCACGTTTGCCACGCGCTTTTGCATCTCGGGGTTGGCACGCTGGACGGCATTCAGCTCGATAGCTCCGGCATATTGGCCGGTGTTCACGCTCGACACCGCCCCGCCGCCCATACCGATGCGGTAGTTGTCGCCACCCATCACCACCACTTTCTCGCCAGGCTGCGGCTCGCCCTTGATGGCGTCGCGGCGTGCGGCAAATCCCACGCCGCCGGCAAGCATGATTACCTTGTCGTAGGCCGTGTAGGCGAGTCCATCCTTGTTCTCAAAGGTCAGGACAGAGCCGCAGATGAGTGGCTGGCCGAACTTGTTGCCGAAGTCGCTGGCACCATTCGAGGCCTTGATTAGGATGTCCTCGGGCGACTGGTAGCGCCAGCGTCGCGGTGCCATGACGCACAGCTCCCAGGGTCGGGAGGCCTCGGTGCGTGGATAGGCGGTCATATAGACCGCCGTGCCGGCCAGCGGCAGGCTGGCGCGTCCGCCACCCAGGCGGTCGCGAATCTCACCGCCGGTACCCGTGGCGGCCCCATTGAACGGCTCGACAGTGGTGGGGAAGTTGTGTGTCTCGGCTTTGAGCGAGAGCACCGAGGGCACCTCGCGCACGGCAAACTCGCTGGGTGTGTCGCCACGCACGGGGGCGAACTGCTCAATTACCGGCCCCTCGACAAAGGCCACATTGTCGCTGTAGGCCGACACCAGCCCATTGGGGTTGGTGGCCGAAGTGCGCTTGATGAGCTGGAAGAGCGATTGCGGCATTTGCTGGCCGTCGATGATAAAGGTGCCGTTGAAAATCTTGTGGCGGCAGTGTTCGCTGTTGACCTGCGAGAAACCGAACACCTCGCTGTCGGTGAGTGGTCGTCCCAGTCGCTGGCTGAGTGCCTGCAGATAGGCAATCTCGGCTCCGCTCAGGGCCAGACCCTCCTGCTCGTTGTAGGCGGCGATGTCGGTGACACTGAGAATGGGAGCCGGTGCGGCCTCGACGTCGAACACCGCCTGGTCGAGCGTGCGATAGACGTTTTGCAGCATTGGGTCGAATGTGGGCTTTCTGCTCTGCTGGCGGGTGAACTCCTCGATGCGGTTGATGCCCGTCAGGGCCATGTTCTGCGTGATTTCCACCGCGTTGGTACTCCAGGGTGTGACCATCTCGCGCCGCGGCCCCACGTAGGTGCCGTCCACGCTGATGTCGTCCACGCGCTGCCCCATGAGCAGCCACTCCAGTTTAGTTATCTCGTCGGTGCCCAGCGCATGGTCGCAGCTCACGGCATAGACGGTGTGAGGCTCTTTTTTGAAAAAGATAATCATGTAAGGTTTCGCAGGTAAAAGTTGAGTATTTATAACAGAATTATAAAAAACCACTATGAATTTGTGTTGCAAAACAACAGCGAATCACACAATAGTCCAGAGTTCTGTTATGGGTGCAAAATTAGTAATTATTTCCGAGACAGGCAATATTCCAGACGGGGAAATACACTTATCGGCCTTTACAAGGATTGGCAGTTAAAGACGCTGCCCAATAACCCATCGTGCGAGCAGTTGGTCACGCGAGGCGTGCCCACATGGTGGTGTGCGTGCCGCCCCCCCCGATGACGGGCATACGAAAGCTCACGCCGTTCACGGTGCAGGAGCCGACGGTGAAGGGCGGCTTTCGCCAATCCTATAATTCGGGCTGTTGCTTGGCAGCCCGCAGCGCGTGGGCGAGCTGGTCGGGGCAACTGGTGGACTTGATGCCGCAGCTGATGCCGCTGAACCGGCTGATGACATCATCAACCTTCATGCCGCGCACGAGGGTGGCAATGCCGTAGGTGTTACCTGGGCAGCCACCCACGAACTGCACGTCGCGAATCACATCGCCGTCGAGGGTGATGTTAATGATTTTGGAGCAAGTGCCCGTGGTGGAGTAACTAATCTGTTTCATTTGCATTGAGTATTTCGATCTGCGATGCAAAGTGGCGCAGGTCGTGTATTGATATTTGGCGATGATCGAGTGAAACCCAACCAGCGTTTTGCAGGTCGGCGAGTGATTCGAGCAGAGCCTTGCGCCGCACGCCAAGCAATGTGCAAAGGTCTTTTTGCGTGTAACGAATGACCACCTCTTGGCTGGTGCGCGAGGTGAGCGGCTTCACCCAACGGAGCAAAGCCTCGGCAGCGCCGCCGTCCCTCACACCGAGTGTGAACGATGCAAACACCTGCATGCCGCGCGACAGGTAATTCAGGATATTGAACAAGAGCACCTTGTCGGCCTGAAGCATTGCCACATAGTCGGCCTTGGCAATTTGCAGCACACCGCAGTTGTCCACGGCCACCGCCGTGAATGAGTAGGTGGTATCGACCCCAAAGAGCGAATCGGGACCGAGCACATTGGGAGCGGCCAGCGTCTGCGAGAGCGAGACATCGAGGTGGCGGCAGCGCGTGGTGAGCCTCACAGCGCCCGACACCACAAAGCGGACGTGCGTACACACGTCACCCGCCTCAACCACGGTGTCACCCTCGCGGCACTTGAGAAAATGAAAGCGATACTTCTCGACAAGAGTCGAGAGTGTCTCGGCACTCACGCCCTGAAACAAGGGCAACTGCAATAAGAGCTCGTACACTGGAGAGAATATGGAAATCTTAGATTAATTCCGTCATTTTGTCGATGGTGACGGTTTGCTGCTCTCCAGTGGCCATGTTCTTGAGTGCGATGGTGCCGTCGGCAAGCTCCTGCTCGCCAACGATGGCCACCCAGGGTGTGTTACGGTCGTTGGCGTAGGCCATCTGCTTCTTCATCTTGGCGGCATCGGGATATAGCTCGGCGCTGATTCCGGCTGCGCGCAGGCGCATCACATAGCCAAGTGCCGCGGCAGCCTCGCGCTCGCCAAAGTTGATGAACAGTACGCGTGCCCCGGCGAGGGTGTCGGCAGGATAGAGGTCGAGGGCGTTGAGCACGTCGAAGATGCGGTCGGCACCGAAGCTGAAGCCCACGCCCGACAGGCCGGGCATGCCGAACACGCCAGTGAGGTTGTCATAGCGCCCACCGCCGGTGATGCTGCCGATTTCCACGTCCAGTGCCTTGACCTCAAGGATAGTCCCTGTGTAATAGTTTAGCCCGCGCGCCAGCGACACGTCAAGCTCCACCTGCGCGGCCAGGGTGAGAGCGGCCACATGGTCGAGGACGAAGGTCATCTCGTCGAGGCCCTTTTGGCCGTCGGGGCTCTCGGCCAGCAAGGAACGCAAGGTGGCCATTTTCTCATCGTTGGTGCCGCTCATGGTGAGCAAGGGTTGCAGCGTGGCAATGGCCTGGTCGGTGATGCCTTTCTCGCGCAGCTCGACATTCACGTTGTCAAGGCCGATTTTGTCCATCTTGTCGATGGCCACGGTGATGTCGGTGAGTTTGTCGGGTGCGCCAATCACCTGTGCGATGCCGGTGAGGATTTTGCGGTTGTTGAGCTTGATGACCACGCGCACGCCAAAGCGGCGGTACACCTCGTCGATGAGTGCGAGCAGCTCGACCTCGTTGAGCAGCGAGTCGCTGCCCACAACGTCGGCGTCGCACTGGTAGAACTCCCGGTAGCGTCCTTTCTGGGGTCGGTCGGCACGCCACACGGGTTGTATTTGGTAACGCTTGAAAGGCATCTGCAACTCGTTGCGGTGCTGAACCACATAGCGAGCAAAAGGCACGGTGAGGTCGTAGCGCAGGCCTTTTTCGCTGATGCGCGTGGCCAGATGGAGCGAGTCGCGGCTGTCGAGCATCTCGGCGGGCGCGTCCTTGAGATAGTCGCCGCTGTTGAGGATTTTGAACAGGAGCTTGTCGCCCTCGTCGCCGTACTTGCCGAGCAGCGTGGAGAGGTTCTCCATAGCGGGTGTCTCGATTTGCTGGAACCCGTAGAGGGTGAACACCTCACGAATGGTGTTGAAGATATAGTTGCGCTTGGCCATCTCGATGGGCGAGAAATCGCGCGTTCCTTTGGGAATGGAAGGCTTCATTGGAATGGATAATTGATGATGGATAATTGAGGCGATATTTTTTCGATTTCTTGTCGGGCTTGGGTTTGAACCTGTGGGGCTTGATGGCCGCGATGGAATCGCGGCTTACGGATTAAGGAAGGCTTTTTAATGAGAGCTTGTGGGGTTGTTTTTTGGCTCTCGTTTCTTGATTTTCCACACGATATAGGCAGCGACGGCGGCGAGGAGTGCGAAACCCGCTATCTTGAGGTAGTGGCTGTAGTGTTCGAGCTGGTCGAAGAAGAGCGCGTCGTCGGGAACGGCCAGGTAGAGCATCCAGCCCAAAGCGGCGAGCACCACGTTCCACAAGCCGGCGCCCAGGAAGGTGTAGAGCGAGAAGCGGGCAAAATTCATCTGCGAGAGTCCGGCCGGAATAGAGATGAGGTGACGCACCACGGGCAGCAGTCGCCCCACAAATACCGAAAGCGAGCCCTTGCGCTGGAAGAAGTCCTCGGCGTGCCTGAGCTTGTCGCCGCTCAAGCGCAGCAGATGCCCCAGCCGGCTGTCGGCAAAGGCGTAGATAATGGGACGTCCCAGCAACACCGACAGGCCATAGTTGATTACCGAGCCCAGATAGGCGCCCACCGTAGCGGCGGCAATCACGAGCCACACGTTCAGGTCGCTGTCGTGCTGCAAGGCGAAATAGGCCGCCGGGGGCACCACCACCTCGCTGGGCAGCGGCACGATGGAACTCTCGATGGCCATGAGCAGCACCAGCGCGGCATAGCCGATGTGGTCCTTGAGCCAGAAATAGATGTCGCGGCTCAGCTCGCCGGACGACGGGGTGGGATTGGGGTTGCCGTGGGTGACAGCCACCACAGCGGCGGCCACCACAAGCAACGTGGCCACAACCACGACAAGCAATGTTAACTTTTTATTCTTCATCATTGTTCATTCGTCACAATACTCACGCCCGCAGCGCGGAGCATGACAGCATAAGCCTGGGCCTTTCGCTCGAGGCTGAGCGGATAGGCCCGCGAGGTGGAGGGCATCCGCCACAGCTGGAAGTCGCACTCCCCCACCCTGCCAGCCACGGGCTGACCGATGGGCGGCACAGTGCAGCCCGCCTGCGCGGCCACCACAGTGGCGGCTTTCTCGCCCGTGGCAGCCACCACACGGATGCCCGGGTGCGCGGCCAGCAGGGCCTCTAAATCAATAGGCTCTACAATGTCCAGGTGCTTGTCGCTGGCATTGTCGCGCAGTCGTCGCACAGCCATGGCCGTGTCCCACAAGGCGATGCCCTCGCGGTCGAGCAGCTTGCAGATGCGCGTCAGGCAGAACGAGCGCCTGTCGGCATCCCAGAGTGCGTCGCGGTCGCCACAAAGCAGCAGCCCCATAACGCGCCACATATCGTTGGTGCGGTTGGGATAGAAAAAATCCATCGCCCAGCGCTCGCGCTTTGGCGGGAAGGTGCCAAGCATGAGCACACGCGGCTGCGGCGGCACGTAGGGCGGCCAGGGGTGACGTTCGATTTTGCACTGAAAGTCCATGAATGTGCAAAATTACGAAAAAAGCCGCACAAGCAAACGTTGGCGGCGAAATATCTTGCTTCGAGGAAACGATTTTTAGTAATTTTATTGTAATTTTGCAGCGCATTTAAACAATAACAATATCCCCAAATAGCATCGAACATGAAAATCAAGCATCTTTCTATGATTGCCGTGGCAGCTTTGCTGCTGTGCAGCTGCGGCTCGACCAAAGAGGTTCCCTATCTGATTGACGCCAACACGCTGCCGGCCGAAGTGCTGCGCACAGCCTCGCGCACCAGCGACCCCATGGTGATGGCCGGCGATATGCTGTACATCAACGTGGCCGGCCCCGATGAGGAAGCCGTGAAACCATTCAACAAGACCATGTATCTGAGCCTGGAGGGAGCCGGTTCGGCAAGCTCGGTCACCCGCGGCGACAACTCGATGCTCTACTACCTGGTGGACAACAATGGCATGATCGACTTCCCGATATTGGGCAAGGTGCACGTGGGCGGCATGAACAAAAGCGCGGTGGAGGATTACATTGCCTCACAAATCTACCCCCGCTACCTTACCGTGAAGCCCGCCGTGGAAGTGCGTTTCCAAAATTTCCACGTCTATACCATGGGCGAGGTGAACAAACCCGGCATGGTGGAATCGCCGAATGGCCGCCTGAACATTCTGGAGGCGCTGGCGATGAGCGGCGACCTGACCATCAACGGCCGTCGCGACAACATCATGATAGTTCGCACACAGGCTGACGGCAGCCGTGCCGTGCTGACGGTGAACCTGAACGACCGCAACCTGATTGTGTCGCGCGAGTTCGACCTGCAACAGAACGACATCATCTATGTGGAGCCCAACGCAAGCCGCGCACGCACGTCGTGGAGCGTTCCGCCGGGTGTGTCGCTGGCATTGGGTTCGGTGGGCACCGCCATCAGCCTTGCCACGTTCATCATCACGCTCACCAAGTGAGTGGGCGGCGCTGCCAATCACCTCAAATCATTCCCCGTGCTTTGATTTCGAGATACTTGTTGATTAGATTGATAGAGAGCTTGTCGGGAGCGGTGAGCAGGCTGAGAATGCCTTGCTGACGCAAGGTGGTGACAATGAGGCGTTTCTCGTAGTCGACTTTCTCGGCGATAATATGCTGGTAGTGGTCCTCGATGCCATGTGCGGGTGTGGCCACAAACCGACGTAGCTCCACGTCGTCGAAGAACACCACCAGCAGGCGGTGGCGCTTGTTGAGCTGCCGCAAATAGGGCAACTGACGGTTGAGGCTGTTCAGGCCCGAAAAGTTGGTGTACAAGATGAGCAGGCTTCGCTTGCCAATCAGCCGGTTCACATTGTTGCACAAGGCCGAGTAGTCGCTCTCGTCGAAATCGGTTTCCTGTCCATACAGGCTCTCGAGAATGTCCTGCATGTGTCCTCCCTGGCGCTCGGCGGGCACAAAGTCGTCCAGCTCGGCATCGAAGGTGAGCAGGCCGGCGCGGTCTTCCTTGCGAATGGCCACGTAGGAGATAACCAGTGCGGCGTTGATGGCATAGTCGAGCAGCGTCATGCCCTCGAAGGCCTGCTGCATCACACGCCCCTTGTCGATGAGGCTGAACACCTGCTGCGAGCGCTCGTCGGTATAGACGTTCACCATGAGTTGCGCCCGCCGGGCACTGGCTTTCCAGTTGATGGTGCGGTAGTCGTCGCCCTGCACATAGTCCTTGATTTGCTCAAACTCGGTGTTGTTACCCGCCCGGCGAATGCGCTTGATACCCATCTCGGTAAGGTTGTTGCTCATGGCCAGCAGTTCATACTGGTTGAGCATCATGTAGCTGGGATAGACGGCCACGTCGAGCGGTTCGCCGCAAGTGTAGCGTCGCTCCACCAAGGCGAGCGTCGTGCGGGCAAAGACACGGATGTGCCCAAAGCCGTACACCCCCCGCTGCGTGGGTCGCAGGCGGTAGCGGATGGCGGCTCCGCCAGTTGGCGGCAAGGTGGCATCGAAGCCCACATCGCGGCGTTGGAAGATGTGCGGCACCTCGTCAATCACATGAATCCGCACAGCAAAAGGATAGGAGCTGTCGATGCGGAGGGAAACCTCGTTGTCGTCGCCATTGGAGAATCTCCCGGCACAGCTGCGGCTGGCGGTGATGTCCCGCCGGCGCCACAGCAGCACCACATCGGCAGCAACCGCCAGCACAAGCAGCGCGAGCAGCACCTTGCCCACAACGAACAGCGGTTCCCAAAAATGACCCGCCACCAACACAAGCACTACGGCCAGCACGGCATAATAGAATCGATTGCGGAGAAACACGATGGTAATTGAAAATTGATAATGGATAATGATTGCGTGAACGGGCAGCTGTTATCAGCTATCGGTTCGGCTATTAACCTCCCGGCGAGCGGCCTCTGCACTCCCCGCTACTTGGGCACCTCGACCTTGTCGATGAGGTTCTGGACGAGCTTAGCGACTGTGTATCCCTGCATCTCGGCCTCGGCGGTGAGCATGACGCGGTGTTGCAGCACGCTTGGCGTGACGGCCTTGATGTCGTCGGGGGTGACAAAGTCGCGTCCCTGCAGCAAGGCATAGGCCTTAGAGCACTGCAGCATGGCCACGGCGGCACGCGGCGAGGCACCGAGATAGACGGCGCGGCTGGTGCGGGTTTGCTGCACAATCTGCGCGATGTAGCGCAGCAACGTGCCATCGACAAGCACCTGTTGCATGGTGCGCCGCAGGGCAAGCAGCTGGTCGCGGGTGATGATAGGGTCAAGGCCGTCGAGCTTGGCGTGCCGCACATTGCTTTGGTGACGCTGCAAAATCTCCACCTCCTCGTCCACGTTGGGGTAGCCCATCTCCACCTTGAGCAGGAAGCGGTCGAGCTGCGCCTCGGGGAGCTTGTAGGTGCCCTCCTGCTCCACGGGGTTTTGCGTGGCAATAATGGTGTAGAGGTCGCCCATGCGATGGGTGGTGCCGTCGATGCTCACCTGGCGTTCTTCCATCACCTCGAACAAGGCCGCCTGTGTCTTGGCCGGAGCACGGTTGATTTCGTCAACGAGCACCACATCGGCAAAAACCGGCCCCTCGTGGAAGTCGAACTCACTGGTTTTCATGTTGAAGACCGTGGTGCCGAGCACATCGCTGGGCATGAGGTCGGGGGTGAACTGGATTCGGCTGAAACGCGCATCGACAAGGCGCGCCGTCATGCGTGCGAGCAGCGTCTTGGCCACACCGGGAACGCCCTCAAGGAGGACGTGGCCATCGGCCAAGATAGCGGTGAGAATCAGGTCCACAGCCTGCTGCTGCCCCACAATAACGGTGGCAATGCGCTGACGCAGACGGTCGATTTGAGCCGAGAACTGGCTCAAGTCAATTCGGGATTGGATGATTGG
This sequence comes from Muribaculaceae bacterium, assembly GCA_017443765.1. Taxonomy (GTDB): domain Bacteria; phylum Bacteroidota; class Bacteroidia; order Bacteroidales; family Muribaculaceae; genus Sodaliphilus. The sequence continues at coordinate 16,629 of JAFSYB010000088.1, read as the reverse complement.
TTCTTCCATAATTATATAGCGTTTGTGATTATGACATAAGAATTGGTTCTTCAGGTCAAGATGCTCGTTCACAGCCTGCCGGTGATGTCGTTCATGAGGTTGATGAAGTACTTGAGCTGTTCATCGCTGATTCTCTCGGCCTGAATGGCAGCCTGCAACTGGCCCACGTCGGTGCGCAACTGGTCGGGCTTGATGCCGGTGAGCTGTGCGAGCGTGAACAGCTCGGTGTCGAGGTGGTCGCTGTCGTCGATGTCGACCACCGCCTCGCGTCGCAGTTGCTCGGTGAAGTACTGATACTTCTTTTGCAGCAGGTCGGCGTTGTCGTGGCGCTCATAGTACAGGGTGCCGATGTGCCGCACCAGTTCCATGGCCTGGTCGTCGGGACGCTTGATGACGGGAATCACACGCTGCCGCCGTCGCGCAGTAAACACGAGAAACAACAGCACGACAAAGAAAGTGAGGTAGAGCGCCCATCGCAGGGGAGGGTTGTCGAGCAAGTAGCGCAGCGGGGACCTCGAATCGCCACCGTTTATGACTTTCTCGTGGAAGTAATTCGGGTCGATGCGCACGATTGGCTTGTCGGCAACTTGCGAGAGGATGCGCATACCCAGCTGACTCATCTCGGAATCGAGGATGCCGTAGTTGGTGAACAGCAGCTGCATGGAGGTAACCACGAGCTTGGCCTTGCCATGGGGGATAACCACGGCAAGCGTGTCGCAAGACTCCACAACAGTATCGTTGCTGATACCGTTATCATCATAGTCATAAGTAGTATACCAATACTTGTCAAAGGCCAGCACTTGCGCCCCTACATTCGGGCGAACCTCGATGGCATTCTCGCCCCAGGCGATGGGGAAATAGAAGTTGCGCCGGGCATAGCCGTTGCCAGCATTCCAAGTAACGGTGTCGCAGATGGTGTCGGCGAACGATTTCAAACGACTTATATAAAAGTTAGTGTGTTCATGAATGCGGCCGTGGTAGCGGAAGCCAAGCTTTTTGTATCCGGATTCCTTCCCATCATTATCGTAGATTTCGCGGACAGCCAGCACCACATGGTTTCCCTTGCTCAGCAGGTTTTGAATGGACTTTAAATCGAGATCTTCATCTTCTTCTTCATCATAATAATAGCCATAAGAGCTTAAACTTAGATAATCCCTCACCACAAGATAGGTGTGAGTCTGTGTTCGGTTATCGTCTGAAGAGATTTTATAGAGCGAGCTGTCGGTGACGGCGTAGCCCTTTGTGGCAGTCGCCATCATAACGGAGTCGAACACCGCGCAGCCAAAGGGCTGGTTGTCGAGGTGCCCATAGCTGGTATCCCAGTCAAATCGCTTGGGCATTTGCATCTCGGCCAACACCATCACCACAAAGAGGATGATGACCAGCACGATAAATCCTTTCATGCCTTTCATGCCTGCTCACCTCCTTTCTCGTCTTCGTGAGCGGGAATGAGAGTGACCAGCTGCTGCTGCCATTGCGCCATCTGCTGGCAGAGGCCATCGGTGGCCTCGAAATTGCCGTAACGCACGCACAGGAAAGCGTTGGTCATCTTTCGCATGACAGGGTCGTTGACCTCGCGGGTGTACTGCGAGGGGGTTTTGAACGGCCTCCAGTCGATGAGTTCCCCATCGGCCAGGTGCTTGAGTGTCTGCAAGTAGAGCAGGCGGCACACCTCGCGCCGGTTTCCCGCCTGACGAGCGGCGGCAATGCGCGCGTCGAAGTCAATCTCGTGAATGTTGTCGATTTCCACATCGTAGTCCAGTTCGTCGCCGTCGCCGGTCTTTCGGAACAGTGCGAAACGCGACTGTTGCAGCCACCACAGCAGCAGAGCCAGTGCCACCGCACCGCCTATCCACCACAAAAACTCAAAATTACTGTCGTTTTCGATGGTGCCAAACGTATCACCAAACAAATTGCCCAGCCAGCGGAGAAACTGGTCCAGATAGTTGGTTTCCTGCTGGACCAACTCACGCTTGTAGTCAAAGGCCGCCTGGCGGGTGAACTCGCGCACCAGCGAGTCGCTCACGGCAAGGGTGTCAACAGCATGTAGAGCCATGGTCGTCACAGATTTTCAAAGTTTTCAATTTCATTCTCAATGTTCACCTGCTCCACATCGGTGGCCACGCTGGTGTAGTGCAGTGTGGCAGCCACGATAAAGAAAGCCAGTCCCAAATAGCTCACTAAGCACTGCACGATAGTGAACACATAGAAGAGCAGCTCGGAGAACACCTTCCAGCCGTAGGCCGAGCTTTTGTGGCCAAGCGTCTCGACAACAAATAACGAAACCGTCCAGGGGATTGTGGAGATGTTCATCATGATTATTGCAGCAAACGACATGGTGAATCCAAGTCCCACGAGCTGCCCCCATCGCGAATAGCCCAGCTTGAAGGCTCGACTGAAAGCAATGTAAAAGGAACAATCCTCTAACAAAAAAATCGGGTGTATCAGAATCAATGGCAACATGGCCGCCAAGAAAAGCAGGAACAAAACAGGGATGACAATCGACATCACGCCCGAAAGAATCAACCCCGGCACCAGGATAATCGCCGAGACCATATAGACCAGCAGGCACTTGAAGAAATTGCGTGCAAGCTGGCGGCGCATAGCGGTCAACGATGCGGTGGCCAGTGCGTCGTCGTGTGTGTCGTACCATTGCAGCAGTGTGATTATGAGCGCCGTGGTGGCCGAGATGCCTATCAGCGAAAACACGCCCGCCACAATGGCCGCCACCACCGGGAACTCGGTGTCGTTGAACGTCGAGGCGAACATATTGTTGATTCCCAGCCCCTGCACAATGCTGATGGGCACAAGCACGTAGGCCGACAGGCGCAGCAGTGGGCGCCAGTTTTCCTTCACAATTTCAAAGGCGGCGTTCACCTTCTCGCTCACATTGCGCACGGCATAGAGGGGTATCTTACTCGGTCGTTTCTTTCGCTTGCTCATGGTTCAGGCGGTTGACCCGGATAGGGAGATAGACATAATAGAACAAAATCACGGCAGCCGAGAGCAGAACCACCATCCATCGGAGTGCGTCGGGCAACTCGGTGTGGCGCGTGAGAAAGCCCTCGAAGACAGCTGCCACGATGGTGAAGGGCATCACGCTGATGGCGATTTTCAACGCCCTGCGCGCCCCTCGCAAAAACGACTGCATCCGGCTGTAGGTGCCCGGGAACAGCCAGCCGCTGCCCAGCACAAACCCTGCACCGCCCTCTAAGGCTATGGTCGAAATCTCAAGCGTGCCATGCTGCATCACGGCCAGGAACGACTCCTGAAACACGCCGTACTGCGCGAAAAACGAGATGAACACCCCCACCATCACACCATTGTGCATCAGGCTCCAGGCCGTGCCCAACGGCGTGAACAAGCCCAAGCAGAAAGTGTATACGCCCACAAACAGGTTGTTGAACATTATCCAGAGCGTCATGGCCATCTCATTCTCGCCATCATACACATCGGTGGGATTGCCATTGCGGATGTTTTCGATTGTCATATCAACATAACCGTCACCCAGCACCACACGCGCCATTTCGTCATCGCCAAAAACCGACCACGCGCCGATGCCAATGAAAATGAGCAGCACCACGGCAGCCGAGAGCATCGCCCGGCGGCTGTCGTACACCGCCTGCGGCACCTCGCGTGTCCAAAACGTGAGCACACGCGACCATTTCTCGCGTCGGCCGCGGTACATCTCGGTGTGCAGCAACAGGGTGAGATTGTTCAGATAGGTGGTGATACGCGAATCGGGATAATGCGTCTGCGAAAAGGCCAAGTCGGCGGTCAAGTCGGTGTACATATCGGCCAGCACATCGGGCGACTGGCTCTCAGCCATATCGGTCACGTACTCATATTCCTTCCATTTGCGTATGTTTTGGCGAATGAAAACGGCTTCTCTCATGGTTTGGGTGTGATGTTATTTATCAGGATATATGTGTGCAGAAAAAAGTAGCCTGCAAATGTAGTCATTTTTTTCCACTTGAATGCATTTGCAGCGTTTTTTTTAGTAATTTTGACGGCTGAAACAACAACCGACTGATGGACGACTACATTTTCACGCTTGAGCTTGGCGTTCGGGACTACGAGCTCGACAGCGAGGGCATTGTGAACAACGCCCGCTACCTGAACTACTTAGAGCACACTCGTCACGCATTCTGCCGCCATGCAGGCTACACCTTTGCGCAAATGCAGGCCGACGGCTTTGTGCCGGTGGTGCACCGTGTGGAGGTGGACTACAAGACGCCGCTGCGCAGCGGCGACGTGATGCTCAGCCGCCTGTGGGTAGAGAGCCAGGGCGTGCGCTTTGTGTTTCACCAGGACATCTTCAACCGCGACACGGGCCGTCAGGCCGTGCATGCCGTGGTGAGCATTGTGTGCCTGCGCGATGGCAAGCTTACCCGTGGCGACGAGCTGCGGCAGGCGTTCGCCCAATACCTTGCCAAGCCATGAGCGACACGCTGCTCTACCGCATTGCCTTCGCCTCGGTGCGCGGCATGGGCGTTGACTTGGCGCGCAAAATGCTCGATGTGCTGCCCGACGAGCGAGCCTACTTCGACATGAGCGAGCAGGAGCTGCGCAGGCTCACGGGCAGCACGGCACGCATGTGCGGCACGGCCTACCGTCGCTCGCTGCTTGAGCGTGCCGAGCGGGAGTTGCAATTCATTGCCGATAAAAACGTCCACGTCAGCTATTTCACCGACCCTACGTTTCCCCGCCGGCTGCTTGAGACACCCGATGCCCCGGTGGTGCTCTACCGTTCGGGTGAGTGCGACCTGAACGCGGCGCACGTGGTGAGCATTGTGGGCACGCGGCACGCCACGCCCTACGGCATCGGGTTGTGCAACGAGCTGGTGCGCGACCTGGGCGCCGCACTGCCCGGCCTGGTGGTGGTGAGCGGGCTGGCCTACGGTATCGACATTGCCGCACACCGCGCCGCCGTCAAGCACCAGATGCCCACGGTGGCCGTGCTCGCGCAAGGACTGAACAAAATCTACCCCGCCCTACACCGCCGCGACGCGGTGGAGATTGTGCGCCTGGGCGGTGCGGTGGTTACCGACTACACCAGCCAGGACGAAATCCACAAGGGCAACTTCCTGGCCCGCAACCGCATTATCGCCGCTTTGAGCGACTGCACCATTGTGGTGGAGAGCGCCCCCACGGGCGGAGCACTGGTCACCGCCAGCCTGGCACAGAGCTACAACCGCGACGTGATGGCCGTGCCCGGCCGCGTGAACGACGAGTTCTCGCGCGGCTGCAACAAGCTAATCGGTTCCAACCGCGCACAGAGCATCACGTGCGCCAGCGATGTGATGGATACCATGCGCTGGGAGGGCACCGTCGCCGCCGCGCCGCCGCAGGGCGAGATTTTCCCGGCCCTTAACGCCCAGGAACAGGCCGTTGCCAACCTGCTGCGCCAGCACGGGGAGCAGCACATCAACCAGCTTGCCGATGCACTGAGCCTGCCCGTCTATCGCCTGATGAGCGTTCTTGTCGACCTCGATTGCCGGGGAGTTATCGTCACGCGCCCCGGTTGCCGCTACGCCATGCGGTGAACGCACAACGGCCTTTCAGCCCCGCAACTGGGCAAGCAATAGCAGCAAGGCGTCGGTGGTGGCGCGTGTGATGACGCGGTCGCGTGTGCCCGGATAGTGCTTGCGTTGCGACACGATGCGCTCGCCCACCCTGACCGCCATCCACACGGTGCCCACCGGATTGTCGGGGGTGCCGCCGCCCGGCCCGGCCACGCCAGTGGTGGCAATGGCGCAATCCGTGTTCAGCAATCGGCTCACGCCGGTGGCCATCTGCTCGGCCACGGGCTGGCTCACCACTGAATGCCGCTCCACATCGGCAGCGCTCACACCCAGCTGGTCAACCTTGACACGAGTGGCATAACTCACCACAGCCCCCACAAAGTAGTCGCTGCTGCCCGCCACTTGCGTAATCGCATGAGCCACATTGCCGCCTGTGCAGCTCTCGGCAGTGGCTATCGACAGTCCTCGGTCGCGCAGCCGCTGTCCCACGATGGCAGCCAGTGGCAAGTCGTCGTCGGCAACGATGGCATCGCCCAGCGCGTTGTGCAAGCGGGTCACCTGCGCATCCATCTCGCCGTTGAGCAGCTGCTCGTCGCTGTGCATGCCCGTGAGGCGCAACTTAATCCAGCCCGTCTGCGGCAAGTAGGCCAGGTGGAGCCAAGCGGGCAGGCTGCGCTCGAAATCGTCGAGTTTCATGGCCAGCAGCGACTCGATGATGCCGGTGACCACCAAGTGGCGCTGCGCCAGATGCACATCGCTGTGAAAGCGTTCCAGCAGCTGCGGAATCACCTCGCGCTGCATCATGGTCTCGGTCTCGAACGGCACGCCCGGCATCGACACAAGCACCTTGCCATCGCGCTCAAACCACATGATGGGTGCCGTGCCCACCTGGTTCTGAATCACGCGGCACGATGTGGGCACCATGGCCTGGGTGCGCGTGTAGTCGTTGAGCTTCAGGTGCCTCGCCTCGACCACGGCGGCCACATTACGTGCAGTGGCCTCGTCGTGGCGCAGCTCGCCGCCGAAGTAGCGGCACAGCGTGGCCTTTGTGATATCGTCCTTGGTAGGCCCCAAGCCGCCGGTCATGAGCACGACATCGGTCTGTGCCAGCCCCTCGGTGATGGCCTGCTCGATGTCGGCAGCGCTGTCGGCAACAACCTTCACCCACCGGGCCTGCCAGCCCAATGGCGCGAGGTGACGGGCAATCCAACCCGAATTGGTGTCGATGACCTGCCCAATGAGCAGCTCATCGCCAATGATGATGATGCTATAGGTCATAGTGGGTAGTGGGTGGTGGGTGGTGGTTAGTGGAAGATAGATTTCTACACCGTCACACGTGAGAATGGCGGTGCAGTGATGTCGCAATATTCTCCGGCCTGGCACTTGAACATTCCGGCAATGGCCACCATGGCGGCGTTGTCGGTGGTGAAGACGGGCTTGGGAATGAACGCGGAGAGCCGGTGCCGACGCGCATAGTCGGCAACAGCGGCGCGCACAGCCGAATTGGCCGACACGCCACCGGCAATGGCAATGGTGCTCACGCCCGTCTGCTTGACAGCCTTGGCAAACTTGTCCATCAGAATGTCAACGATGGTTTTTTGCAACGAGGCGGCCAAGTTGGCTTTGTTTTGCTCGATGAAATCCGGGTTGAGTTTGATATTGTCGCGCAAGGTGTAGAGGAACGAGGTCTTCAGTCCGCTGAAGCTGTAGTCCAGCCCTGGGATTCGGGGTTTTGAAAACTTAAAGCGGTTAGCGTTACCCTCGGCGGCCAGCCGGTCGATAACAGGTCCGCCTGGATAGGGCAGCCCCATCACCTTGGCGCACTTGTCGAAAGCCTCGCCGGCGGCGTCGTCGATGGTGCGTCCCAGGATTTCCATCTCGCGAGGGCTTTTCACAAGAATGATTTGCGAGTTGCCGCCCGACACGAGCAGGCAGAGAAAGGGGAAGGTGGGCACGAGCTGGTCGGCAGTTTCGCGAATGAAATGAGCCAGCACATGGCCATGGAGGTGGTTCACATCCACCAGGGGGATGTCGAGTGCCAAGGCAAGCCCCTTGGCAAAGCTGCAGCCCACGTGCAGCGACCCCGGCAGCCCGGGACCGCGCGTGAAAGCGATGGCGCTCAGGTCGCCCTTGTCGATGCCCGCCTGGCGAATGGCCTCGTGCACCACAGGCACAATGTTCTGCTGGTGCGCCCGCGAGGCCAGCTCGGGCACCACACCGCCGTAGGCCTCATGCACCCGCTGGCTGGCAATGACGTTCGAGAGCAGCAGCCCGTCGCGCACCACAGCCGCCGACGTGTCGTCGCACGATGATTCAATGCCTAATATTATCATGGGTTATTCTATATGATTCAGGTGGATTCTCTAAATTGCAAAAAAGCCATGGGTGGCTGGGGATAAACCAAGCTGCGCTCGGCAAACATAGTGGAGCCACCTCAGAATTGAACACAATCAAACAAACGTCACTTGGCAACCATCACCTTGTGGGTGGAGGTGAGTCCATTGACGTGAACCCGCATGAGATAGACCCCTGCGGGAATACCGGTCACATTGATGTAGTTGGCTGCGTTGCGAGCCACGGTCACGCCATCTAGGCGCACCAGCTCCACAGCCTGGATGAGCGCATCGGCAGTGGCCACGAGATAGTCGGTGGCGGGATTCGGCCCCACGCTCACACCGCGCAGCTGCACATCGGCAATATCGGTGTGCTTGCCGCGCTTGAAGCGCGCAAGGCCGTCGATGAGGAGCGTGCCTGCCGTGCCCTGCTTGGCCACGCGGGCATCATCGGGGCGTTGCAGCACAAAGCCATCTACGCGATGGTTTCCGGGCCAGTCCACCCGCGCACGGGCGCACTTCCAGCCATTGAAGTCAATCACATCGAGCGGCAGGTCCAGGCCATCGGCAGTGGTGGCAACCAGGTGGTTGAAACTCATATCACCCTGCAGCAGGACGGCAAGGGTGTCGCCCTGTGCGAAGCTCGGTCCCTGCAGGCCGCCGAGATCCACGCGCAGCGACGTGGCATCGGTCTTTGCGAAGTCGTATTTCACCTGAAGGGCTTTCCCGCCGAGCAAACCCGCCGCGCGCGCAAGCGAAGCCCAGGCGTCGCCGCCAGGCAGGGTAGCCTGCACATCATCGCCCCCCAACGGGGTGACCTCGCCGCCATCGCGCAGCTGCAGGGCGGCATCAACAGCATGGAAGCCGATATGCAGCGTGTCGGGAATGTGGATGCCATCGTAGTCGGCCACCTCGCGGTCAACCACCAAGCGGTAGTCCTGTCCCGGCACCAAGTCGCGGGCCAGCGGCAGACGAATGAAACCGAAAGTGTCGGACTTCTTGTTGTTCTTAACACTCCGCATGGCGAATGTCATCTCGTTGCCGTCGCTGTCAAACACATGGAAATGCTTGTTGAGGTCGTATGGATTCATCAGAGAATCGGTGCGGAACTCCACGACTAGCTTGGTGAGATGCACCTGGGCGTCCTGCGTTGGGAACACGGCAAGCTGCTCCAGGTGCCGCCGGCTGTCGGTGGTGAATGTGATGGTGAAGTCCTCGCCCATGGGCGTTCCGCCGCCGTGGCAGGCCGCTGCACCGAGGGTGACGGTGTAGCGTGTGTTGGCAGCGTAGGCATCATCGGGTGCAAAGGTAACGCGGTAATTGCTGTCCTCCCAGGTGAAGTGTCCCTTGACTTGTGGCGTGATTGTGAACGCCTGCTCCACGCTCTGTGTGTCCATGTCCCAGTTGAACTGCATCACCACGGGCACGTTGCACAGCAGCGGGTCGTCGCCATCGGCCCACTGCGGCGAGCAGCTGAGCACCACCGGGGGCGTGTTGCGGATTTTCTTGAGGTCGAAGTTGCAGTAGGCCGTTGCATTTGCCTCGACAGTGACGGGCTTCACCATGGGCTCGTGTTCGGCCCCGACGGCCTCGACCTGGTAGTTGCCAGGCTCGACATATTTAAATAGGTATATACCATTCCAGAGCGAATCAGTTTGCGCCACAGCCACCTCCTGCCCATTGGTGTCGAGCAGGCGCACGGTGGCACGGTCAACGGGCACGCGTGTGTCGACCCCCACCATCTGGTAGGCCGCCTCGCGCAGCACGCGGTCGTCGCGGATGCAGCCGGTGACAACACCTTTGTCGAAATTGTCGAGGCGTCCAAAGTAGCGATCGGCACCGATTGAAAAATTCCAACCCTCCACCCAGTCGTAGTCGTGACTGAGCAGGCGGTAGGCCTCGGGGTAATAGTCGTGGAACGAGCCTTCGTCGAGCATCGACACGGCCTTGTTGCCACGCAGCACGCCCAGTCCCTGTAAGCCCCAGTCGGGGTAGAACGTCCAGTCGCCGTAGATGATGTATCGGCCGCCGTTGGTCCACACGGTGCTCTGGTTCTCGATGAGTGTCTCGCCCAAGTCGGCGGCGAGCTTGTCGCTGTTGGGCACCTGGGGCTGGCCAGTGTAGCCCCGGTAGATGCCCATCGGGTAGTTAAAGGCGTGACTGTCGCCGTAACCCGAGGCATTGCTGTGTATGGAATAGAACACATCGGCCCCGCTGGAGTTGCACAAGGCCACAATGGTGGAAAGGTTCAGGTCGTTGGCCTCCTGGTTCTTCAGGCGCGAGATGCTGGTGCGGTATCCCTTGCGGCGCAGGGTTTCCTGCAAGGCAAAGCCTTTCCACAGGTTGGAGTTCGATTCCCAGAACCCCAGCGTGTCGCCCGCTGCAAAAGGCGGAATAACCACATTGCGGTCGTCGCTGCCGTGGCCGCCGTGGCCGGGGTTGATATAGACGTGCGGCTGCTGTGCCAGCGCCATGCCGGCCATCAGGGCAAAAGCCGTTGTGAGTATGGATTTCTTCATAGCGAAACGGGGTGTTTTCACGGTTCAACAATCTGGAGCGTCATCTCAAACAGGTTTCCGTCGATGGTCGTATAGACCACCCTGCCCCTTGCGGCGGTGGGCTGCATGGTCATGGAAGAGGGCTGCGTGAGGGCGTGTGTCCACGAGCCGTCGTCCTTGAGCAGGAGAATCTGCGACGAGGTGAACTGGTGTCCGTCGTCGGTGGCGTGCTGGGCCACTAAGTAGTGCTCGTTGAGCCATGCTGGCATCTCGTAGTTCCCCAATTCGGCGAGCAGGTTGCCGTCGAGGTCGATAATGCATATACCCCGCTCGGCGGCGAAGAACGCCACACGCGTGGCATCGGGCGAAAGCGAGGCCCAGAGGTAGCCGGCGTGCGAGGGCACGGGCGTATAGGCGCGCTCGCGCCCGTCACGGCCAATGACCACCGTCGAGCCTTCGGTGTAGACGGTGAGCCCCATGGTTGCCGGAGCGCGGAACGAGCGGTTCTCGCCCTTGAGTGCCGCGCCGCGCATGGCTTTCACCGGGTGCACGGCACCATGCTGCGCATCGAGAACCACGGCATCGGTGTGCCGCGCCACATCGTAGGCATGGCCGGTGCGGTACACCAGATTGTGCTCACGCAGCTCCTGGGTCACATAATAGACCTTGCCGTCGCCGCCAAAGAAAGCGTCCATGCCCGCTCCGGGCAGCGCGGTGATACGGGTGGTCACATCGTCGTTGAAGTCATAGAGTTTCAGTCCGCAGGCATCGGCGTCGGTGAACAGCAGCCGCGTGCCCGAGGCATCGAGCGCCGGGTAGTAGGCCGGTCCCTCCACGCCCTGAAGCAGGCGCCGATGCTCCTGCACCACGACCTGCTGGGCCGCACCCGCCAATGCGGCGGTGGCCAGGAGTGTGAGTAAGAGGTGTTTCATAAATGTCGATATTTAGGCACCCCGAATCCACGTCGTCGGGCCTCGGGGCAAGCCGTTGCGTTCTTTCAGTCAGCAAAATTACTACATTTTTCATAATTATTGAATAAGGGAGAGTTCTATAAATTGCAAAAAAGTTATGACTGGCTTCGGCAACATTCGCGCCGCAACAGGAATGTCAAAGCCCAAGTCGTTGATTAACAGTTGACTATCGCCCAATATCCTGGGCGAAAACCAATTCAACTTTGCTCTCCCCAAACGCGCAAGCCACGTGCTGTGCAGCTTGCTCCGACTGCCCATGCACCGCCATTGCTATCCAAAACCCGCTCGCGCATTTATTGCGCACGCTTTCTCTAAATTAATCTTAACTATAACGCTGGAATGGAAAGTTTTTACTACTTTTGCAACTTTGTAGAAATAACTATGGAACAACGACGCAATATTGCCATACTGGGCAGCACGGGTTCGATAGGCCGTCAGACGCTCGACATCGTGTCGGAGTATCCCACCCTGTTCCGCCCATGGTTGCTCACGGCCCACCGCAGTGCCGACCTGCTGATTCGGCAGGCGCTGGAGCATCGTCCGGCTCATGTGGTGATAGCCGACGAGGGGTGCTACGAGCCGGTGCGCGACGCGCTGGCCGACCTGCCCATCGCGGTTCACGCGGGCAGTGCAACCATTGCGCAGCTCGTGACCGCCCCCGAGGTGCACACGGTGGTCACCGCCATGGTGGGTTACAGCGGACTGGAATCGACCATCGCAGCCATCGGCGCCGGCAAGGACATTGCCTTAGCCAACAAGGAGACGCTCGTGGTGGCCGGGGAACTGATTACGCACATGCTTGCCCAGTCGGCCAGTCACCTTTACCCAGTCGACAGCGAGCACGGAGCGTTCTACCAGTGCCTGATGGGTGAGCGCAAGCAGGATGTGAGCAAACTCATCCTCACCGCTTCGGGTGGCCCGTTCCGCACCACGCCTTGCGAACGGCTGGCAACGGTCAAGGCCAGCGACGCCCTCAAGCACCCCAACTGGGCCATGGGCGCAAAAATCACCATCGACAGCGCGACAATGATGAACAAGGGCTTCGAGATGCTCGAGGCCAAGTGGCTGTTCGGCGTGGAGCACGAGCGCATCGAGATTGTGGTGCACCCGCAGAGCATCGTGCACTCGATGGTGGAGTTTGTCGACGGGTCGGTGAAAGCGCAGCTCGGCTTGCCCGACATGCACCTTCCCATCCGCTACGCCCTGGGCTTGCCCACTGGCCGCCTGGCCACTGCCGACCGGCGCATGACCATCGATGACTACGCGCTGCTCACCTTTGAGCGACCCGACTGCGAGAAATTCCCCCTGCTCACGCTGGCCTATACAGCCGCCGAGCGCGGCGGCAATGCCGCCTGCGCAATGAACGCCGCCAACGAGGTTGCCGTGGCCGCCTTTTTGCGCGACGAAATCGGCTTCCTCGACATCCACCGCACCGTGGCCGCAACCATGCAGGCCATCACACACATCGACAACCCAACCTACGACGACCTTGTGGACACCAATGCCGAAGCACGGCAACAAGCAGAACACCACATCGGTCACAAATTTTGATAATCCCTGTTTTTGTAGCACACTACCCTCTAAATCATGACTTCTACATTTTGGCTGAAAGCCCTTGAGATGATTCTCGCACTGAGCCTGCTGGTGATTGTGCATGAATTTGGACACTACTTGTTCGCCCGCCTGTTCGGCATGTGGGTCGAGAAATACTATATCTTCTTCAACCCCCAGTTCAGCCTTGTGCGCTGGGACCCCAAACGGCGCAAGGTGGAGTTTTTTGTGCGCAACCCCGCCGACCCGAATGAGAAGAAAAAGGAGAAGTCCTCGGAGGTGTCCGCGGCTTCCGCAAAAACTGAGCCTGCCCAGCCAGCCGATTGCGCTGGCCCCACGCCACCGCAAGGGCGTCCCACGTGGCGCGACACCATCTACGGCATTGGCTGGGTGCCGCTGGGCGGCTACTGCTCCATCTCGGGCATGATCGACGAATCGCTGAACACCGAGCAGATGCAGCAACCCGCCAAGCCCTATGAGTTCCGCAGCAAACCCGCCTGGCAGCGGCTGCTGGTGATGGTGGGCGGCGTGCTGTTCAACTTCCTGGCCGCCGTGGTCATCTACACCGGCATTGTGTACGCATACGGCGATGCCACGCTGCGCCTTACCGATGTGACCGAGGGCATGAACTATTGCGACAGTGCGCACCAACTGGGATTCCAGGACGGCGACATCCCGCTCACCGCCGATGGCCGAACGCTGGACTGCCTCACCCTCGAGAACGTGCAGGCCATGCTCGGGGCCAAAACGGTTACGGTGCTGCGCAACCACCGCGACACCGTTTCGATTGCCATACCCGACAACTACATCTTCACCGCCAACAAGGAGGCCGAGAACGGACAGCCCTTTATGAACTACCGTTTCCCGGTGGTTATTTACCAGACGCAGGCACGCATGGGGGCCGAGAAAGCCGGGCTTAGGAAAGGCGACCACATGCTTGCCGTGGGAAACGATACCACGCCAAGCTACAACGAGTTCACAGCCGCCTTGGCCAAGCACAAGAACCAGACCGTTTCGCTGCGCTACTTGCGCGATGGCAAGCCCATGGAAACGCAGGTGGAGGTAGATGGCAACGGCAAGCTGGGCATCCTGCTCATGAAGATTGACAAGGTGTACAACGTGCAGGTGAGCCGCTACAACTTGCTGCAAAGCATTCCGCGTGGCATTTCGATGGGCTGGACACAAACCGTCACCTATGTCAAGAGCCTCAAGCTCTTGTTCTCGGCCGAGGGCGCCAAGAGCCTGGGTGGGTTTGGCGCCATTGGCAGCATCTTCCCCGATGAGTGGAACTGGCTCGACTTCTGGAGCATCACCGCATTTTTGAGCATCATACTGGCGGTGATGAACATCTTGCCCATTCCCGCGCTCGACGGCGGCCATGTGCTGTTCCTGCTGTGGGAAATCGTCACCCGCCGCAAACCCAGCGACAAGTTCCTGGAACATGCGCAATACATCGGCATGGCGCTGCTGTTCGCCCTGCTCCTGTTTGCCAACGGCAACGACATCTACCGGTTTTTCTTCAAATAAATCTATCTACTCCCCATGCTCTATAAAGCCATCACGCTGCAGCGTGGCAAAGAAAGCTCGCTTGAGCGTTTCCATCCGTGGGTGTTTTCGGGAGCCATTTCGCGCTATGCCCCCGACATCGAGGAGGGAGACCTGGTGAGCGTCTATAGCCACGACGGCCGCCACCTGGGCAACGGCCATTACCAAATTGGCAGCATTGCCGTGCGCCTACTCACCTTCGATGACCGCACCATCGACACCGCATTTTTCCTGGACCGCGTCACCGATGCCCTGCGGGTGCGGCAGGCTTTGGGCCTGATGCGCGACGACAACAATGCCTTCCGCCTGGTGCACGGCGAGGGCGACTTCCTGCCTGGCTTGGTGGTGGACATCTACGCCGGCACCGCCGTGGTGCAGGCCCACTCGCCGGGAATGCACTTCGCCCGGCTCCAGATTGCCGACGCGCTCATGCAGCTCCCCGGTGCGGGGCTGCGGAACGTGTATTACAAAAGCGAGACCACCCTGCCCTACAAGGCGCACCTCGACCCCGAAAACCAATATCTTGTTGGCAGTTACGACACCGATGTGGCCATGGAGAACGGCCTGCAGTTCCACGTGGACTGGCTCAAGGGACAAAAGACGGGCTTTTTCGTTGACCAGCGCGAAAACCGCTGCCTGCTCGAACATTACGCCCGCAATCGCCGCGTGCTCAACATGTTCTGCTATACGGGCGGGTTCTCGTTCTACGCCTTGCGCGGCGGCGCACGCTTGGTGCACTCGGTCGACAGCAGCGCCAAGGCGGTCAAGCTTACCAACGACAATGTGGAACTGAATTTCCCCGGCGAAACGCGGCACGAGGCTTTTGCCGAAGATGCCTTCAAGTTTCTCGACGCCATGGAGCGCGACGCCTACGACCTCGTCATTCTCGACCCGCCGGCGTTTGCCAAGCACAAAAGTGCCATCAAGAACGCACTCGTCGGCTACCGCCGGCTGAATGCGAAAGCCTTGGAGAAAATCGCCCCCGGCAGCATCCTGTTCACCTTCTCCTGCTCGCAAGCCGTGAGCAAGGAGCAATTCCGCCTGGCTGTGTTCAGCGCCGCCGCCCAAAGCCGCCGCCGCGTGCGCATCTTGCACCAGCTCACCCAGCCCGCCGACCACCCCATCAACATCTACCACCCCGAGGGCGAGTACCTCAAGGGGCTGGTGCTGTATGTGGAGTGATGAGTGTGTCGAGCTTGCAGCCTCCCCCCTACCCCCTCCCGCAAGGAGGGGGGCTTTTTGTTGGTGGCATGTTGCCGCGGCCGCACCGACGCCTTTTGGGGCTGAAATCCGCGCAGTCGCTATGTGGACAACTGCCATTTTGTCACTATTTGAGATGCAAAAACTGACAAAATAAGGCTTTTTGCTTTGTGGCCAAATTTTTGCATAATCGCTGGGTGAACCTTATAAAAAAACGTAAAGAAAGGAGCAAGAGATACTATGAATTTCAACAATTTCACAATTAAAAGTCAGGAAGTGATTCAGCGTGCTGTGCAACTCACCCGTCAAGGGGGTCAGCAGGCCGTGGAGCCCGAGCACCTGCTCAGTGCCGTGATGAGCGAGGGCGACCATGTGGTGAACTTCATCATGCAGAAGCTCGACATCGCGCCGGCAACCATCACGCGGCCCCTGGAGGCCGCCATTTCCCACCTGCCCAAGGTGGCCGGTGGCGACCCTTACCTGAGCACCACCACCACCCGCGTGCTCGACAAGGCCGCCGAGGTGGCCCAGCGCTTTGGAGACCAGTATGTGACCATCGAGGCCCTGCTGATGGCCTTGTTCGAGGTGAAGTCAACAGCCGCCAGCATCCTCAAGGATGCCGGTGTCGCCACCCAGGCACTTGCCGCCGCCATCAGCGAGCTGCGACAAGGCAAGAAAGCCACCGGCCAAGAGGCCGAGGGGCAATACCAGGCTCTGGGCAAGTATGCCGTGAACCTGAACGAGCGCGCCCGCCTGGGGAAACTCGACCCGGTCATTGGCCGTGACGACGAAATTCGCCGTGTGCTGCAAATCCTGAGCCGACGCACCAAGAACAACCCCATCCTCATCGGTGAGCCGGGAACCGGCAAGACGGCCATTGTCGAGGGGCTCGCGCAGCGCATCGTGCGCGGCGATGTGCCCGAGAACCTGAAGCAGAAGCAGGTCTACTCGCTCGACATGGGCGCACTGATTGCCGGGGCAAAGTACCAGGGCGAGTTCGAGGAGC
>JAFSYB010000008.1 GCA_017443765.1 Muribaculaceae bacterium | reverse complement strand
GTGGGTGGGCCGCCAGTGCTTCAGCCAGTGCACCAACCTGACCACCATCACCGGCAACGCCGGCCAGCTGGAGCGCATCTGCGGCGCCGCCTTCACCCGCGACAACGCCATCACCAACCCCTACCTGCCCGAGGGGCTGAAGGTGCTTGAGATGAACGCCTACTTCCGCGCCACGGGGTTCACCACGCTCACCGTGCCCAGCACCGTGGAGTGCATCAACGGCAACCCCGCCGTGGGCGCCACCAACTGCTCGCAATATCTTGTCGCCGAAGGCAATCCCTACTTCACGAGCATCGACGGCGTGCTCTACGCCACCGGCGGAGCCACCACGCTGCCCGAAGACGAGGAGTACGAGTATAACCCGCAGGCGGCAGGCGGCCCCACGGCACTCGTGGGTGTGCCGGCAGCCATCGCCAGCACCGTGCTCACCATCCCCGAAGGCGTGACCACCATCTGCAACCAGGCCGCTCGCGAAGTGGCCCTCACCGAGCTGTATCTACCCAAGACCATGCGCGAAATCCGCAGTGCGTTCAGCAGCGTGACAACGCTCACCAAGGTGCAATGCCTGGCCACCACCCCGCCCTCGCTCGAAGCCCACTTCGAGGCCGACGTCTACGCCAACGCCACGCTCTATGTGCCCCTGAACTCGGTGGAGGCCTACCGTACGGCCCCCGGATGGGAGAACTTCGCCAACATCGAGGGCATCGACACCGGCGACGACCCCGAGGTGCCCGGCGACCTCACCGGCGACGGCAGCGTGGACGTTGAGGATGTGAACATCATCATCAACCTGATTCTGGAGAACATCACCGCCGACCAGCTCGCCGGCAACGCCGACGTGAACGGCGACGGCGTCACTGATATCGCCGACATCAACGAGCTGATCAACATGATCCTGGCCCAGTGAGGGGTTTTTAGACATAAGGACATAAGGACATAAGTTTTGCAAACACGCTGGCAGCTTTTGTCCTTTTGTTCGATAGGTTTTTTGACATAAGAACATAAGGACATAAGTTTTGCAAACACGCTGGCTGCTTATGTCCTTTTGTTCTTCTGTCTATTCCAATCAATTCCGCATATTTATGGTCCGAAATGTTGCGAGTGTTTAGGAAAATTCGTACATTTGCGGCGAATTTTTGTGGAGGCGTGCCTTTGGCTCATTCTCGTTCCGCCTCTGTTACCCGGTGCCGGTGGAGAATGGCGGCGCCACAATGCTAAAAACTAATGACAAAAAGACTAACCGTGATGATGCTGCTGACGGTGCTTGCCGTGGCAGCGTGGGCTCAGGACGACCAGCTGCCGTCGTTCACCGTGGGCAAGTTCAAGTATGAGATTATCGATGCCACCCAGAAGTGGGTGCAGATTGCGCCCAAGCGCGAGGCCATGGGCACTCCCGACGACGACGACTACCAGGACACGGGCTATGGCGTGGGCAAGAACGGTACGGGCTCTGAAATTTCGGGCACGGCAATCCCCGCCCAGGTGACCTACAACGGCGAGACCTACTATGTGAAAGGCATCGGCGCAGGTGCATTTATCAACTGCATCCTCAACGGCCAGGCCCGAATTGAGCTGCCCGAGGGCATGATTTTCATAGACAACGAGGCATTCTGCGGCACCGAGATGGGGTCGCTCAAGCTGCCCACCACGTTGCAGTATATCGCCGAGTATGCCTTCGACAGCAACCGCCTTGCTGGAATCTCGGTCAAGGCCGACAACCCCTGGTTTGCCAACTTGTCGTCGCAGCAGGAGGGTTACTCGATGAGCGTGCTCACCAACAAGGAGAAGACCAAGATTATTGCTTGCCCGGGCGCAAAATGGAGAGGCACCTCCAATAATGTTGACGTTTATGTGACCACCTACACCGTGCCGGAACAAATCACCGAGATTGGCGACTATGCCTTCATGGGCAACCCCAAGCTGACCCGCGTGACGCTGCACAGCGGCATCACCCGCCTGGGCGACGGCGCGTTCTACGAGAGCAACATCACCAGCATCAACGTGCCCAACCCCGACTGCGAGATTGGCAGCTCGTGCTTCAGCCACTCCAAGGTGAGCAGCGTGACGCTGCCCCAGGGCATGAAACGGCTGGGCCGCCACGTGTTCTTCTACTGCGAGAACCTCAAGAGCATCACCCTGCCCGAGGGCATGGAGGAGATTGGCATGATGTGCTTTAGCAGCTGCGCCCTGACCACGGTGAACCTGCCCAGCACGATGGTGAAGCTCGACACCTGCTCGCTGCAGGACAACCCATTCACCAGCATCGACCTGAAGAACGTGAAGTGGGTGGGCCGCCAGTGCTTCAGCCAGTGCACCAACCTGACCACCATC
>JAFSYB010000087.1 GCA_017443765.1 Muribaculaceae bacterium | reverse complement strand
TGCGCCGTCGGCGTGGGCGAAGAACGAGAAGTTGTAGGTCTGGCCCTTGACCAGCTTGTAGGTCACCGTGGCAACGCGGTTGGTGAAGTCGGTCTTCACCGTGGGCTCGATGTCGAGCTTGTTGCCCTGGTAGTCGTAGCACGCCACCTCGAGCTTGGTGGCGGTGGTGCCGTCGGCGATGGCGCGGCTCTCCACGGCGCCCGGAAGCTCAACACGGAACTGAACGGTGCCGTCGGTCAGCTCGGGCTCCATCTCGCTCGAGCACGACGCGGTGCCCAGCAGCAACGCTGCCACAGCACCCAAATAAAGATACTTTTTCATTTTGTAGTACAGGTTTGATTGATTAATAAAATAATTATTCACTTGTCTTATGTCTTAGTCCAAAAGTGTTGTCAGTGCGTGAGCTGGACATCATCAACATAGATGACGCCGCCTACCCAACGACCATAGAAGGTGGTCATGGTGTTACCACCTGCGGTGACGTTGTTGTTCTCGTCGGTAAGGTTGTAGATTTTCACCGTGCCGGTGTTGATGGTTGCGATGAGCGAGCCGGCGCGCAACTTCGAGGCGTCGCCGGTTTTCTCGCTGGTGACGGTGTTGCCGCGTGTGACAAAGTTGGTGACGGTGAGTGTGCCTCCGCCGGCAGCGCCGTTGCCGCACAGCGGTGCGCAGTTCTCCTTGCTCCAAATCTCGCAGTTCTCCACCGAGCAGTCGGTGACCAGCAGGTTCTTGCCCGAGCCGGTGGCGTAGCCGAAGATGCCGCCGTTCTGGTCGGCGCCGCGCACCGACGAGTTGAGCAGGTGGCAATTGGTGAACTTCACGCTGGTCCAGTTCTCACCAATCCAACCCACAAAAGCACCGATGTGGGTGTTATCGGCACAGTCGAGGTCGCCCTCAATTTGCGAATCGGCAATGGTGAGGTTCTTGATTTCGAGCGCGTGCGCAGTGTTGAAATAGGGAATCAGCGCCTGGGTGAGGCCCTTGATAGTGTGGCCCTGGCCGTCGATAGTGATATCGCCGGTGGGTGTTTCCCATTCACCAATCGTGCTGAAAGGCAGTCCGCCCATGTTCACATCATCGGTGAGGACGATGGTCGAGGCATTGGTGAGGTTGGTCTTGTTCTGGAAGATGTAGGCCAGCTCATCGGGAGAGCCAACAGCATAGGCGCCATCAACCACATCGGGCTCGGTCACAGTGGTGCCGTCCCAGACCACTTCGGGGAGGTTGCCCTCGTAAATCTCGTCAATCACGATGTTAAACTGTCCGTTGACGGTGAACAGGTCGCCGATGATGTTTGTGCGGTAGTTGCGCTGCACGGGCACGCTGGTTGCGGTGACGGTGTTCACGTCCTGCGTGCCATCGTTCAGGGTGAGCTCAACAGTGTTCTTGAGTTCCTGCTCATCGGCGGCAAGGATGTAGTTCATGGCCACATACTTATACGCCTCGTAGCCTGCAAGCGTCTCGTTGAGGATGGTGGCGTAGTCGAAAGTGACATCAGCAGTCGTGCTGCCCACCGTGCCGTCGAGTGTGTTGAGCGTGGTAGGGACGCCGGTGACGGTCACCTTGCTCGTGTAGGCGTTCAGGCCGGTCACGCCGGCGGCATCGCTGGCCAGGAAGTTGATTTGCGCAAACGGACGAGTGAGGACAATCTGCCTGCTCACCTCGGCATTTTGCATCGTCTGCACTTCCATTTTGTAGAACGCGTCGCGGGTCTCATCGTTGCAGTCCACAGCCGAATAGTCGACCGTGATGGTGCTCATATCGCTGGTGTCGTAGGCCGTGCAGGCACTGTTCTGCGCCCAGAACACGAGCTTGTAGGTGTGGTACCGTGCGAGCTTGGTGGTGATGGTGGCGGTCTTATTGGTCACAGCCACCGTCTGGTCGAGCGCTTCCAGGTGCTGCCCGGCCTCGGTGAAGACGGCAAACTTGAGCGTGTTGGCCCCCATGCCGTCGCTGATGGTTCGGCTCTCCACATTGTCGGCCAGGCTCACGGTGTATTGCACCATCACCTCGTCGCCCGTCATGGCCGGCTCCATCTCGCTCGAGCACGAAGCAGCACCAAGCAGCAGAGCTGCTGTGACTCCAACAGAAAGAATATACTTTTTCATTGTCATGATATCTTGATGTTATTTATTCCATTATTCTTCACAGGGTCAGAACTGGTAATTCACAAAACCGACGCAGAACCCATAGGCCAACAAGTTGCCCGTTTCCAAGCCGGCTATCTGCTGGTCCTCAAATGTGTAAGGAGCATTGTTCACATCGGTGTCGCAACAGTAGGTTGCCAAAGCCGCATACCAATAGGTGGCGTCGTCACCGCTGTCGTAGTACTTCCAGAACACACCTTCAAGCGTGCGGGTCTGCGTGCCATCGGCACTCGTGACCGTGTGGCCGTCAGCGGCAGTCCACTTGGCATATTCGCTGGCATCATCATCAAGCACCCAAGCGATGTTTGCCACGGTGCAGCCGCTCATTGCGATTTTGTTCTGAAGGAATCCCACAAGTCCGGCCACATTGTAAGTGCCGCGAATCTGGCTGTCGGTAACAGAACAATTATTCATCGTGGTGGTGCCACCCGGATCGGCGGCCATACCCAAAATGCCTCCCACCTTGCCGAAGCCCTTGATAGAAGCGGCCTCCACAGTGACATTCTCGAAAGTCACATCGCCATAGGCATAGCCTGCCACGATGCCGGTCACGTTTCCGCCCACGATGTCGACTCCAAAGATGCTGAGATTCCTTACGCTGGCTCCGCCGCGCAGGTCATAGATAAAGCCGTTGCCATAGCTGCGATAGGTGGCAATCTTGAGGTTCTTCACTGTGTGCCCCTGGCCGTCGAAAGTACCCTCGAAGTACTTGTTAAGTCCTATGGGAGTCCATTCTTGATTGTCCAGGTCCACATTGGCCTCAAGTTTCACCGTCTTGCCTGCATAGCTGTTTCCGGCATTGACCTCCTGGGCAAAACCGGCAAGCTGTGCTGCCGAAGAGATGGTATAAGCCCCCGTCTCGGTGTCGAGCACCGGGGTCTCGGTGGTGGTGCCATCCCACACATCCGCATCATTTTGATACATCGGGTCGATGACGATGGTGTAGTTGGCGCCCTCGGTGAAGAAGTCGCCGATGATGTTGGTTCGGTAGTTACGCTGGATGGGCACGTTATCGAAGTTTTCACCAATGTTATGACCATCATAAGACAGGGTGAAATTCACTTTTGACACAATCCGCTCCTCAGGAGCCAGGAAATAACCCGTGGCAATCAGCTTGTATTGCTCATAGCCGGGCAGGCTCTCGGTGGGAAGCGAGGCAGCATTGAACGACCGGTAGGAAACATTTGTTCCCGGCACACCATCAAGGAGGGTCATTCGGTTGCTCAAGTTGTTGCAGCTCAAGCTGGATGTGTAATTCTCGAAATCAGTCACACTGGCTGCATCACTGGCCAGGATATTCAGTTGCGCCAGTGGTCGGGTGAGCACCACATCCTCGGTGAACGAGCCGGTGACGGTGTAATCGGATATGACTTTGTAGAACGCGTCCCGGTTCTCGTCGTTGCACGGGGCCACATAGCCGCGAGGTGAGTTCTGGTAACTGACCTGCATAATCCAGCCAATGGATGTGTTTCCAATGGCATAAGCGGTGCAGCTGCTGTTCTGAGCCCAGAACACGAAAGAGTACTGGTGGCCACGCACAAGCTTGGTGGAAATCGTGGCCTGCTTGCCCGTTACGGTCACCGTCTGGCGCAGCGTGGAAATTTCCTCACCGTCCTCAAACACGTAGAAAGTGAGTCGGTCGGCCTTGGTGCCGTCGCTGATGGCGCGGCTGTCGATGTCGCCGAGGTTGGCAACAAACTGCACGGGCACCTCGCTGCCATCAGAAACCACGTCAACAATGTCGTCGTTGCACGCAGTGGTGCCCAGCAACAACGTTGCCAAAGCACCAAGAATTAAAAACTTTTTCATTTTATATATGTCTCAATTATACTTGCTTCAATTCAAGAAAACGCATGAACACGGGAACGAAGTCTCGTGTTACCCACAGGGATAATTCCCGTGTCCACACGCATAATTCACATTGTTTACTCGACAACCTCCCAAGCTTCACCACCCGAGTTATAGGTGTAGGTCACACCATCGATGATGGCAAACGAGCCAACAGCATTGTTGTGGGCGGGCAGGAAAGCGGTGAGATCGGGAATCGTACAATTAGTGAATGTCGAGGTGCAGCTGTTGCAAGGCGAGAACACCACATCGGCCGAGAACTCGCAGTTGGTGAAATAGGAAGTGGTATAGGGTCGTACAGTGGCGTAGCCGGTATAGCCCTTGCCAAACTTGCAATTTGTGAAAGTCACTGTGTGCTGGGTGCCGTCACCGTTATAATCGTTGTTCCACGAAGTCCAGCCCAGCAGGGTGGAGTTCTCAACAATCACATCGCCTTGCGAGCCATCGCAGTTGAAAGGATAGGTGGCATCCAGATAGCAGTTAATGATACGAATCGTGTTCTTGCCGTGGATGAAAAGACCGCGACCCACACGGGCGGTGGAGCCATCGATTGTCACATTCTCAAGCAGAATCTCACCATCAGGGTCATTGCCATTGATGGCGATGCCATAGCTGGAAGATATGTCCTCAAACTCCACATTGCGAAGTGTCACATTATTGGAATTGAGCGTCAGCGGGGTGGTGTTGTAGTCGTGATTGAGAATCGTGACGTTTTCAATCACAACATTCTCGGTGTTGATTCTATGTTCGGCGGCGTTGCCGTTCTCAAAAATAATGGTCGAGCCATTGCCATTGATGGTCACGCCCTCGGCCAGCTGGCTCATGTTGATGGTCAGCTCCGATCCGGGTGCGATATTGACGGTGGCACCGGGTTCCTGAACAGCCTCTCCTACGCCAGCGGGATCAATAAATGGAATAATCACATTATTGTCGGGCTGGTCGAAGTTCTGGTCGATGATGATGTTGAAGTTGGCGTCCTGGGTGAAGAGCGAGCCCACGATGTTGGTGCGGTGGTTCTTCTGCACGGGCACGTTGGCCACGGGCACAACCACGTCGGCCTTGTTGGT
>JAFSYB010000086.1 GCA_017443765.1 Muribaculaceae bacterium | reverse complement strand
GGTCGGGCCGTAGGCCCGACACCATCTTAAAGACCATGCAAGTGCATCGGAGATGCACGCAGCTTGGTCATGGCCACAGGCTGCAGAGTGTGCCTCGAAGAGGAACTTCATGGCCAGGTCTATCACGGCGTTGAGCGCTTGGGACTCATGGGACACAGCACCCGCACGCTCGCCGAATCGCAGGCCGTAGGTCTGCATGAGGCCGGGGGTCTCAAAGTGAAAGAAACCCCACGGCGCATACATCGAAGATGTGTGTGGCGTGGGGACAGCGACCCCTCCCGCGTCTGGGCCTCGAAGAGGGCCAACTAAGCACAATGGTGAGCCATCTCCGATGCTCCCCAGTGTCGCCGCCATCAACCTGCTCACCTCGATGGAGAGCCCCCGAAATTAGGCTTCGCCTCGGAAAACCGCAAATAAATTTGCGTTTTCGCTCGGCTTGCACTAATTTTGCAGTTTGAATATGCTTGAAACGCGAACTCAAAACTTAAAATATTCAATAATATGGTCAATTACAAAGACTTAGGGCTGGTCAACACGCGTGAGATGTTTGCCAAGGCCATCAACGGCGGTTACGCCATTCCCGCATTCAATTTCAACAACATGGAGCAGCTGCAGGCCATCATCAAGGCCTCGGCCGAGACCAAGTCGCCTGTGATTCTGCAGGTGTCGAGCGGAGCTCGCAAGTATGCCAACCAAACGCTGCTGCGCTACATGGCCCAGGGCGCCGTGGAGTATGCCAAGGAGCTGGGCTGGGAACACCCCCAGATCGCCCTGCACCTCGACCACGGCAACACCTTCGAGCTGTGCAAGTCGTGCGTGGATTTCGGCTTCTCATCGGTGATGATCGATGGCTCGGCCCTGCCCTACGAGGAGAACATCGCCCTCACAAAGCAGGTGGTGGAGTATGCACACCAGTTTGACGTCACCGTCGAGGCCGAGCTGGGCGTGCTCGCCGGCGTCGAGGACGACGTGGTGGCCGAGGAATCGCACTACACCAAGCCCGAGGAGGTCATCGACTTCTCGACACGCAGCGGCTGCGATTCACTGGCCATCAGCATCGGCACCAGCCATGGCGCCTACAAGTTCACCCCCGAGCAGTGCACCGTCGACCCCGCCACGGGACGCCTGGTGCCGCCGCCACTGGCCTTCGACGTCCTCGATGCCGTGATGGACAAGCTCCCCGGTTTCCCCATTGTGCTGCACGGCTCCTCGAGCGTGCCACAGGAGTATGTCGACATCATCAACAAGTACGGCGGCAAGATGCCCAACGCCGTGGGAATCCCCGAAGACCAGCTGCGCAAGGCCGCCAAGAGCGCCGTGTGCAAAATCAACATCGACAGCGACAGCCGCTTGGCATTCACCGCAGCTGTTCGCCAGGTGCTGGCCGAGAAACCCGGTGAGTTTGACCCGCGCAAGTACTGCGGACCCGCACGCGACGAGATGGTGAAGCTCTACACCCACAAGATTATCGAGGTGCTCGGCAGCGATGGCAAGGCACTGTAACGCAGCCCTGTAACCCTTCCTGCAAAACGAATTGAGTAATGCCCTCGTGGCAAATCCACCTTTGGCAACCCTGCCCGTCAATGTCGCCGGGCAGGGCTGCTTTGGTCAATCGACTCACTGGTGGCGAGAGATGATGTTGTTGCCACATTTAGTCGTTTTGCTTATGCCGTTCTTTTAGTCTAATTGATTACCCACACGATTCGTTGTAGAGCCGGTTTTTTTCGCCAGCCAAACACCAAGAAACAGATGAAAATAGTTGCAATATTGTTGATGTCGCTGCTGCTCGTGTTGCCGCTGTCGGCCAGTGCGGTGGTGAGCGACAGTGTGCCGTCGCGCAAGAAAGTGGCCCTTGTGCTCAGCGGCGGCGGCGCCCTGGGGGCCAGCCATGTGGGGGCACTCAAGGTGATCGAGCAAGCCGGATTGCCCATCGACATGGTCGTGGGAACAAGCATTGGCAGCATTGTCGGCGCCATGTACAGCGTGGGCTACGACAGCGACGACCTTGCCACCATGTTCCGCACCATGGATTGGACTGAGCTGTTCCTCGACCGCCGCAACCAGCACCATCTCACACTCCGCGAGCGCGACGCACGCAACACCTATATCTATGAGCGGGAGTTCTACGTGCGAGGCGGCCTCGACCCCCAACCCGGTGGAGTGATTCGTGGCAACAATGTGGAATCCACCTTCGAGCACTACCTGCAAGGCTACACCGACAGTATCGACTTCCTGCGCGACCTGCCACGACAGTTCGCCTGCATCGCCACCGACCTGGTCACTGACAACGAGGTGGTTCTCACCCACGGTGAGCTGGTGAAAAGCATCCGATCGAGCATGTCGATTCCCGGCGTGTTCACGCCTGTGCACCTGGGCGACATGGTGCTTGTGGACGGCGGCACGAAAAACAATTTCGCCGCCGATGTGGCGCGCCGCCTTGGCGCCGACATCGTGATTGGCGTTCGCTTCGACATGGGCGTGGGCTCCGACAGACATTACCGCACGCTCATCGATGTGATGGAGCGCTCGGTGGGCAGCGACATCACCCGCCGGGCCGCCGACAACGAGAAATATTGCGACTTGCTCATTCGCGTGCCCGTGCGCGGCTTCTCCAGTGGCAGTTTCTCGGCCCGGGCCATAAACACGCTCATCGAACGCGGCGAGAAGGCCGCCCGCGAGAAACTCGACTCGCTCATCCTGCTCAAGGCGCAAATCGGCGTGCAGCCGCAGCAGAACTGCACCATGCACCTGCGCGACATCGAGAGCCTGCCCGGACCCGAGGATGCCCGCAAGGGCCTTATCTATTCGCATGAGCCCAACAGCATCCGGGCCTCGGTGGGCTTGCGCTATGACAACGAGGACGTGGCGGCACTGCTGCTCAACGGACGCTGTTTCATCGGCGATAAGCGAAAAAAGGAAATCGACCTCACATTGCGCCTGGGATTGCGCTCCATGCTCAGCCTGGGCTGCGACCTCGAACCCAGGCCGTTCAAGCGCCTGGGGGTGAGCTACGAGCTGTGGCACAACATCCATCAGGAGCTTTACACCCGCGGCAAGCGCTCCGACAACACCTCCTACCTATACCAGCATGTCAACGTCAAGCTATTCGCACTCGATGCCATGAACTTCGACTGCGAGCTGGGCATTGGCTGGGAGCATTACCACCACTTCAACAACCTGTGGAATGAGAACAGCGTGGTGATTTTCGACCCCAACGAGCATTATTTCAACTTCCATGCTCGCCTGCGCTACAGCAATGAGGACAACCGCTATTTCACGCGCCGTGGTGTGCGTGCCGAGGCACAATATGCCTACTATACCGACAACTTTTCTCACTGGAAGCATCAAAACGGCTTCAGTGCCGTGCAGGCACTGTGCCAGGCCACCATTCCCCTGTCGGCCAGTACACACCTGCGCCCCGCCGTGCAGGGACGACTGCTCTTTGGCGACGACGTGCCGAACATGAAACTCAATGCGGCCGGCGGAATGAGCCACGGTAAGTTCTTGCCCCATCAACTCCCCATGGTGGGTATGGGGCATGTGGAGTTTTTCGACAGCAAACTCCTTGCTGCCTCGCTGCGGCTGCAGCAGCGCGTGGTCGGCAGGCACTACCTGCTGTTCGACGGCATGGTCGCCGAGCAGCACGACGAACTGCGCCACATCTTCGACAACTCCCCCCCGATGTGGGGCGTGCAGGCTTCCTATTTCTACAACAGCGGCCTGCTCGGCCCCCTTGGCGCCTCGCTGGGCTGGAACAGCCACACACGCAAGCTCAACTTCTTCATCAACCTGGGATTCGATTTCTGACCCCCGCCGCTCCCCATCCAACATCGCCGGGTCATGACACACGGAGAGCCCCATCTCGTAGCGTGCCGCCCCCACGCGCCAGCGTGCCGTGACCCGGAAGGCGGCGTCCTGTGGGTGCCGTGAACCTAGGCCAGAGATCCGATACCTTGTCTATGCAAGAATCCCGCAGAGGTTTGTAGTCAGGTTTCGGACAAAGACCTCGAAGAGGTCGGTCGGGCCGTTGGTCCGACACCATGTTAAAGACCATGCACGTGCATCGGAGAGGCACGCGGCTTGGTCATGGCCACAAACTGCAGAGTGTGCCTCGAAGAGGAACTTCATGCCAGGTCTATCACGGCGTTGTGTGCTCGGGACTCGCGTGCCGCCCCGCCCGCCCACCGAATCGCAGGCCGTAGGTCTGCATGAGGCCGGGGACCTCAAAGTGAAAGAAACCCCACGGCGCATACATCAAAGATGTGTGTGGCGTGGGGTAAGTGCCTCCCCACACGGCTGGGCCTCGAAGAGGGCCAAGTAAGCGTGTAGCATGTGTGACGCCGACACCGAAGTTCCTCTTCGAGGCACGACGATGGTGACCGCCCGGGGACCAAGCTGCGACCCTCTACGAGGCTCAATGTTGAGGAAGGTTTTGATGCTTTCAGCACCGCACGCTGCACTTCGTGCAACTCGTGCTTCAAAACTTCCTCGAGCACTTCGTGGTTGCATGGTCTTTAACACGGAGCTGGGTCTTCGACTCGTCCGACCTCTTCGAGGTCATTGCCGGGCTATCCATCCGCCCGCCCGGCGTGCCCCAGACCGTAGCTTGCCGCCCGCCACGCGGCAGCGTGCCGTGACCTGGAGCAGCGGCACCTTGCGGGCTCCCGTTGGGTCGCGAGCACTTCGTGGCTCCACGCGCCAGCGTGCCGTGACCCGGAGCAGCGGCACCCTCACGCGGCGCGGCCTCGATGAGGGTCTTTCCCGGCGTCCTTGCTATATAATAAGGTATACCCCCCTGCCTTCGGGCGCGTCCGCACGCCCGCACGCTGGCCTGTCCCCGTTTGATGGCGGCACCGCGCCGGCGCGGGCGTCGGGCGGGCTGCGGGCAAGCGGCTGCCTTGCAGCGCGTTGGCCCTCCGCGGCGCGTTTTTTTTCAAAAAAAGCGTGAAAACATTTTGCCATGTCGCGCGTCGGCAGTAATTTTGCACCGCTTTTCGCCCCCGCGGGGCGGTTAGCCGGTGAGAGATCATTGAAATGCTGCAGCAACGAGAAGAAGTAGTACAAGACAGAGGAAAGGGACAGCCATGTCCCCGTTCCGAGTTCCGAACAGGTGCACAAGCACAATGAACACACGGCCATCGCGGGCCGGGCAGGCTCGATGAGTCCGCGTCTCAGCAGACAACCGGAAGGTAAGAACAAGAGATACGCACAACGAAGAGTTTGATCCAGGCTCAGGATGAACGCTAGCGACAGGCTTAACACATGCAAGTCGAGGGGCAGCATGGGGCGAGCAATCACCCCGATGGCGACCGGCGCACTGGTGAGTAACACGTATGCAACCTGCCCCCCGCAGGGGAATAACCCGGGGAAACCCGGCCTAATGCCGCATAAGAGGCGCCGCGGCATCGCGGCGCGTTGAAAGCTCCGGCGGCGGGGGATGGGCATGCGTCGCATTAGCTAGTAGGCGGGGTGACGGCCCACCTAGGCGACGATGCGTAGGGGTTCTGAGAGGAAGGCCCCCCACACTGGCACTGAGACACGGGCCAGACTCCTGCGGGAGGCAGCAGTGGGGAATATTGGTCAATGGGCGTCAGCCTGAACCAGCCAAGTCGCGTGTGGGAGGACGGCCCTGCGGGTTGTAAACCACTTTGGCCGGGGAGCAACCGGGCGCACGCGTGCGCCCCTGAGCGTACCCGGAGAACAAGCATCGGCTAACTCCGTGACAGCAGCCGCGGTAATACGGAGGTTGCGGGCGTTATCCGGATTATTTGGGTTTAAAGGGTGCGCAGGCGGCTGCGCAAGCCAGCGGTCAAACCCCGGCGCTCAACGCCGGTCCGCCGTTGGAACTGCGCTGGCTGGAGTGCGCGCGACGCGCGCGGAATGCGTGGTGTAGCGGTGAAATGCATAGATATCACGCAGAACGCCGATTGCGAAGGCAGCGCGCGAGCGCGTGACTGACGCTCATGCACGAAGGCGTGGGTATCGAACAGGATTAGATACCCTGGT
>JAFSYB010000085.1 GCA_017443765.1 Muribaculaceae bacterium | reverse complement strand
GGCATCGCCCAAGCAAGCTTGGCGTTGCACTCACTCAATTGCAGATTTCTCGCAGCTTGAGACAAAATCTACTCAGCAATCAATCCCAATACGACTCAAGCAATTTATAGAACCCACCTTAATGAAGTTGTTTGGCTTTGTAACGTTTTGTGTGTAATAAATTAGACTAAAAGAACAAAATGAGCATAAGAATGAGCGACCTAAAAATGGCAAACACATCTTATCTCGCCAGCAATGAATCGATTGGCTCATTAATGTGCATATCCTTGTTTTTTGAACCTTTTGTGGGACACCTGCAAAAGTCCGTGTGTTTCTGTGTCGGCTCGGTAGTGTGATAGACGGGCAATGACCTCGAAGATGTCGGACCTACGGCCCGCCGTGCCTCTTCGAGGCATTAGGGGAGTCTTTGAGCAAGATAGTATCTGCAAAAACACACGGACTTTTGCATATGTCCCCCTTTTGTTCCTTTTAGTCTATAACGTCAATCCTAAGCATAACAGAGCCGTTGTTTTTCCTGAGCCGGTTAACTCGGCGAGCGTGTCGTTTTGGGTGTAAGCCCAGAGTTTCCGCACGCATAGCGAAGCGCAGGCTGGAACCCGCCCGCATGGCGCAGCGCAGGCCGTAGGTCTGCATGAGGCCGTGGGCCTCAAAGTGAATGAAACCCCACGGCGCACGCGTCGAAGATGCGTGTGGCGTGGGGATAGCGTCGCCTCCAGCAGTGGGGCCTCGAAGAGGGCCAACTGTGCGTCGCATGTGTGATGCCGCCAATTTTAATCAAAAACTCAAAACAAGTTTTGGTTTTTCACTCGGCTTGCACTAATTTTGCAGGGCGAAATGGCTTGTGGCAACTTATAACGGACAATGCAGGCTTGTGTTCTTGTGTCAACCGCAGCCCAAGGATTATACCGCTATGTCTTGTTTGCCAGCTTATTAAATCACGAATTCTTAACTAATTAACAGCAAGCAATAATGACACATGAAATCAGCGCCCATCACCTCACCATCGAGCGCGTGGGCGAAATTATCAAGAACAACTACCATCTGGCCTTGAGTGCCGATGCTCGTGAGCGCATAGTGCGCTGCCGGGAGTACCTGGACGCGAAAATTGCCTCCAGCCCGGTGCCGGTCTATGGCGTGACCACGGGCTTTGGCTCGTTGTGCCGCGTGAGCGTGAGCCAGGACCAGCTCTCGCAGTTGCAAATCAACCTGATGAAGTCGCACGCCTGCGGCGTGGGCGAGCGTGTGCCACGTGAGATTGTGCGCATCATGCTCCTGCTCAAGGTGCAGTCGCTCAGCTACGGCTACTCGGGCTGCAAGCTCGACACCGTGGAGCGGCTCATCGACTTCTTCAACGAGGGTGTGTGCCCGGTGGTGTACCGCCAGGGCTCGTTGGGAGCGTCGGGCGACCTGGTGCCGTTGGCGCACTTGTGCCTGCCCCTGGTGGGGTTGGGCGAGGTAGAGCTCGACGGCGAGGTCATCAGCGGCGCCGAGCTGCTGCGCCGCAAGGGCTGGCAACCCATCCAGCTTGCCAGCAAGGAGGGCCTGGCACTGCTCAACGGCACGCAGAACATGGGCGCATTTGCCGTGTGGGCGCTGTTGCACGCGAAGCAGCTCAGCGACTGGGCCGACATCATCGGCACGATGTCGCTCGAAGCCTACGACGGCCGCATCGAGCCGTTCACCGAGGCCGTTCACCGCGTGCGTCCCCACCAGGGGCAGCTCGACACCGCGGCACGCATCAAGGAGCTGCTCCAGGGCAGCGAGCTGATTAACCAGACCAAGACCCACGTGCAGGACCCCTACTCGTTCCGTTGCATGCCGCAGGTGCATGGCGCGGTGAAGGACACGATTCGCTATGTGAAGTCGGTGATCGACACCGAAATCAACAGTGCCACCGACAACCCCACCGTGTGTCCCGACGAGGACTTGATTATCAGTGCCGGCAACTTCCACGGCGAACCCATCGCGCTTCCCATGGACTTCCTCGCCCAGGCCTTGAGCGAGCTGGCCAACATCAGCGAGCGGCGCATCTACCGCTTGGTGAGCGGCACTCGCGGACTGCCCGATTTCCTCGTGGCCAACCCGGGGCTGAACAGCGGCTTCATGATTACACAATACACCGCCGCCAGCGTGGTGAGCCTGAACAAGAGCCTGGCCATGCCGTCGAGCACCGACAGCATCCCCTCGTGCCAAGACCAGGAAGACCTGGTGAGCATGGGGGCCAATGCTGCCATCAAGCTCTACAAGGTGGTGCTGAACACCGAGCGCGTGCTGGCCATCGAGCTGCTCAACGCGGCCCAGGCGCTGGAGTTCCGCCGGCCGCTCAAGTCCTCGCCAGTGATTGAGCAGCTCCACGCCGAGTTCCGTAAAGTGGTGCCATTTATCAGCGACGACGATGTGATGTACCCCCACATCGAGGCCGCCATTCAATTCCTGCGCCGATGAAACTGCTGGTCAACAACATCGCCACCCTCGCCGGCATCGACGCCGGTGGCACGCTCAGCAAGGCGGGCAGCGAGATGGAGCACTTCGACGTGCTCCACGATGCCTGGCTGATGGTCGAGGACGGGGTGTTCACCGACTTCGACACCGTGGCCAACCGGCTCGCTCCCGATGAATGGGACATCGTGGTGGATGCCCGGCAAGGCACTGTGCTGCCCAGCTGGTGCGATTCGCACACCCACCTCGTGTATGCCGGCAGTCGCGAGCAGGAGTTTGTCGATAAAATCAACGGTTTGTCCTACGCCGAGATAGCCCGCCGGGGCGGTGGCATCCTCAACAGTGCCGACCGCCTGCACGAGCTGAGCGAGGAGGCGCTCTACGAGCAGGCGATGGAACGCGTGCGCGAGGTGATTGCCAAGGGTACCGGAGCCATCGAAATCAAGAGCGGTTACGGGCTCAACACCCAGGACGAGCTGAAGATGCTCCGCGTGATAGCCCGCATCCAAGAGGCCACGCGCCTGCGGGTGATGAGTACCTTTCTGGGGGCGCATGCCGTGGGGCGAGCGTATGCCGGTCGCCAGGCCGACTACGTGGACTTGGTGGTGAACGAGATGATTCCCGCTGTGGCCGCCGAGGGGCTGGCCGACTTTGTGGACGTGTTTTGCGACCAAGGGTTCTTTACCCCCGAGGAGACGGCGCGTATTCTCGAGGCCGGGCTCAAACACGGCCTGCGGGGCAAAATCCATGGGCAGGAGCTCGCGCCGTCGGGTGGGGTGGAGGTGGCTGTCAGGCTCCAGGCACTGTCGGTAGACCACTTGGAGAGCATGACCGACGACGACATTGCCCTGCTGCGCGGCGCCGGCACCATGCCCACCGCGCTGCCAGGCACGTCGTTCTTCCTGAATATGCCCTTTGCCCCTGGTCGCAAGATGATCGACGCCGGCCTGCCCATGGCCGTTGCCAGCGACTACAACCCCGGCTCCACGCCCAGCGGCGACATGAAGTTTGTGGTGTCGCTGGCCTGCATCAAGATGCGTCTGCAGCCCGCCGAGGCACTCAACGCGGCCACCATCAATGGCGCCGCAGCCATGGGACTCAGCGCCGACTATGGCTCTATCGCCGTGGGAAAGGTGGCCAACTTCTTCATCACCAAGCCCATACCGAGCATCGATTTCATTCCCTACGCCTATACCACCCCCATCATCGACCGCACGTTCCTGGCCGGTGACGAGGTGTGAATCAATCCGACGAATCATGCGGCTCGACACGCTCACCCTACTCAACTACAAGAACATCGCCGAGGCGCGGCTGACGTTTGCCCCGGGGGTGAACTGCCTGATTGGCAACAACGGCATGGGCAAGACCAACGTGCTTGATGCGGTCTACTACCTGAGCTTCTGCCGCAGCTCGACGGGTGTGCCCGACACCGCCGTTATCCGCCATGGTGAGCCTTTCATGATGCTCCAGGGTCATTACACGCGCCGCGAGGCCGAGGAGGACATCACGATGTCGCTGCAGCGCGGCAAGCGCAAGGTGGCACGCCGGGGCGGCAAGGAATACCAGCGGCTGAGCCAGCACATCGGGCTGCTGCCGGTAGTGATGATTTCACCGCTGGACTGGGACCTGATTCGCGGTGCCGGCGAGGAGCGTCGCAAGCTCATGAACCAAATCATTGCCCAGGGCGATGCCGAGTACCTTGATGCGCTCATCCGCTACGGCAAGGCGGTGGAGCAGCGCAACAGCATGATTCGCCGCGAGATGCTCGACCCGTTGCTCTATGAGACCGTGGAGCAGGTGATGTGCAGCACGGCGCGCACTCTCCATGCCGCACGGTCGAGGTGGATTCAGGCGTTCACCCCCATCTTCCTGCGCTATTACCAGGCCGTGGCGGGCGAGCAGGAGCAGGTGCAGCTGCGCTACGAGAGCGTGCTCAACGAATCGACGCCCGAGCAGGTGCTGGCCGCCAACCGCGGGCGCGACATGGCCATCGGCTACACCACGCGCGGTGTGCACCGCGACGACATCGAGTTGCTACTCAACGGACATAGCATGCGGCGCACGGGGTCGCAGGGGCAGTGCAAGACCTACACCATCGCGATGCGGCTGGCGCAATTCGACTTCATCAAAGCCAGCAACCCAGCAACACCCATCCTGCTGCTCGACGACATTTTCGACAAACTTGATGCCACCCGCGTGGAACGCATTGTGGACATCGTGGCCGGTGAGCAGTTCGGGCAAATTTTCATTACCGACACCAATCGCACACACCTCGACAGCATTGTGGCCCGCCTGCAAGGCAACCACCAGATGTTTGCCGTGGACAGCGGCAAGGTGCAAGCATTGTAGGACGGCTATGAAACGCACCCACCCCAAAACCATAGCCGAGGTCATCGACGGCTATATGAAAGAGGAACATCTCGACACGATGCTCGACGAGCAGCGTGCCAGCGCCTTGTGGCCGCAAATCGTGGGGTCGGGCATCAACCGCTACACCATCAGCCGCGACGTGAGCGGCGGCGTGATGCGCGTGCGCCTGTCATCGGCTGCCCTGCGCAACCAGCTCATGATGGGGCGCACGTCGCTCATCAAGCGCATCAACGAGGCACTGGGCCACGAGGTAATCCACGAAATCATTTTCCTGTAAACCAAGATATTATTACTTCACCATTACTCCTATCACCCCATTCCCCCATGACACCCAAGCATCACGGCCCATGTGCCCAATTCCCATTCCACTGCGTCACCCCGGTGCAGCTGCGCTTCAGCGATATCGACATGCTGGGCCACCTCAACAACAACGCTTATCTCCAAATCTACGACTTGGGCAAGAACGACTACTTTGCCAAGGTGCGCCCGGGCTATGTGAAGTGGAGCCGCCCGCCGCTCATGATTGTGAACCTCAACTGCTCGTTCCTGGCGCAGACGCGTTTTCACGAGCCTGTGCAGGTGCTCACCCAGGTCGAGGCCATGGGCGACAAGAGTTTCACCATGATGCAGCAGGTGGTGAACGCCGACACGGGCGAGGTGAAGAGCGAGTGCCAGAGCGTGATGGTCTATTTCGGCGACGACGGCCGCCCGGCACGCGTCACCGACGACTGGCGGAGCGACATCGCCGCCTATGAGCAGCGCGACTTGTGAGGGCTATAAAACCCACCTAAAAATGCTGAAAATTGACCGCACTTGTTGCAACTTTCGCTATTTAGCACTAAATTTGCCACATATTTTAATAATAAGCCGCCACTTATCAACGTGGCGAAATGTAGACTAAAAGAACAAAAGCACAAAATCACGCGCAAGGCAACAGGCTGATTTTTATAGAGTTATAAATTGTGTTCTTTTGTCCTTTTAGTCTTGAATTACGGCAAATTGACATTAAAGGGGATTCGTAAAACCAACAACCAAATATCAGATTCTGACTATGAACGACTTGAAAACCTATCTTGATGCGGCCGAGCAGAAGATGCAGGAGGCCGTGGCCTTCCTCGACGATTCGCTGGCGCACATCCGTGCCGGAAAGGCGAATGTGAAAATCCTCGATTCCATCCGTGTGGACTACTACGGCAGCAAGGTGCCCATCGGCAACGTGGCCAATGTGAGCACCCCCGACCAGCGCACCATTGCCATCATGCCGTGGGAGAAAACCATGTTCCGCGTGATTGAGAAAGCCATCATCGACTCCAATGTGGGCATTATGCCCGAGAACAACGGCGAGGTCATTCGCCTGAACATCCCGCCGCTGACCGAGGATCGCCGCAAGCAGCTTGTCAAGGATTCGAAAAACGAGGCCGAGAAAGCACGTGTGAGCGTGCGCAACGCGCGGCGCGAGTGCATCGACGCCCTCAAGAAAGCCGTCAAGTGCGGCATGAGCGAGGACGTGGCCAAGGACGGCGAGGACAAGGTGCAGAAGCTGCACGACAAGTACATGAAGCAAATCGACGAGGTCTTTGCCGCCAAGGAAAAGGAAATTCTCACTGTGTAACCAACCGCCAGTTTCATTACCACAGAGAAGCTGAAGGTGGGTCCTGTGAATTGCTTGAGCTTGATGGGTGCTAACCGTTCATCACCTTTTTGCAATTTATAGAACGCACCTATAGTTGCCTATAACTTCGCTGTGTTCAGGCGGGATAAATCTGCTGAAAAGATGAAAACACTTGTTATGGCCACCAACAATGCCCACAAGCTTGCCGAGATTCGCGAGATGCTCGGCGGCGAGTACGAAATTCTGGGCCTGGCCGATGTTGGGTGCAACGAGGACATACCCGAAACAGCCCCCACCATCGAGGGCAACGCCGAGATGAAAGCCCGCTATGTGCTTGAGCACTATGGGTTGGACTGTTTCAGCGACGACACGGGACTGGAGATTGACGCGCTGGGCGGTGAGCCTGGCGTACATTCGGCCCGCTATGGCGGCGTGGCGCACGACAGCGAGCGCAACATCGACAAGGTGCTGCGCCTGATGGCCGAAGTGCCCGCCGGGCGGCGCACGGCTCGCTTCCGCACAGCCATTGTGCTGCTCCAGAGCGGGCGGCTGCACCGCTTCGAGGGCCGTGTCGAGGGGCGCATCCTCACCGAGCGACATGGCACGGGCGGCTTCGGCTACGACAGCATCTTCCAGCCCGTCGAGGGCGACGGACGCACCTTTGCGCAAATGGCCGGAAACGAGAAAAACGCCATCAGTCACCGTGGCCGGGCAGTGGCCGCACTCGTGCAGTTCATCAAACAGCAGGCTTAACCAAAACACAAGTATTATGAAACTCCGTAACATCAGGGTGGCCCTGGCGGTGGTGTTCTTCACGCTCATCACCTGGCTGCTGCTCGACTTCACTGGCACCGCCCACCACTGGCTGGGTTGGATGGCCCGCATTCAGTTCCTGCCCGCCGTGCTGGCGCTGAACGTGGTGGTCGTTGTGCTGCTGGTGCTGCTCACGTTGCTCTTTGGCCGCATCTATTGCTCGGTCATCTGTCCGTTGGGTGTGATGCAGGACATCATCTCGTGGCTGCGCCGCAAGAAATCCCGCTTTTCCTATTCACCGGCGTTGACTTGGCTTCGCTTGCCTTTAGTGGCTCTGCTGGCAGTGTCCATGGCGGCGGGGATGGGTTCGATAGTGGCTTTGCTCGCCCCCTACAGCACCTATGGCCGCATCGTGGCCAACCTGCTGCAGCCCGTCTATCTGTGGGTGAACAACGGCTTGGCGGCCATCGCCGAGCACTACGGCAGCTATGCGTTCTACAGCCGCGAGGTGTGGCTGCGAAGCCTGCCCACCTTTGTTATTGCCGTGGCCACCTTTGGCGTTATTGCCGTGCTGGCCTGGCGCAATGGGCGCACCTGGTGCAACACCGTCTGCCCCGTGGGCACCGTGCTGGGGTATCTGTCGAAGTTCGCGTGGCTGAAAATCCGTTTCCGTGCCGACCACTGCAAGCACTGCGGGCAGTGCGCGAGCCACTGCAAGGCCAGCTGTATCGACTTCAAGAACCACACGGTGGACTACACCCGCTGCGTGACCTGCGGCGACTGCCTCGACACGTGCAAGTTCGGTGCCTTGAGCTACTGCGCAGGCTCACCGAATCCCCCAAAAGGGGGACTTGACGACTCCAAGAAACAGCCCGGCACCCTTCCGTCAAAAGGTGACGGGGGCATCCCCGAAAAAGGGGCTGGTCTTGACCGTCGCGCCTTTCTGGTGGGTGGTGCCATTGTGGCTGCCGAGGCCGCCCTGGCACAGGCCGGCAAGAAGGTGGACGGCGGACTGGCGGCCATCGAGGACAAGGCCGTGGCCGTGCGCACCACGCCGCTCACCCCTCCCGGCTCGGCAAGCGCACGCCACTTTGCCCAGCATTGCACGGCCTGCCAGCTGTGCGTGACGCACTGCCCTAACGATGTGCTGCGCCCCAGCGGCATCCTGCTCACCCTGATGCAACCCACCATGAGCTACGAGCGCGGCTACTGCCGCCCGGAGTGTACCCGATGCAGCAAGGTGTGCCCCACAGGAGCCATTCATCCCATTGACACTGCCCAGAAATCCTCGACCCAGATTGGCCACGCCGTGTGGGTGAAGGCAAACTGCGTGATACTGCGCGACAGAGTGAGCTGCGGCAATTGCGCACGGCACTGCCCCGCAGGGGCAATCATGATGGTGCAACTCGACCCCAGCGACGACACCTCGCCCCTGGTGCCCGCTGTGGACAGGGCAAAGTGCATTGGTTGTGGCGCCTGCGAGTACCTATGCCCCGCCAGGCCGCACACCGCCATCTACGTCGAAGGCCACGAAGTGCACAAGGAGATTTGAGTTAATTCACGATGCACAATGCTTAATTTATAGTGTACAATAACTTTGCTCTTGGTCACTTAACCATTTAGTTCCTTAACCACTTCTAATCTACCGAATCATGAGCAACAAGACTTATACCCGCCGCAACTTCCTCAAGGTGCTTGGTCTGGCCGGGGCCACCGCCGCCACGCCGGCCATCGTGAGCTGCGCCGGCGGCGACAAGCCAGCCACCGCGGCCACCGGCACCGACCAAGAGCCGCCCATCGGCAAGATGACCTACCGCACCAACCCCAAAACCGGCGACCGCGTGTCGCTGCTGGGCTACGGCATGATGCGCCTGCCCACCCTCGATGCCGGCGGGGGCTCGGCACGCGAGGAGCATGACGCCGAGATTGACCAGGAGATGGTCAACCGCCAGGTGGACTATGCCATCGAGCATGGCGTGAACTACTTCGACACCTCGCCGGCCTATTGCCGGGGGCGCAGCGAGCATGCCACGGGCATTGCCCTGGCACGCCACAAGCGCGAGGAGTTTTTCATCGCCACCAAACTCTCGAACTTTTCGCCTGACACCTGGTCGCACGAGGCCGGCGTGGAGATGTTCAGGAACTCGCTCCGCGAGCTGCAGGTGGACTACGTCGACTACCTGCTGCTGCACGCCATTGGCGGCGGCGACGATGCCATGGACGAGTTCAACCAGCGCTACATCGACAACGGCATCCTCGACTACCTGATTCAGCAGCGCGACGCAGGAATCATCAAGAACCTGGGCTTCAGCTATCACGGCGATGTGGCCATCTTCGACCACGCGCTCAAGATGCACGACAGCGGCAAGGTGAAGTGGGACTTTGTGCAAATCGAGCTGAACTACCTCGACTGGCGCTTTGCCGACGAAGTCAACGACAGCAACACCGATGCCGAGTACCTCTACGGCGAGCTGGTGAGGCGCGACATCCCCGCTGTGGTTATGGAGCCGCTGCTGGGCGGCCGGCTGGCCAGCCTGCCCGAGCCGCTGGCGGCCAAGCTGCTGGCACGCGACCCCGGCCACTCGGTGGCCTCCTGGGCCTTCCGCTATGCCGGCTCGTTTCCCAACGTGCTCACCGTGCTCAGTGGAATGACCTATATGGAGCACCTGAAGGAGAACCTGAACACCTACAGCCCGCTGCTTTCGCTCACCGACGAGGAGATGAAATTCCTCGAGGGGGTGGCCGCTGAATATGTGAGCTACAACATCATTCCTTGCACCGCCTGCCAGTATTGCATGCCCTGCCCCTATGGCATC
Source organism: Muribaculaceae bacterium (assembly GCA_017443765.1). Taxonomy (GTDB): domain Bacteria; phylum Bacteroidota; class Bacteroidia; order Bacteroidales; family Muribaculaceae; genus Sodaliphilus. The sequence goes on along the minus strand of JAFSYB010000085.1, from coordinate 27,896 downwards.
GACATCCCTGCCGTGTTTGGCCACTACAACAAGTGCCTGAGCGAGGGGTGCGTGCCTCGCTCGAAAGAGCAGGCCGACTACCAAAGGGCGCGCCGGGCGTTCCTCGTCGGCTACGACCGCTCGGTGCCACGCCTGCGGCAGGCCGACCACTGCATTGGCTGCGGACACTGCGAGCCGCACTGCCCACAGCGCATTCGCATACCCCGCGAGATGGAGCGCATCAGCCGATATGTAGATGCGCTGAAAGCCGGCAATGCCGAGGGGCTTGTCGACCCGCACTTGAGAACCGAGGACTGACAGCCGGGCCTGGTTCGCTTGTGTCAGTGTACCGGCGGTGGCTGAACCCGGTTGTAGGTGTGCGAGGCGGCAATGCACGCCCCTGCCACCACCGACAGCAGCAGCGGCAGCTGCAACTCTGCCCAGCTGAACCGGTGCAGGCACATCGGCACCAGGCACATCAGGGCCGTGAGCGCCGCGTAGCCCACAGGCTTCACCAGCTTTTTCCACACCCCCACAGGCGATGGCTTGAAGTCGAGCGTATAGGCACACCAGCCAAGTGAAATCCAAAACACCGCCATCAGTAGCAGCGCGGTGTGTTGCGTGTCGTTGGGCTGGCCCCCAATCACCCCGCTCAAGTATTCCTGCAGGGCGCGGCCGCCCGGAGCGCGGTAGGTGCCGTCGAGCACCTCGGTAGCCGTTTCCACAATCACCTCGCTGGCGCCCGACGACGCGTCTTCGACAAAAGCGTAGAACACATCGGGCAGCGAGAAATAGCTCGTCACAGCAGCCACAATAAACAGGCCGAACCCCACTTTGTTCTGGAGCTTGTCAACCAGCGGCGAAGGTTTCCACTCCAGCACAGGGTCGCGCGTCGCACACCAGAACATGGCCAAGCAATAGGCCACGCCCAGCACAAACTGCACGCCAAACATGGCATAGAACTGCCAGCGGGTCATCATGGGGAGGTAGACGGTTTCCATCACTTTATTGGGGTCAGTTGTAAAATCCAGTGTCCGCGTGCGCGAGTGCCGGGCGATGGCCTCGAAGAGGGACTTCGGCGGTGGCAATGTCACGCGAGCCTCGAGCACTCCATCACGCCGCAAGGTTGGGAGAATGATGAGTGCAATCCATAAGTTTTATTGTACTTTGCGGTAGTGTGTGGAATTCCAACCTGGCTCATTCAGCTGCAGACGCGTGCCCGACTCATCTATGTTCGTGGCTTGCACGGCACGGTTCGTCATGCCTTCAGGTATCTTCGACATCTCTTTCTTTAGCTGTTCTACGGCACTCGCCTGATTAGGCTGGTAGGAGGCGCCGTTCTCGTCGATTTCCATCTTGTAGCTTTTCGTGTCGAAAACTTTCACTAATGAGTCGCCCTCGATGACCCATGTTCCCTCAATCGAGAACCGTTGAATCATCTTTCCTATGATGGCCGCATCGCTCCAGGATAAGGCATAGTGTGCGGTAAAGGTGTGGTCTTTCTTGTATTCGAAGATTGCCTGGTAGTTGTCGTTGGGATAAGAGGCTTCCCAAGTTCCCACAAGTTCTTTATCCTTCACTGGGCGCACAGTCCTATAGGTCTGGTTTGCGAAATCTTTCATCTCCTGTTCGGTGATGTTCATCAGGAATTTGTTCTCTTCGTTCTGATTGAAAAAAATCATTAGAAAATACTGATAATTCTTTACGCGCTCGGCATAGAGGTCGATGTAGCGCTTTACCTGAATTGATTTGAGCAATCGGTGGCACGTTTCCACTCTTCCGCGGTGGCTGCTCATCTCATCGGTGTTCATCAGCATTTGGTACAACTCTTCGGCGGTGACGGGTTTTTGGAAAATGGCCGACTCCTTGCGCTGACGCTCAAAGATGGCTCGATAACTATAGAAGTCCTGCACATTGCTGAAAAACTTCTTGTCGTCGAGCGTGTGCCAGGTGTCTTGACTGCTGTTGAAAATACTCTCGTTGTTTTTCTTGAACTCCATGTCGATGTCGAAAGTGGAAGGTGTGACATATTTGAAGAAAAGATTGAGCGTGTCGTCGGAAACATTGTCCAGGCGGTTGATGTTCTCTATCAGATATAGGGTGATATTGCGTCCGTTTTCCTCTTCCTGAATGTAATTTTTGATTACATTCAGGCTCTGATCAATATCGCTGATAATGGTTTGAGCCATCAACCGGCGGCTTTTCTCAGCCTGACGTTGCTCCACAAAATGAGCCGTTCCAAAGGTGAGCACAATAGATATGGTAGTGGCGAGCGTGGTCAGTAACAGTTCTTTCATCACACCACCCCCTGTTAGTTTGCGCCCGAACTTGGGCATTTTGAATTTTATGTTCATCTCTTCGCTAGTTTCGCCGATTGTTCTGATTCTGCCGCAAAGATAATGAAAATCAATGAAACAAGCAAGTATCCACCCACGATGTTCCTCCTCGAGGCCCGCCGCAGGGGGCGGCGCCTACCCCACGCCTCACGCATCTTCGACCGCACGTTGTGGGGTTTCATTCACTTTGAGGCCCCCGGCCTCATGCAGACCTCCAGCCTATATCCGTGTCTAAACTTATGTTCTTATATCTATATCCTTATGTTCTTATGTCTATCTCTGTGCCTATTGTCTATCTCCGTGTCTATCCTTTTGTCCTTATGTTCTTATGTCTATTTTGCTCATGCTGTTCTTTTAAGTCGAATCAACTACCCGCGCAATCCGTTATCGAGCCAGAAATATTGCCCGTCGTTGGGCAAACAGCCCAAAACTATTTGGCAAGTTGGGGAATTATCACTACCTTTGCACCGTTTTTTGCGGGACGATGGCAAAGACCCCATGACCGAACTGAGTGACATCAAGGCAACGTTGCAGCCCGAGCTTGACCGGCTCAATGGCATTATCACGGCCACGCTGCAAAGCGACACGGAGCTGATGAACAGCATCGTGGAGCAATACCTGCGCACCAAGGGCAAGCAGCTGCGACCGCTGCTGGTGCTGCTCAGCGGCCGGCTGTTTGGTGGCATCAACGAGCGCGTGCTCTATGCCGGGGCGGCCATCGAGATGCTGCACAACGCGTCGCTCATCCACGACGATGTCATCGACCAGGCCACCGAGCGCCGCGGGGTGGCCACCATCAGCAGTGTGTGGAGCAACCATGTGGCCGTGCTGGTGGGCGACTTCTTTGTCACGGGCGCCCTGCGCTGTGCCGTGCGCACCGGCGACAGCCGCATCCTCGACACGCTGGCCGAGATGGGCGGCGAACTCTCGCTGGGCGAAATCAACCAATACGACAACGCCCGCACACGCGACATTGACGAGGACGCCTACATGACCATCATCAGCAAGAAAACCGCCTCACTCTTCGAGAGCTGCGTGGCCGTGGGCGGCTATGCACAGCACGCCCCGGAACAGGCACTTGCCGACTTGCGGCGCTATGCGAGGCTGATGGGCATCTGCTTCCAAATCAAGGACGACACGTTCGACTACTTCGACGACCCTGCTGTGGGCAAGCCCACGGGCAACGACCTGCGCGAGGGAAAAATCACGCTCCCGCTCATCTACGCCTTGCAGCGCACCGACCTGGCCGAGCACCGGCAGATGCGGCAGCTGGCCCGCAAGGAGCAGCTCACGGCGGTCGACATCGACTGCCTGGTGGCCTTTGCCAAGCAGGCCGGCGGCATCGACTATGCCTACGCCACCATGCAGCGCCTGCGCACCGAGGCCGAGGCCATTCTCGCGCCCTATCGCCCGAATGACACCATCGAGGCGTTCCGCCAAATCTTTGTCTTCATCATCCAGCGCAAGAACTGATGCTTCAACCCTATTTGATAGCCGGCCGCGTGGAAGCCGGCTGCGACGAGGCCGGCCGTGGGTGCCTGGCCGGGCCGGTGACTGCCGCCGCCGTGATACTGCCGCCCGACTTTGCCTGCGACCTGCTCAACGACAGCAAGCAGCTCACCGAGCGCCAGCGCGAGCGCCTGCGCCCCATCATCGAGGGCGAGGCCGTGGCATGGGCGGTGGCCTGGGCCACGCCGGCCGAGATTGACCGCATCAACATCCTGGCGGCCTCGATTCTGGCCATGCACCGCGCTATTGACCAGCTCGCCGTGCGCCCCGAGGCACTGCTTATCGACGGCAACCGCTTCACCTCCTACCACGACATTCCGCACACCACCATTGTGGGCGGCGACGCCAAGATGATGAGCATCGCTGCAGCCTCGGTGCTGGCCAAGACCCACCGCGACGAACTCATGCGCCAGCTAGCCCAGCAGTACCCGCAATATGGCTGGGAGCGCAACAAGGGCTACCCCACCCGAGAGCACCGCGCAGCCATCGCCAAGCACGGCGTCACACCCCTGCATCGCACCACGTTTCAACTCTTAGAGCAGCCCACCCTGTTTTGAGTACCCCTGAACCCACATCAAATAGTGGAAATCAGACGATAAGGAACGCAAGGGACAAAAGATTATCAGTGTCGGCTCGGCTGTGTGATAGCCGGTATAAGACGTGCGTTGTTGGCACTCTTTGAGACCCATTCCAGGACAAATCGCTGTCCCCCCACGCCACACGCAACCACCACGCGTGCGCCGTGGGGGGACATTCATTTTGAGACCCTCGGCCTCATGCCGACTTGCGCTTCGCCTTATGGGACGGCGAAATAATTAACTTCCCGCTGTGAGAATTTTGAAACAAATTCTGATAAATTTGCTGCGCTACGCTTGCCCTTCGGGCTCCCGTTCGGTCGCGAGCACTACGTGGTTCCGCCCGCAGGGCGCCGCCTCACATACAGTAGTTGGCGCTCTTCGAGGTCCCGACGCGGGAGGCACCGTGGGGGGGCCATGCATTTTGAGACCCTCGGCCTCATGCCGACTTGCGGCCTGCGTTTCGCCATGCGAGCAGGCGCTGTGTCAAAGACCTCGAAGCGGTCGGGCGGGTCGCGGGTCCGATGCTCGGTGTCGGCATCACGCTTTTACACCAAGAAATTGATGTGACAAAAGAACCGTCCCCATGTCACATTTTTGTTGAAAATCAGAGGGCGCATTTGCAGAAATGCGCCCTCTGGATTATCAAACGGTAAAGCTAAACAGCTGGATTACTTGATCACTTTCGTGACGTTGACCGTGCCGTCGCTCATCTTCTTCACCACGAGGTTCACGCCGTCGAAGGGCTTGTTGCTCTTGATGCCAGCCACGTTCACATAGGTCACGCTCTCGACATCGGCAGCGTTCAGGTCGGCCACGGCAGTGTCGATGTAGTCCTTGACGAAGAACCACACAATGTCGCTCTCGTTGTCGATGGCATCGCCGGGAGCAAGACGCGGTGCGCCGCCAGCGGTGTCAAGGCCGCCGTAGTACACCACCTGCACACCAACCTGGTTGACAGAGGCGAGGAAGTCGGCATCCTGGTTGAAATAGACGAGACTGCCACCCTCGTAGATGTCGTAGTCGTCGTGCATGGTGTAAGGAATCTCATACATGGTCTCTTCGAGCTCGAGATAGGGATAGTCTTCCGGCTCGAAGGGCAGCGGAGCAACCTCGTGCTCCACATCGGTGAAGATGCGGTAGAACACCTTATCGGGATTCATGGCATCGCCGTTGGTGGTCTCCAGCGGGATGGTGATGTACATCTTCGGGTACATGACATCGGCAATCTTGACATCGGTGATTTCGGGGTTGACAGGCTTGCCGGCCACCTCAACGAATTTGTTCCACTCGTTCTCGGCGTTGATGCTGTAGTAGTAGATTTCGTTCTCCTTGCTGTTGATGAGAATCCAATCCTGGCTCTCGAAGTGGTTGTTCTCGGCATCGTAGGTGAAGGTGACATCCTGGATGCCAAATTCGCCGAGGCCCACAAAGTAGTAGTAGTCGGCGGGATAGCCCCAAGCCACCCAGCTGTCGTCCTTGCCAAAGAACTGGCCGGTTGCGAAGGTGACGATGTTGCCCTCGAGCGTGCCCTTGACCCAAGCCTCGGGGAAGGCCTCGCACAGACCCTGCACATACACGTCGTTGCCATCGAAGCCGATGTTGACGAAGCGGGTGAACTCGGTGTAAACGGCCTCATCCTCGGTGGTCTCATCGTCGTCGGTGTCCTCATAGGCCACATCGTAGCCGGTCCAAGTGTAGGTCTCGGTCAGCAGATTCTCGGGAGTCACAACAGGCTCGGGCTCGACAATCTCGCCCTTGAACAGCTTCATCGAGCTGAAGTACACATACATATTGCTGCCGTCGTATTCGGGATCGGCGGTCTCGAGGAGGTAGTCCGAAGTAAGGGTGAAGGTTTGGTTTTCCTCGTCGTAAGCAAACTCGATGGGTTCGCCATCGATGCTGCTGACGTACTCATTGCCATAGCTGTCGGCACCCACAAACTGTCCGCTGGGGAAGCTGGCCACGCCGTTGGCGATGGTACCCTTGATCCAAGCTTCGGGGAACCAGTAGGCCACACCCAGGAAGTACACATCGTTGCCGTCGAAGGCCACCTGGGTGCCCATTGCGAGTTCCTTCGAGCCGCTGGCCTGGATTGACCAGCCGTCCTCGACAGTTGCGGTCTCGGGAACCACCACGAGCTCGGGTTCGGGTTCGGGTTCGGGCTCAGTCATGCTGATCACAGCACCGGCCTGGGTGTAGCTCCAGTAGTAGATGGCATCCTTCTTGCCGTTGACAAACATGTCGTTGTCGAGGGTGTAGGTGTCGGCCTCGGCATCGTAGGTGAAGGTGACATCACCGGCGGCACTGTTCTGGTAGCCCACCAGATAGATGGGCGAGCCAGTGGCGAGGCCCATAAACTGTCCCATGGGGATGGTGACGGTGTTGCCGTCGAGCGTGCCCTTGGCCCAGGCTTCGGGGAGAATCACGTTGTTGGCATCGCCGGTGGCAAGACCCTGGATATAGACATCGTTGCCGTCTTTCACGACGTTCACCGTGGAGGAGAAGGCGTGGCTGGCACTCGAATAGTACGAATTGCCGGTATAGTAGTAGGTGACGGGGGTGATGCCAACGGGCGGGGTGACGGTCTCTTCGAGCTCGGTCTCGGTGTAGACGCTTGCATAGTCGCCTGCGCCGTACCACATGTCGTCGTCGTCCCACACACCGGCGAGCACATAGCTCTCGGAGCTGCCCTGCAGCGAGATCACACCGTCGTCGTCGATGGTGAACACGGCGGTGGTGTTCTCACGGTCGGCCGTGACGGCCGAGTTGTAATAGCTCGAAGCGGTGCCATCGAGATAGGCCGAGATGTCGAGCCAGGCAATCTCCAGGTTGTAGCCCTGGCCGGTGTTGTAAACTGTCTGCGGCAGTTGCACCGTGATTTGGTTGCCCTCGAGCGTGCCCTTGATATAGGACTTAGTGGTCACCATGCTCAGCACATCAAGCATATACACCTCGTTGTTGTCGCAGAACACGATGGTGATCAATCCATCTTGCTCTTGCGCCTCGTTGCCGTAGGTGCGGGCGTTATAGGCACCGCCAGCGCGGCTGTAGTACTTCACCGTGCCCTCGGGGGCCTCGGTAATCACATCGGTTACACGGCGCGGGCCGTTGGTGGCGGCAACGCCGCCCTTGGCCTCCACCCGGTTCACTGCGGGAGCGGCTGCAAACGTCTTGGCGACGGGAGTCTTCTCCAGCAGGTTGCTGAGCAGGCGCTCGGTCTGGGTCCTTGTGGGAGCCTTCTTGCCCGGCAAAGCCTGCGCCAGGGCAGTCATCGGGGCCAAGGCCACAACGGCTGCCAACAGAAAAGCGTGAAACTTCTTCATAAGCTTTTAAATTAAAGTGAAACAAACAATTATTTAATAAATGGAAAAACACATGACCATTATCGGGCAAAATTAATAAAAAAAACAATAGGATTGAAATTTTTGGCCAAAAAACCACGCAATACTATTGAAAACAGTAGGGATGACACACTGCATTTCCATGCGGTGCGCCATCCCTATTCACTGGGGCGCGAAAGCGATTACTTGATTACTTTCGTGACCGTGACGGAGCCGTCGCTCATGCGCCGGACCACGATGTTCACGCCGTCGAAGGGCTTGTCGGCGACGAGGCCGGCGGCGTTGTAGTATTTCACGCCGGCCACAGCCGTAGCACTGTTGACATCGCTCACAGCAGTGGGTGCGTCGTCTTCCAGGATAATGGATGTGGCATCACTCTCGGCAACGGTCTGCGACTTGTACCCCTCTTTCTCGAAGGTGAGGGTGTAGGTGGCACTGGCGGGTACCTCGATGCTGTAGGTGCCGTCGTCGCCGGTGACGGTGGTGTAGGTCTCGGCGGGCTCGCGCAGCATGCCGGCGGGCTCGTCTTCGACCACGGCGGTGGCGGTGACGGTGACACCGGCGAGCGGCTGGTTGTTCTGGTCATACACGGTGCCGGTGATGGTGCGCACGGTGGGCGTGTAGTCCTTGATGAACTGCCAAACGATATCACTCTCGTTATCGGCTGGCTCACGCATGAGGCCCGTGGGCTGATTCATGCCGCCGTAATAGACAACCTGCACACCAATCCGGTTGATGGCAGCATAGTCGAGATCCTGATTCAGATAGACAGTAGCACCGCCCTCGTAGATGTCCCAATCATCGTCGAAGGTGTAAGGTATCTCATACATGGTCTCGGTGACGTTCCTATAATCATCGGGAGTGAATGCGAGCTGCTGGACGTCATGCTCCACGTCGGTGAAGATACGATAGAACACCTTGTTGGGGTTCATCTGGTTACCGTCAACGTCTTCCAGCGGAATGTCGAGGTGGATAAGCGGGTAGCTGGTGTCCACGAGTTTCCAACCGGTCACGCTGGGAGCTGCGGGCTTGCCAGCCACCTCGTGGAGGAGATTCCAGGCGTTGTCGGTGTAAATCACATAGTAGCTGAGGGCATCATCCTCCTCGTTGTCAATGATGTAGTCATCGGTGATGAACGACTTGGCTTCGGAGTCGAAGGTGAACACGACATCCTTGATGTCGCTGCCGTCATAACCCACGAAGTAGTGGGGATAGGTATAGCCATAGGCTGCCAAACGGTCGTCCGTGCCAAAGTACTGGCCGGCGGCGAAGGTGGCGGTGGTGCCGTCGATGGTTCCCTTCACCCAAGCCTCGTGCAGGTCGGCGCACAGACCCTGCACATACACTTCGTTGCCGTCGTAGCCCACATTGATGTAGTTGGTGAAATCGGTATAGACAGCATTGTTGTCATCGTCGAATGTGAGCGTGCTGCCTGTCCAGGTGTAAACCTCGGTTGTCAGTCCCTCGGGTACCTCAACCACCTCGGGCTCGACGATTTCGCCTTTATAGACGCTCATCGAGGTGAAGTACACCCACATGCTTCCATTACCGTATGTGGGTTCGCTGTACTCAATGACGTAATCGGAAGCGAGAGTGAAGACATGGTTCTCGGCATCGTAGGTGAACTGAATATCGCTGCCGTCATAGCTGACGATGAACTCATTACCATAGCTGTCGCTACCCACAAACTGTCCGCTGGGGAAGCTTGCCACGCCGTCGGCGATGGTGCCCTTGATCCAGGCGGTGGAGAAGTAGTAGGGCACGCCCTGGAAATAGACATCGTTGCCGTCGAAGGCCACCTGGGTAGCCATCGAGAGGGTTTTGCTTCCGCTGGCCTCGATGCTCCAACCGTCCTCGATGGTCGCGGTTTCGGGAACCACCACGAGTTCGGGCTCGGGTTCGGGGGTGGGCTCTTCCAGGGTGATCAGAGCGCCGGCCTCGGTGTAAGTGTAGTAGTAGATGGCATCCTTCTTGCCGTTGACAAACATCAGGTTGTCGAGGGTGAAGGTGTTGGCGTCGGCATCGTAGGTGAAGGTGACATCGGCTGCTGCGCTGCCGCTATAGCCAACCAGATACATGGGCGAACCGCTGTAGAGACCCATGTACTGTCCCATGGGGATGGTGAGGGTGTTGCCGTTGAGCGTACCCATAGCCCAAGCGTCGGGGAGAATCTCATAGTCGGCGTCGCCGGTGGCAAGGCCCTGGATATAGACATCGTTGCCGTCTTTCACAACGTTCACCGTGGAGGAGAAGGCGTGGCTGGCACTCGAATAGTACGAATTGCCGGTATAGTAGTAGGTGACGGGGGTGATGCCCGCAGGAGGCGTGATGGGCTCTTCGAGCGTGGTTTCGGTATAGACGCTCTCGAAGTCGCCGCTGCCATGCCACATGTTGTCATCGTCCCACACGGCTGCCAGCACGTAGGTGCTGCTGCTGCCCTGCAACGAAATCACGCCGTCCTCAATGGTGTAAACCGCTGTGGTGTTGGTGCGGTCGGCCGTTATGGAGGGGTCATAATAGCTGGTAGCGGTACCGTCCACATAGGGCGTGATGTCGAGCCAGGCCAGCTCGGCGCTGTAGCTGGTGTTGGGGCTCCAGAGGGTCTGCGGCAGTTGCACGGTGATGGTGTTGCCCTCAAGCGTGCCCTTGACGTAGGTGCCGGCTTGATAGGCCGAGCTCACGGGGTTCTGGATATACACCTCATTGTTGTCGCAGAACACGATGGTGACGACACCCTCTTGTGCCTGCGGCGTGTTGCCGTAGTTACGGGCATTATAAGTGCTGCCCGAGCGGGTGTAGTACTTCACGGTGCCCTCAGGAGGCGTTTCAATCAGCACGGTGGCTCTGCGAGGAGCATTGCTCTTGGATGTTTTGCCTGTGAGGCACATGGCATCGTCTTTCTGGGGGGCGGCAGGAAAACTGAATGGCTGGGCCACAGTCTTCTCTGATACCAATCCAGCTAATGCTTTCGCATTCTCGAACGAGGCTTTCTTCACCTGTTTTCCAGGGAGAGCCTGCGCCGCAGCAGTCATCGTGGCTATCGCCACAACGGCTGCCAAAAGAAAAGCGTGTACTTGTTTCATAAAGGTGAATGTAAAGATTGGTGAATAAAAACTCAATTGAGTGAATATAATGTCAATGATTTTCGGCAAAGTTAAGCAAAAGTTCGGGAAAAACGGAATTTTTCATTGCAAATTTCCAAAATAAGCTTTATTTCTACTGGAAACTATAGGTTTCATTCGCATTGTCATGCGCCAACCATGCGTGTGCCCCCACACAGCCTGAGTTCCAATGGGGTGTGCAAGCAAATGAGTTTTTTCCAAGCCGTCTGCTTTTGAGGCAGATTTGGAAAAAACTCATTCCCGAAGTCCATTATTTAATGTGAAAACGGCTTGTTGTCGCCTGGTTGCGGGAAGCCGCTGCTGTGCGTGTGGCTATGCCGATTCAGCCTCGCGGGGTCAGAAGTGCCAGTAATCGGGGTTGCGCCAGTCGTCGCTGCCGCGTTGGTTGCCGCCGCCTGTGCCTGTGCCGGAGTTGGTGCCTGTGCCGGAGCCTTGTCCTGATGAGTCTTGCGTGGGCGTGTAGGCTGGGAGGTAGCGGCGCTTGTAGCGGTCCACAATGTGCTGGGCCATGCGGTCCATCACCTGCCGCGCCATGACTAAGTGCTTGCCGGTGAGCGTGTGCTTCAAGAGCTTTCCCTCGCGGATGCAGTAAATCATGCGCTCCGCGTCGTAGTAGGACATTGCCGCTTGGTCGTAAACCCCATATTGCTCAAAGATGTCGATGCACTTGTTGATGCGTGGAATAAACACATCGGGTTTGCCAAAGAGTTTCTCGTTGATTTCCATCACCAAGCCCATGCCGCGCCGCTTGGCTTTTTGGCAGGCCGACACCACAATGGTGGTGTCGCGGTCTTCCAGGCAGCAGTAACTCCCCGGCTGCGTGTAGCAGTAGTCGAAGCCCTTGGGTTGCCAGTCGGTCGAGCCAAAAGCCTTCAGGTAGGGCATCCAGTAGTGCTTGTAGCCCAGTCGGTGCAGGTAGGCCGAGATGGGGGTTGCCAGCTGGTTGGTTTGCTCCATGTCTTCCTCCACCCAGTAGAAGCCGTCGAGGTCGAAATTGCGGTAGTGGTGTTTCTTGTATTCCTTGAGAAACTCGTCGATAAACCACTTGATGGCCGTCACGCGGTCGTCGTCGCGCGAGAAGTCGAGGTTTCGATTGCCGATGCGGCCCCAGTTGGTTTGGTTCTTGATGGGGATGGGTATGCCCATCACCACCTTGTGTCGGAATGGTGGCGCGCCAAGCTGCTGCTTGTAGCTGCTGATGGTCTGGTCCAGGGCGTCGAACATTCGTCCGGCAGTGAACGGCATCTCGAGCAGCTGCTGCCAGTCGCTCTTGACTGCCGACTGATATGTGTCCTTGTGGTGCAGGAGCATGCGGTTGTTGATAACGAAGTCGATGAACATGAAGCCCTGGAAGAGCCATTCGGTGTGGCCGTCCTGGAACGTGTGTGTCACATACGGGGTCAAGTGCTCGGTTGTCCATTGCAGGCGGTTCTCGCGGGCATAGTAGATGGCAATCATGTCGCTCACCTGGTTGTTGGTGCCGTAGCGGTTCACATCGGGTGTGGTGGGCTGGCAAAGAGCTGCCGGGGCAAGCAACAGTGAGCTCAGCAGCGCAGCGAGTAGCAGTTTGCAGTTCATAGTTTTTTTTTGCGTTTGGTTGTTTAATGTGTCCGCCTTGGTGTTGCGTTGTGGCCGACAGCTTGGTTCTCAGTCGTTGTCGGCGCTGGCATTGCCGGCGGGGGAGTAGCGTGTTTGTTGGTGCGAGGCTTGGTGTGCTGTACGTCGCTGTGTGACAGCTGCGTCGGCGCGTTCGCGCCGTTCCTGCTCGCGCTGGGCCTTCAGTCGCTCTCGCTCGGCTTTCTTGGCCTCCTCGGCCTGGTGCCTGCGCTGCACGCGCAGCTCGCGCTCATGTTCGCGCTGCTGCTTGGCGGCGAGCTCCTGCTCGTGCTTGCGCTGCTTGGCCAGTTCCTTGTCGTGCTGCCGCTTTTCTTGTTCCAGGCGCTTTTGCTCGCGCTCGGCAGCCCGTTGCGCCTCTTTCTCTGCCTTTTGCTTGGCGTGTGGGTCGATAGTGGCCACGGCCACGCCGGAGAGCTCGTTGAGCTTGTAACGCTCGATGAGCGTGATGAGCTTCTGCGGGTAGGCGCGGTCTTCGGCATAGCCACACTGTCGCAGCCCCTCGGCCCAGGAGCGGTAGTCGGTGATGTCGAGCCGGTAGAGCGTGTCGTAGCGTGCCGACCGCAGGAACCGCGCATGGTCGAGAAACGAATCCTCGCTGGAGCCATAGACCCTGTAGCACGACTGCCGGCTCGAATCGCCGTAGCAGGCCCGCTCGCCGTGCCAGTTGAAGCTCTTGATGCCGAAATGGTTGTTGTATTTCGCCGCCAGCTCGCTCAGGCCGGCGTCGCTCTCGAGCAGCCCCTGGGCCAGCGTGATGCAGGCCGGTATGTGGAACTCCAGCTCATGCTCCAGGGCCAGCTGGCGGTAGCGCTCGATATAGGCCTGCACATCGGCCTCGGTGCGCCTCGACCAGCCCGTGAGGGCGAAAAATGCCACAAAAATCACACAAATTGCGATTTTTTGATTGCCGTATGAAAAATTAGCCATAAATTTGCGAGACTTTATCATTCACTCAATCGTTGAAAGTCATGACTGAAAAGTATTTGACCACAAAGATACAAGTTCTTGCGCATACAGAACTAACAGAAAGCGAAAAAAAACTCGTTGAGCTGTCAAAATCGGCCACGGAGGGTAGTTACGCGCCGTACAGCCACTTCCATGTCGGTGCGGCGATACTGCTCGAAAACGGTGTCATCATCAAGGGTGCCAACCAGGAGAACGCGGCCTTTTCGGGCATTTGCGGCGAGCGCAGCGCGTTCTACAACGCCGGGGCCAACTACCCTGGCGTGGACATCACTCTGGTGGCCATTGCCGCCCGCGACGAGCGGGGGTTTGTGCAGGAGCCGTGTTCGCCTTGCGGACTGTGCCGGCAGGCAATGCTGGAATTTGAGAAAAACGCCAAGCACCCCATCACCGTGCTGCTGGTGGGCGAGCGCTGCATCTACCGCCTGAACAGCGTGGCCTCGTTGCTGCCCCTGAGCTTCACCGAGTTTTAGGCGAGTGACCGTGGCGTGATGAACTCCGATGCCTGCAAACCATGAACCTGCGCAACATCTACGATTCGCGGCGCATTTGGAAGGTGGCCCTGATTACGGTGTCGCTGCTCCTGGTGGCGGCATTCCTCTACATCTCCAACCGGCTGGCGCACGGGCTGGCTGTGCAGGAGCGGGAGCGAATGGAAATTTGGGCCAATGCCACCAAGGAACTCGCCTCGGCGGGACCCGACACCGATGTGGACTTCCTGCTGTCGATTATCGAGAGCAACCACAACATTCCGCTGATGCTTGTCAACGAGCAGGACACAATCTTGCTGCACCGCAATTTCCGCCTGCCCGAGCCGGTCGACAGCAACGCGCTCTTCGACATCTCGCCCGCCAACCTGGCTTTCCTGCAAAAGAAACTCGCCCGGCTGCGCAACTCCAACCACAAGATTGAAATCAAGATTGACGCCACCACCACGCAGTGGCTCTACTACGACGACTCGTTCACCCTGCGCCAGCTGGCGTGGTTCCCCTATATCCAGCTGGCGGTGATGCTCATCATGCTGGGCATTGCCTATTTCGCGCTCATCAGCGTCAAGCGCGCCGAGCAGAACAAGGTGTGGGTGGGCTTGTCGAAGGAGACCGCTCACCAGCTGGGCACGCCCATCTCGTCGCTGATGGCCTGGACGCAGCTGCTGGCCACGATGGGCGTGGATGGCGACGTGGTGGCCGACATGGACAAGGATGTGCACCGGCTGAGCGTGATTGCCGACCGCTTCTCGAAAATAGGCTCCATGCCCGAAAAGGAGCTGGCGTTTATCAACGAGGCTGTGCAGCAGAGCCTGAGCTATATGCGCACACGCATTCCCAAGCGCGTGGCGCTCAGCATCCACACCACCGACAATGCCAACTGCGGCATCATGCTGTGCCAGCCGCTATTCGAGTGGGTGATGGAGAACCTCACCAAGAACGCTGTAGATGCCATGGGCGGCGAGGGGCAGCTCGACATCACCGTCACCAGCACCACGCAGCAGGCGCTCATCTTGGTGCGCGACACCGGCAAGGGCATTCCGCGCAAGAATTTCAAGGACGTGTTCAACCCCGGCTTTACCACCAAGAAACGCGGCTGGGGACTGGGGCTCACGCTCGTGAAGCGAATCATCGAGGAGTACCACGGCGGCCGCATCTACGTCAAGGACAGCGAGCTGGGCAAGGGCACCACCTTTGCCATCGAGCTGCCCATCGTGGGGAATGGATAAGGGATAAATGGATAATGGATAATGCCGCAATGCGGATCTGGGGCAAAGCAAGCCCATCGCACAGGGGGGGCGTGAGTGTCGCATTTCGCATTTCGCATCACAAAACAATGGAACTGATCATGCTTGGCACGGGCAATGCGCTGTGCACCCGTTGCTACAACACTTGTTTTTATCTGCGCAGTGCCGGAGGCGGGCTGCTGGTGGACGGCGGCGGCGGCAACGGCATCTTTCGGCAGCTGCGCCGCGCCGGCATCGCCGTGGAGCAGCTGCGGCACATCTTTGTCACGCACTGCCACACCGACCACATCCTGGGCGTGGTGTGGCTGATACGCAAAATCTCGCCGCTCATCCACAAGGGGCGCTTTGCGGCGCCGCTTACCGTCCACTGCCACCCCGAGGCCGCGCACGCCCTGCGCACGATGTGCCGGCTGATGATGTCCGAGAAAATATGCGGCGCGCTCGACGACACCATCATCTTCCACGAGCTTGACGATGGCGAGGAGTTCACGGTGGGCGACCTCGCGCTCACCGCCTTTGACATCCACAGCACCAAGCTCAAGCAATATGGCTTCCAAGCTGTGTTGCCCGATGGCCAGCGGCTGGTGTGCCTGGGCGACGAGCCGTGCGCCGCCGAGTGCGAGCACTGGGTGGCTGGCTGCGACTGGCTGCTGTGCGAGGCGTTTTGCCTGTGGAGCGAGCGCCAGCGGTTCAACCCCTACGAGAAGCACCACAGCACGGCACTCGACGCCGGCCGCATGGCCGGTCGGCTGCAGGCACGCCGCCTGGTGCTTTACCACACCGAGGACCGGCGTTTGGCCACGCGCCGCACCGCCTACACCGCCGAGGCCGCGCAGCACTTCACGGGCATCGTTCATGTGCCCGACGACTTGGAAACCGTCGAGCTCGCATAGGGGGAAGAGATTTTCACGCTTTCGTTCAGTCGCGCAGCAGGGGCATGGTCATGCATCGTGCGCCGCCGCCGGCGCGGGGGAGCTCGCTGGCAGGGAAGGCAACCACAAACTTGTCGTGATTGTCCATGTTTTCCTTTCCGCTGACCACGTCTTCGGCGTTTAGCACGTCGAAGCCGGCGTGGTTGAGTGCGTCGATGGTGCGCACGTTGCGCCTGTAGCCCAGCACCTTGTCCTCGCCCAGGGCGAAGAAATTGGCCCCGCTGTGCCATTGCTCGCGCAGCTGCACCCAGGGGTCGGTGCCCCCGCAAATCACAGGGGTGATGTCCCAGCCCAGCGTGCGCAGGCCGTCGACCAGGTCGTGCACCTCGCGGTAGGTGATGTTGCCGTGGTCGATGCTGATGAGCGTGGTGGGCATGGCTGCGAAGAGGCCCTGCTTCTTGAGCATGGGCTCGAAAGCCATGCAGTGGTGGCGGCTCAAGAAGGTGAACACCATGTCGAGGTGAATGAACGATTCGGGTTCGTGCGGCAGCTGCTGCACAAGGATGTGGAAGTGTTCCCGCTCGCGGGCAAAGGTCTGCGCGAGGTAGTCGATGCCTTTGTTGTTGGTGCGTATGCCCTGGCCGATGCAGAGCAGGTCGGGACTGGCCACCTGCACGTCGCCGCCCTCGGTGCGCGCGCTGGGATTCCAGGCCAGCGTGTTGAGCATGTCGACGTGGAAGAAATGGCGGAAGATGGCTTCGTAGATGTGCGTTTCGCGTTCGCGGACGGGAAAACTCATCGAGTTGATGAGCACGCGGTTATAGATGGTTGACGAGGCGTCGCGGGTAAAAAAGAGGTTGTAGAGCGGCTCCACCAGGTAACGGTGGTCGGTCACGCCGTCCCACGCCGGGTCTTCATATCCCTCAATGAGTATGCGTGACAAGTGCTCGGCCAGCGCTTGTTCACTGTTGTCGCCCATTTGGGCGGCCTGTGCGGCGGCCCATTCCTCGATTTGCGGGGTGGCAAGGGTGTGGCGGATGGCGGGGTCGTGCAGCAACTGCGGGAGGATGTCTTCAACGTAGTAGACTTGCGTCCACCGCTCGAGCACATCGCTGAAGCGCTTGTACTCGCGGTCGGCATTGTGTTTCGACAAAATATCGCTGTAAAGCGCGTGGGAGGCATTGAGCGGGGTCATGCGCTCAATCTCCACACCAGGGCGATGGAGCAGCACGGCACGCAGCCGTCCGGTCTCGGAGTTCACACTCACCTCGCAGGCACGGGTGCAATTTGTGATCATAAGTCGTAAATTTCTCATACACAACTGTGTTGCCAGTTGTGGCTGGTTTTCTATCATCGTGTGCGTGTGGCCGCACATGCTGTTAATGGCTTGACCTTGCAAAATTAGTAATTATTTTTCGGAGTAGCATTGTATAAGCGCAAAAAAAGGTCGCCACCCGGCATTTTTTTGCGCTTGTTCACAGTGCCACCTGCTGGCAGGCGCGGCTCACCCCCTGGCTTGAGTGCCGTTTTCAGTAGTTGTAGATGAGTTGCGCCAGCGTCTGCCCCACGGCCTTGAGCGTGGCGGGGTCGATGCCCTCGAGGGTGTCGTGGGTGGTGTGCCAGGCCTCGAAGAAGCCGGTGCCGCGCATGTCGATGATGTCGATGCAGGGAATGCCGGCGCGGTTGATGGGTATGTGGTCGTCGGTGACGGCACCGCCGTCGGTGGAGACGAAAGTGCTGCCGAAGCCGGCCTCGCGGGCGGTGTCCCACACGAGCCTGACCGCACTGGGCGCATATTCCATCGAGAAGTATTCGGGCGCGAAGCGTGCGTCTTTGGCACCCACCATGTCGAGCAGGATGCCAAAAGCCGGTGCGTAGCCGGGCACATGCGGGTGCGTGGCCCAGTACTGAGTGCCCAGGACCCAGCTGTCGTCGTCGCCCTCCTGCCCCCAGTCTTCGGCATCGGTCATGAGCAGGTCCACGCCCACGGCCGGGTGGCGCTGGTGCAGGAGCCTGGCCAGCTCGAGCATGACGGCCACGCCGCTGGCGGCGTCGTTGGCGCCCATGACCGGGTCGTGCCTGCGTGCCGGGTCGGGATCCTCGTCGGCCCAGGGCCGGCAGTCCCAGTGAGCCACAAGCAGCAGCCGCTGCTGCGCCTGCGGGTTGAAGCTGCCAATCAGGTTGGTGATGTCGAGCGTTGTGTTGTCGAACGTGGTGACATGCGCGTGCTGCACGCACAGTGTGTCGCACCAGCGGGTGAGCTGTGCTTGCAGCCATGCAGCGCATTGCCGGTGTGCCGGTGTGCCGGGCACCCGGGGGCCAAAGGCGCATTGCGTGGCCACATGGGCAAACGCACTGTCGGCAACAAAGGCGGGGGCGGTGCCGGCCTGCTTGGTGTCGGTTTGGACACGGTCGGAGTGTTGCGTGTTACCGCCGCAGGCGTTGAGCGCGATGGCCGCTGTGGTAATCATTGATAGAACATGGAATTTCATCGTGTGGTGTGGGCTGTGGGTGCTATATCACAAAGGCACGCACCCTCGACATATTGCGCAGGTGTGCGTGCTGTTGCGTAAGTCCCCGTGACTTGCTGTTGCAGGTTTATTTTGCGGGAGCCTGCTCGTTGCCGGCGGCAGCGGGGGCAGCTTGCTCGGCCTCGCCACCCGTGGGGAAGCTCGGTGCCTGCGACTCGGTCTGGTTGAGTTTCTTGATTTGCGGGCCGCCATCAATCATGGTGGGCGACTGGACGAAAGCCGAGGCAATGCTCAGCACGCAGATGAAGATGGCCAGACCCCAGGTGGCCTTTTCAATGAAATCGGTGGTCTGTTTCACGCCGGCAAAGCTGTTGTAGCCGCTCATGTTTGAGGCCAGACCGCCTCCCTTTGACTTCTGGATTAGGACAACTCCCACCAGCAAAATCGAAGCAATCAGAATAAGAATTGCAAGAATTGTGTACATTTTAATTTTTGTTATTGGTGTTTTGTTTATTTTCTAACCATACTAATTTCCTTAAGAAACGAATTTGGTCTGCAAAGTAAATACTTTTTTTTGGAAAATTCAAACATATCTTTTCAATAATTTCCAAAGCCTGGGCATATTTGCGGCGGGCGATGTACATTTTGGCAAGGCTTTCGGTGAGCATGGAGTCGTCGGCGGGCAGGCCGGCTTCATCTACTTGAGCGTTGGCAATTTCCTGCTTCTCGCTGTCGTCGATATGTGTTTCGGCGGCACCTTGTGCTGCTTGCCGAGCCTGCTCGCGGCTTTGCTCGATAAAACGGTTGATGCGCTCGTCCTGCTCATCGCCGGGGTGCTGTGCCTGGCCCTGCTGCTCTTGCGCGGCGAGCACGTCGGCATAGTCGGGCGTGGGGTTGAAGATGGCGTTTTCCAGTGCGGCGATTTCGCGCGGGTTGCTGTTGCCGTAGCTGTCCAGGAATTGGTCGATGGTAGTGTCGGTGTCGGGTGTCGCCGGCTGGGGTGTTTCGGGGTAGAAGTGTGCAAACTGCTCCATGCCCTCGCCGAGTTGCATGGCCAGAGCCTGCCTGTCGGGCGAGGCGATGGCCAGGCGTGCCAGCCACTCGTCGCGGTCGGCGGCATCGGGGTTGCGCTTGAGGTAGAGCAGCACCGGCACAACGAAGTAGGGGTACTCGTCAAGCATCTGGTTGACCCACTCGGCAGTGACTGGTGCTTGTGGGTCGGCCAGCAGATGCCGCAGCTCGGAGAGATGTTCCTGGTTCATGATGGGGTGGGGGATTGTGAGTTGTTGCTGCTTACCAGTCGCCGATGGTTGCGTTGAAGATGAGGTCGGCGAGGTCTTTGCTGATTTGGTTGCAGAGCTCGTCCTGCACGTCGGTGAGCATCTCGCTGCTCGAGAAGTCGCGGTAGGCGCTGAACGTGAGTTCTTTCGAGAGCGTTTCGTTGCGGTTGTCGGTGTACTTGACGCGCACCGTGATGGTGAGGCGGGTTTGGCTGGCGTAGGCATCCTCGCCCACAGCTTGCGGCGTGAGCGTGTAGCCGGTGATTTCGCCCTCCAAGTGCAGGTCGCTGGCGGGGCTTTCGATAACGCGCAGCCGGGTTTGCTGCGCAATCATGTCGGTCATGCGGTTCTCAAAAAGCTGCTGCAACGGCGGATAGACGAGCGCGGCCCTAATGGGGAACTCGCCGAGCGAGATGGTGCGATAGACGCTGTAGTCAATCGAGGCGCCGTTGAATGTGTAGCAGGCGGCGAGCAGGAGCAGCAGCCCGGCAGTGAGCAGGGTGGAAAAGCGTTTCATCGGCGTTCGAGTCCGTATTGCTTGATTTTGCGGTACAGCGTACGCTCGCTGATTTGCAGCTCTTCGGCAGTGCGCTTGCGTCGGCCGTTGTTGCGGTACAGGGCCTCCATAATCACATCGCGCTCGGTTTCGTCGAGTGTTTTGATTTGCTGGCTGCCGGTCTCGTTCTGGCTGTTGACCTCGAGAGCCGTCACCTCGTTGACGTGTCCCAGGTCGTGCGTGATGTGGTGCGTTGCGGTGTCGTTGGTGGCGTGCGTGCTTGCGGGCTGCACCCAGCCATCGTGGGTGAAGTCGTTGCGCGGGTTGGCGGGGAGCTGGTGCAGCGGTCGCTGCAATTCCGAGACGTGTGCGTTCACGCGGGGCACGTTGTTGCCGGCGGTGTCGAGCGTGGTTTTCAGCCCCTCGATTTCGTGTTGCAGCTGCTTGATGAGCATGAAGATGACTTCGCGCTCTTTGTTGTAGTCGAATTGCCCGTCGGCAATGTTAGCTGGCAGTTGCGGCTGTCCGCCGTTGCGCAGGTAATGGTTGATGCTTGCGGCATCGACCAAGCTCCCGGCCTCGTAGAGGCCGATTTGCAGGGCCACGTTGCGCAACTCGCGCACGTTGCCGGGCCAGTGGTATTCCTGCAGTCGTCGCTTGGCGTCGTCGGTGAGGTGCACTTCGGGCGAGTGCGAGGCATCCTCGTAGTCGTGCAGGAACTTGCGCATGAGCAAGAGCACATCGTGTCCGCGCTCGCGCAAGGGCGGCACCGTGATGCCCACCGTCGACAGGCGGTAGTAAAGGTCCTCGCGGAAACGCCCCTCTTTCACGGCCTGCTCCATGTTCTGGTTGGTGGCTGCCACCACGCGGATGTTGGTTTTGCGCGGGGTGTTCTCGCCCATGCGAATAAACTCACCGCTTTCGAGCACGCGCAGCAGTCGAGCCTGCGTGCTCAACGGCATCTCGCCCACCTCGTCGAGGAAGATGGTGCCTCCGTCGGCCTCCTCAAAGTAGCCCTTGCGGTCGCTGATGGCATCGGTGAAGGCTCCTTTCTTGTGGCCGAAGAGCTCGCTGTCGATGGTGCCCTCGGGAATGGCGCCGCAGTTCACGGCGATGTATTTCTTGTGCTTGCGCGGACTGTTGTCGTGAATGATTTTCGGGAAGAACTCCTTTCCCGAGCCGCTCTCGCCCACCACGAGCACCGAGAAGTCGGTGGGAGCCACGCGCAGGGCGCGGTCGATGGCGGCGAGCAGCTGCTCAGAGGTCCCGATGATGGAATACTGGCGCATCACGGCTTGGATGCGGTCTTTGGTGGTTGCCATGATAATTAAGGAATTAAGTGATAAGTAATAATGATAATCTGGCCGCGATGGAATGGCGGCTTGCCAGTTAAGGCTGGCTATAGACTTGGTTTTTGGGTTCTTCGGTTCTTGTTTATTTCCACTGCCTCATGGCGTAGGTACGCTGCTTGAGGAAGGTGGCGAGCTGTTCGGGGGTGTTGTGTTGGGCGATTTCGTCGGGTGCGACGGGCTGCCCCACGCTGATTCGGAAGGTGTCGCCCTTGCGACGGAAGACCTCGGCGGGCAGGCGCAGCGTGCGCAACCGCCAGTCGATCATTCCCAGGAAGGTGAACCACAGGCTGTTGTGGCCGTGGAAGTAGATGGGCACCACGGGCACACCCATCTTGGCGATGATGCGCATCACCGAGGGTTGCCAGTCGCGGTCTTCGATGCGCAGCCCGGTGGTGAACTTCGACACCGCCCCGGCGGGGAAGAATCCCAGCACGTGTCCGTCGCGCACCTGGCGAATGGCCTCGGTGATGCCGCGCATCGACACGGCGCGCTTGGCCGGGTCGTTGCTGGCCAGGGCATCGACGGCGATAAAGTTGGGCCGCATGGCGGTGATGTGGTTCAGCACCATGTTCACCATCACCTTGAAGTCGGCGCGGTGTTCGCCCACGAGCTTGATGAGCATAATGCCGTCGAGCGCCCCGAAGGGGTGGTTCGACACGGTGATGAATCCTCCGGTCGGCATCTGGTCGAGCACCTCCTCGCCGCGCACCTGCATGGTGATGTCGAGGTCGCGCAGCAGCCCCTGCACAAAAGGCACCCCCGGCGTGTCGAAGTTGTGGTCGTGAATCCAGTTCACCTTGTCCACCGCCAGCAGGCGCATGAGCCAGTTCACCAGCCGAGGCTTGCCATCGAAAAATGGAGCCATCTGCCGGATGTCGTCGTAGTCGAGCACGGTGCGCTTGGTTATCTCGCTCATTGTCGGTCGATTTGAAAAGGGCTGCAAAGGTACAAATAAAAACTGAAAAATATGACAAAATGTCACATTTTTTATTTCTTTAACGTTTTGTTGGGCAATAGGTAACTATTCAGCGAAAGGAATTAAGAGTCACACGGAGACGATTTTATAACATTGTGCGTCAGCAGCCAAGTTGTAGACTTGGCGTTGTGCGAAACACATTGTGCGTGACTGTTCGGAGGACAGTCGCGCACTGTGTGAGAGCGAATCCCCTCGAAATCGCACGTCGGAGACGTGTGGTAGTGGTTGCTACCACAACGGCACATCTACGAAGTGCCGCTGATAGCACTGGCCAGCCGCACACAGTGCGCACCAACTCTTCAAGTTGGCACGCACAATGTGTTACTCATAATTGCAGTGGTAACTATCGCGCAGTTGTCCCCAGCTAATGATTGCGTCAATAGCTCCCCCTCTAAGATAGACCAATGGTGCAAGCCGAACGCAATGAAGCTTGCTTCAATTGCTGAGGCGCAGCCCATTGACGCTGAAAGAGCGGGTTGGGGGGAGTATGACTCCCAAATCAATTGCATTGTCAATAAAAAATGTCCGTAACATCATACTCCTCAGTCACTTCGTGACAGCTCCCCTATCTTAGGGGAGCAGCTAAAATGCTTCGCATTTTTTATTCTAGAGGCGTTTTGAGATGCGAGATGCAAGATGCGAGATTCAAGAGGCGCAATGCGGCGCAACGTGCGTTAGCCAGCTCGCATCTCGCATCTTTTCTTGCGTTAGCCGGCTTGGTTCTCGGTTCTTGGTTCTCGGTTCTTTTTAATCATCATGTTGATGATGGCGTTGAGATCGTCCACGTCCACCACGCCGTCGCCGTTGAGGTCGGCTTGGGTCTTGGTTCTTGGGTCTTGGTTCTTTTTTATCATCACGTTGATGGCGGCGTTGAGGTCGTCCACGTCCACCACCCCGTCACCGTTGAGGTCGCCAAATACACTTTCACTATCCTCTTCGACGATATGCACGAAATCCTTCCAGCCGTTGCAGCTGCGATATAATGAAATCGTGCCGACGGGCACATAGAGCACGCAGTTGGTCAGTGTCTCGCTGTCGAATGCCGTACTATCCAAATAAACACTCTTGGGATCCACATTTCTGTTGTGAATCTCTTTCAGGCCGGTGCAATTCTGAAAAGCCTGGGGGGAAATATTACTGACCATGTAGGGTATAATCAGCGAAGTGAAGCCGCTGCAGCTTTTGAATGCGCTTCCGTAAATGGTTGTCACTGAATTGCCGATGGTCAATGTGCCGGTGAATCCGCTGCAACCTTCAAAAGCCCCGAAGCCGATGCTTGTCACTTTGTCGGGAATGGTCAGCGGACCGGTAAATCCGCTGCAGCCTCTGAAAGCCCCAGAGCCGATGTATGTCACCTTGTCGGGGATGTTCAGCGTGCCGGTGAATCCGCTACAACCATCGAAAACCTCTCCGTTAATACCAGTCAATGAATTGCTAAGCTTCAGTGACTCGAAGCCACTGCAATTTGAAAAGGCACCGAGTTGGATTTCAGTTACCGAGTTGGGTAGAATCAGCGGACCGGTAAAGCCGTTGCAGCCTTTAAATGCATATTGACGAATGGATGTTACGGAATTGCCGATGGTCAGCGGGCCGTTGAATCCGCTGCAACCTTCGAAAGCTTCGTTGCCTATGGTTGTCATCTGGTCAGGGATGGTCAGCGAGCCGGTAAAATCGGCGCATCCCTTGAAGGCCGAGTTGTCGATGATTGTCACCTTGTCGGGGATGGCCAGTGGGCCGGTGAAGCCGCTGCAACCCTCAAAGGCACTTTCCCCGATAGAAGTCACCGAATCGCCAAGCTTCAGCGAGCTGAAGCCGCTGCAATTGGAAAAAGCGCCGAATTGGATTTGAGTCACCGAATTGGGGATAACCAAAGGTCCCTTGAATTTTTTGCAGTCTTTAAATGCCTCTCTGCCAATCGTTTTTAGCGATTCTCCGAGTTTCAGCGACGTAAAGCGGCTATTAAAAAAAGCTTGTAGGGAGATTGAGGTCACCCCGTTGCCGATGATTAGTGAGTCGGTGAGGCCGGCGCAACCCGCGAAAGCCCAGGCACCGATAAAGGTTACCGAGTTTGGAATGGTGAGCGAGCCAGTGAAGCCGCGGCAGCCACGGAAAGCGTCGTGCTCGATACAAGTCACCGACTCGGGAATAACCAGCGGGCCAGTGAAGCCAGTACAACCCTCAAAAACTCCACCGTTGATAATAGTCACATTTTTTGGAATTTTCAACTCTCCGACGAAGCCGCGATTCCTGAAAGCAGCACTTCCAATGGATGTCAACGAGTCGGGGAGAATCAGCGGCACGCGAGGTGTATCGAACCAAGTGCTCCTGCCGAAGGCAAGGTTGCCTATCTCGGTCACGGTATTGGGGAGGGTCAGTGAGGAAATCGCACGATCCCAAAAAGCGTTGTCTCTAATGCTTGTCACCGTATAGGCATCGTCATGCTCTATCTCCACACCATCGCTTGTCGTCGTGTAGATGTGGTGGGCGATGCTGGGTATATTCAAGTGTTCTGTGTCACTCTTGTATAAGGTAACTGTGCTGCTGTCATTCGTCTCGAAATAGAAATGTTTATACGTGAAACAGACTGTCTTTGCCGTTGCCTTTGGCAAGGCAAGCACGGCAATTAGCAGCATAAGCCAGAGGCGGAGTTGGCGCTTCATAATTGTGTTGCTTTTAACGGAATTTAATTGTATGAATGCTCATTTCACCTCAATTGATGGATTGGCGCCGGTTTTTATCAATATGTCGCCAGCCTTCCAAATAGAATTGTTGGAATTGCCGTCGGCACCGAACCGGCACACCACGTTCGCGCCCTGGTAGGTAATCGAGTCGATGCCGGTGGCTCCCGAAAGAATGTCGTTTGTGGTTGCGGGATTCCAACGAAAGCCGTTAATGCAGATGCCATTGTCATAGAAATAATGGTTGTTTGTGTTCGGGATGTCCACGTATCGGAGGTCGTCGCCCGTTTCCCAATCAGTGCCGCTCTTGCGAAACAGGCGAATTGTGGCACGGACACTGTTGCCATTGTTGTCGTTAATGCTCAACAAAATACCATTAAAGGTGTTTTGAGTCACCCCACCATCCAAGTTTCCGTCATTTACCACATCAAACAATTGTGAGTTCCCGCGCGTTGCCAGCAACCGCCGTTCTTTGTCATAAATGACTTGATACTTGTACACATAAGTGCCGGTCAGATAGAGCCAGTATACATTATCAATATTTTTCATTGCCGTATGAACGTCAATGTTGTTGATATTGTTAATGGTGAAAGACTTGTCAACATGATAATCACAAGAAACAATGCCTTTTTGCGACAGCATATAGCTGAAATCGTTAAACTCATTAAACGATGTGCCATCACTCTTGCAGATTTTTAGACCAGCGGGATACATTTTCCCGTCGATTCGCCCGATTCTGTAGCGAAAAACATGATCGAGATTGAGCACCGTGTTCCAGTCAATTTTAATATCATAAAGGCTGGCAGTGAGTAGCCTGTATAGGAAATTATTAAAGTTGATATTACCGTTTCCGGAAACTTCAGATAACTCATAGTATTCCCGGGCGTTATCCTTAAACACAATCGCATCATTATGCATCGACAGGATTGTTTTATCTCTAAAGTCTTCATTTGTAGGAAAGGGGATTATTTCTATAGGAGTTCTGTAAGCCCGCTCAATATAGTTGTCGTTCATGCTCACAGCCGATGAGATGATTTGTATAACTGGGCCGAACTCCATGTGGTTGTTGCTGAAAGTGATTGCTTTGCAGCTGTGTATCTCAATATCGGCATGCATGATATTCCCGCGGATTGTGCCGCCAGCGCAGTTTCTCAGAATCAAGCCCTTGTTATACTTGCCATCTTGAATCGAATTGTGGTCAAACATCAAATCATCACCGTTATCACCAAAATCGAAAGCAAACAGCTTGGGCAATGAAGCAAAAATTTTATGATTGCAGACATAGTCGCAATAAGTGACTTTTTTGCTGTCTATGTAAATATCTCTTTTATAAGTCAGGGCATTCCTCAGATTATAAAATCTCACATGGTCAAGCATGACGCTTTCGGCAGCATAGAGTCCCTTGAAAAAGGCTGTGGTTGATTGCTTGATTAATTGCGCACTGGGGTAATGAGTGTTCGGGAGGAAATTGTAGAACTCTATGTCCTTTATGGCTGTGATTTGGCCGGCAAGAAAACCATCGCCGGTAAGCCGTCCCCAAATTGTTTCTTCTCTGTTGTAGAAATCGAGCGGCCCATAATTCACGAACACCATATAAAATTTTTGTACGTCAGAGTCATCTCCCATAGGAATCCCATCATTTAGGCGCCACGTTTGCAAAATGGTGCCCTGGAAGTTGTTGTCTCCGTACGGTTCCATGCCCTTTTCGCCAACCAATTGAATGCCATCTGATATAATTATAGGCATTTTTAACACATAAATACCTTTGGGCAAGAAGACCTCGCCTCGCTGCTTCATGGCAATGGCACGATTGATGGAAACGGATGCATCATCGATTTGCAAATTGGAGTCAGTGTAATCTTGAAAGGAGTCATAGGTTGTTGCGCCGAACCATTGAGGATATGCGCGGTCGACGACCCAAGTACCAGCTGCTTTTATCCTAGAACCAAAAATTTGTGTTATTGGAGCCACAATCTTTGTGTTTTCGCCAGTAAGCGTAATCTCTGAATTGCTGGAGTTCTCAAACTTTCCTCCCTGAAAAATCAAAGTCACATTCTTGCCTACATCTACCGATGAGGATAATGTAATCGTCTGGGTGATTACCTGCGTGCTATTGTCTTGAAAATATCCCATAGTACTAAAGAAATTATACTTTTTGAATGTATTTACTTAAATTTTCGCTGCAAATATAATTTGTCTTTTTGAATTCGAAAAAAAATATCCCCCAAAAATAAGAATATTTAACAACTGTAATGGCGTAAGGTAACTTTTTCAACCAATTTGAAAGCGTAAATGAAATATTTGATGATGTATCCAAACTCAATGGAATATTTTGCGTTGAAACGCAAGTTTGACAGTTTGGGGTATCTGAATTTTTTTTGAAGATTGATGCCAAAAGATTTTGCGGTGTCAATTCTTTTTTATACTTTTGTGCTATATTGTAATATACATCACTTCTATCATGTACCTTAGTCAAAGCAAACCCATTGAGGGTAAGATTGTTTACATCGTCAAGAGCTACCGTGCCAACGACGGTCGCACGACGAGCAAGAACGTCCGCAGGCTCGGCACGCTGTCGGAGATTCGCGAGC
>JAFSYB010000084.1 GCA_017443765.1 Muribaculaceae bacterium | reverse complement strand
TTTGGACGTCTTGGGTTGCTTGCTGGCATCTTTTGCCTCAACTACTTGAACCGTAGCCCGCTACTGCTTCGCGCAGCTTGAGACAAAATCTACTCAGCAATCAATCCCAATACGACTCAAGCAATTTATAGAACCCACCTAGAGAACGAAGTTTGCGCAATGACAGACACTATTCATTATCAAAACTGCCCTTTGTGCGGCAGTTTGGAAACCGCCCATTTCACCATAGCAACCGACCACTTGGTGAGCGGCCATGAGTTTGTGATTGACCGGTGCAAGGCCTGTGGCTTTTTGTTTACACAAGATATCCCCACCCCAGCCTCAATCGGACATTATTATGAGTCAACGAACTATCAACCTCACAGCAGGCAAAATGGCTTAATGCCACTTTTGTATCGGTCGGCGCGTTCTCTGATGCTTCGTTGGAAACGCCTACTAATCCATCGCTACCATCAACCCGGGAACATTCTTGACGTGGGGGCGGGTAATGGACATTTTTTGGCATACATGCGCCACAAAGGGTGGAACACCATGGGATGTGAGCAAAGTCGCCTTGCTCGTGAATTTGCCAAAGAACGATTCCAGCTTCAACTTGACGATGATGTCATGAAGAGTGAATATCCTTCGGCGTATTTCGATGTCATCACCGCATGGCATGCCATTGAGCACATCCACGACTTGCATGGCTTGTGGAACTGTTTTGGCCGCTGGATTAAAACCGACGGCTTATTGGTTATTGCAGTACCCAACAGCGACAGCCTGGACGCAAGCTTTTACGGCCGCCATTGGGCGGCCTGGGACGCGCCTCGACACTTGTGGCACTTTAATTCAAACACCATGACCATGCTTGGAAAGCAACATGGTTTTAGGCTCTTGAACATCCACACCATGCCACTCGATGCGTGCTATATCTCCATGCTCTCCGACAGCAACAAGGTCAAGGGCATTGCCAATGGTCTGCGCTTGGCTCTGCAGGAAACTTTTCACCCTCAACAGGCCAGCTCGTTGGTTTTCATTTTTGCAATTTAGAGAAGGCGCCATGCGTTTTTTCATGATGACGAGCCTCACTGTGTAAAAAAATGCGTATATTTGCAGATTGAAACGACTACTCATCAAAAAACGTTATCGCATGAAAGAAGAAACAGTTGTCAATCAGCAGGAGGAAATGTCGTTGCCCGACAACGCGTTCCGTCCGCTGAAATCCGGGGAGAAATACGTCCCCGTGATGCGTCCCGACCGCACCTACCCCGAGGTGACACCCTATTCGGTGTCGTTGGGATTGATTATGGCGGTGATATTCAGTGCCGCCGCGGCCTATCTGGGACTGAAAGTTGGTCAGGTTTTTGAGGCGGCCATTCCCATTGCCATCATTGCCGCCGGCATCGCCGGGGTGGCCAAGCGCAAGGATTCGCTCGGCGAGAATGTGATTATCCAGTCGATTGGAGCCTCCAGCGGCCTCGTGGTTGCCGGCTCAATCTTCACGCTGCCGGCACTCTACATCCTGCAGGCAAAGTACCCCGAAATCACCGTGAATTTTCTGGAGGTATTCCTCAGCTCGGTGTTGGGCGGTTTGTTAGGCTTGCTGTTCTTCATCCCCTTCCGCAAGTATTTCGTGAGTGAAATGCATGGTGAGTTCCCCTTCCCCGAGGCCACAGCCACCACACAAGTGCTCATCAGCGGTCAGAAAGGCGGTACCCAGGCCAAGCCGCTGCTCATCGCCGGCCTGGTGGGCGGCTTGTACGACTTTGCCGTGAGCACATTCGGCTGGTGGAAAGAGGTGCTCAACACTACTGCCATACCTGCTTTGCAGACGTTTGCCGACAACACGAAGATGCTCTTCAAGGTGAACACTGGAGCCGCCGTGCTGGGCTTGGGCTACATCATCGGCCTGCGCTACACGTTCATTATCTTCGCCGGCTCGGCATTCATTTGGTGGCTTGTGGTGCCCCTGCTGGGAGCGTATGGCGCGAGCGACATCGCCTCGCTGCCCGCCGATGACATCTTCAAGAACTATGCCCGCTACATCGGTATCGGCGGCATCGCCATGAGTGGCATCATCGGCATTATCAAGTCGTGGGGCGTAATCAAGAGTGCCGCCGGACTGGCCGGCAAAGCCTTTGGTAGCGGCGGTGGTGAAGAAAACGTGGAACGCACCCAACGCGACATTCCCATGAAACAGCTGGTATTCGCGCTGGTGGCTGCCTTGATCGTGACATTCGTGTTCTTCTATATCGGAGTGATTGGCAATCTGATGCAGGCTCTTGTCGCTTTCTTGGTGGTTGTGGTCATCGCTTTCCTGTTCACCACAGTTGCCGCCAATGCCATCGCCATTGTGGGGAGCAACCCCGTGAGCGGCATGACACTGATGACCCTGATTATCGCCAGCGGCATCTTCGTGGCTGTGGGACTGGACGGCTATCGCGGCATTATGGCCTCGATGGTGATTGGCGGCGTGGTGTGCACCGCGCTGTCGATGGCCGGTGGCATGGTCACCGACCTCAAGGTGGGCTACTGGCTCGGCACCACGCCCGCCAAGCAGGAGGTGTGGAAAGGCGTGGGCACCCTGCTGAGCGCAGCCACCGTGGGCGGCGTGATGATTATCCTGAACAAGACCTATGGCTTTACGGGCGACAACGCACTGGTGGCCCCACAGGCCAACGCCATGGCAGCCGTTATCGACCCGCTGATGATGGGTGGCGAGACCCCGTGGATGCTCTACATTGTGGGTGCCATCCTGGCCTTGCTGCTCAACTGGCTCAAGGTGCCGGCATTGCCGTTCTCTCTGGGCATGTTTATTCCCCTGCAGCTCAACGCACCGCTGCTTATCGGTGGCATCGTGAGCTGGTTTGTGGGCAGCCGCAGCAAGAACGAGGCCGTGAACAAGGAGCGCACCGAGCGCGGCACACTGCTGGCCAGCGGCTTCATCGCCGGTGGCGCACTGATGGGTGTGGTGAGTGCCGCACTGCTGTTCTTCGGGTTTAAGTACGAAACCAGCCTGAGCGACAACACGCAGAACATCCTTGGCGTAGTGATGTATGCGGCCATCATCACCTATCTGATTGTGAGCTGCCTGCGTGCCAAGAAAGACGAGTAATATCCACGCACGATTAGAGAACAAACTTGGGGTGCGGCGTCCTACAACTCGCTGCACCCCAAGTTATAGGTGGGTTCTGTGAATTGCAAAAATGCGACGAATGGTTTGGATAAATTAGGGACACCTGCAAAACCGTGTGTTTCTGTGTCGGCTCGGTAGTGTGATAGACGGGCAAAGACCTCGAAGAGGTCGGGCGGGTCGAAGACCCGGCACTATGTTAAAGACCAAGCTGCGAGCCTCGACGAGGCGCTCAGCTTGGTCACCGGGCAGTCACCATCGTCGTGCCTCGAAGAGGAACTTCAGCGGTGTCGGTGTCACGTGAGCCTGTGGTCGTTTCACTCGGAATTCGAGTGCTCAATCGTGTCGCGGTATACCCGGCCACGATGGTCTTTAACATGATGTCGGACCTACGGCACGGCGTGCCTCTTCGAGGCATCAGGGGAATCTTTGAACAAGATAGTATCTGCAAAACACACGGTTTTGCGGGTGTTCCGAAAGATTGTGAATCATATTCAATGATATAGGAACACTTTGATGTCTTTGCGTTGTGTATTCAATCACGTGGCAATGCAACAACGATGCCTTGCCACAGCACAGCCAGCGTAATGGCCGACATGATGATAAAATGGTAAAGATCACGAATCGTAAACACTGTGACATCTTGCCCGCGTAACAGCCACAACCAGCAACCCAAGCACAACACACCCGCCACCAGACAGATCAACGCCCACACCCAACGCGTGGAACGAGGGCTCTTTGGCAAACGGTTCAGCACACGAGGCGTGAACCATGGGTTTTCGCTAACTGGCCTGCTCTGCTCCTTAAGCAATCGAACAATTTGGCTATCTTCTTGACTGCGTTTCATTGTTATATATATGATTAAGAGTGATTGGTTGCATTAGTAATTATCCAGGAACTGTCGCAATCGCTGCTTTGCTCGGTGCAGATGGCTCTTGACCGTGCCTTCGGGCAGCTGCATAATTCGAGCCACCTGCTTGATTGGGCGATCCTCCAAATAGAACAACATGACGGCAGTGCGCTCGGCTATGCCCAAATGACACAAAGCCTCTTGCACCGTGAGCGAGGCATCAATCGAGTGGTCGTCATTAACGCCCAGCGAATCAGCGGGTATGCGTTCCATGGCCTGCTCATGCCTGCCACGCACGTGGGAGCAAAACTCATTATAGGCAATGCGGTAAAGCCAGGTGGAGAAACTCGCCACACCTTTAAAGCCGCGCAACCCCACGTAGGCCTTGATAAACGTCTCTTGTGCCAAGTCGTCGCTCAAGGCTGCATCACCCATTGTGAGGTTAAGCAGGAAACGGCGCACACGCCCCTGGTAAGCATCGACAAGCTGGCCGAATGCCTGCCGGTCATCGGCAAGCACACAGCGAGTAATCAGTGCCAGTTCGTCGAGCTTTTTCATTCGATTCAATAAGCAAGATGGATGTCACACAATGCCTTTACGCATCAACCATTGTGCATTCCTGATTCCTCAAGAAAGGCTTTCTGATCTTGGTAGGCAATCCACATCTTACCCAATCCCAGCAAGATAAGCACCGTACAAGCCCCGGCCAAGGGCTCGGCACCGGCAATGGCAAAGAAAAGGAAAGCGCCGAATCCCACAGCAGCAAGCGTGAAGCCCCCCTTAAGTGCTATCCAATTGATGCGTCCGCGCACTTGCTGCGGCGCACTTGCCGGTTGGGCGGCAGGCACATTCTCAGCGTTTGCGCCGCCAGCCCCGGCTTCAGCCGGTAACGGTGGGGGCGTTGCCTGAGCCACAGGCACCGAAGCACCCACATACACAGTGCGCACCGTTTCACGCACCCCACCGAATATATAGCTTGGCAGCGGGTAATTGTTCTCGATGGCTTTCTCCACCATCATGTATTTGCGTCGGCGATTCAAGTAACGAAACAACAGCGAAAAAACGACAATAACGATGACACCTGCGGTGATGATGGCTACAATACCAGCTAAAGTCTTTGACCACGCACTGCTGATGCGCTCGGCAGTTGCCATCTCATCATGCTCAACGGTGTCGAAGTTTCGCACATCGACCAACGTGTCGTTGAGGAGTGCCGTTATGCGGCTCCCCAATGCGTTCAATCCCACCACATACACCGTATCGGCATCCTCAACAACCATCGTTGTGTCGCCATGGGTGACAACGCTGCACTCGGCCTGTACCGGTACAAAGGCTATTATCGCCAGCAACAAAGTGAATAAAAGCTTTTTCATATCGTTTGTTTTTAATCATTTACAACGTTCAACTATCGCAATGCCGCATCACGGGCAAAGCAGTCTTTTTTCTCAACACCTTCGCTTTGGTTTTTGTGAATTAGACGCAACAAGCGGGTCAGAAGGTTGCACTTGGAAACGCAAAATTACGCTTTTTTTCTCAGACCGCTCATTTATTTGCAAGTAATCAGCTCATCGGTATGGGGGAGCTATGCGGACTGCGAAATCTTTTTTTCAACAAAAAAATGGCTTGGTGCGGATTTTTGCTTTATCTTTGCGGCAAAAATTGTTTGTGATATGGAAACAACAGTGAAGAAATACGACTTGGATCGCGTGGTTCGGCTTGTTATCACGATAGCGAGCGTGGCTGCAGCCATCTATGCAATCAACTACCTGTCGCCCGTGCTGCTGCCGTTTGTGATTGGCTTTGTCTTGGCCTATATTTTGGATCCCGTGGTGAATTTCTTTCAGCACCGCTTGCGGGTGAAGAACCGCGCGGCCTCGGTGGTGCTCACGCTTGTAGCCGTGGTGGGGGTGATTTGGCTGATACTTTGGCTGCTTATCCCCTACCTCATCGACGAGGTGACCGACATGGCTCGGATGCTTACCAAGTATGCCAAGTCGTCGTTCTCGGTGCCGCTGATTCCTGCCGCCGTGCACGACTACATCAGGCAATACGTAGATGTGCAGCAACTCTACACCCTGTTGAGCAAGGAGCAATGGATGAAACTCATCAACCAAGTGGCCACGGGAACGTGGTCGTTTGTGGGTGGCACGCTGAGCGTTGTGCTCAACATCGCCTCGTGGCTCATCGTATTGCTGTATATGTTCTTTGTGATGCTCGACTTCGACAAGCTCAGCCGGGGTTTCAAGGGTGCCGTACCCAAGAAATACCGCCGCACGGCATTCAAGGTGTTCACCGATGTGCAGCACACCATGAGCCGTTACTTCCGCAGCCAGGCGCTGGTGTCGTTATGCGTGGGGGTGATTTTTGCCATCGAGTTCTACATCATCGGTTTGCCACTGGCCATCGTGTTCGGTCTGGCTATCGGCGTGCTGAACATGGTACCCTACCTCCAGCTCATTTCCATTCCGGTGGCAATGTTCCTGTGCCTGGTGGCGTCGGTAGCCACTGGCGGCAGCTTCTGGGTGCTTTTCGGCTGGACCATCGGTGCCTACTGCCTGTGCCAGCTTATCCAGGACATGGTGCTCATTCCGCTGATTATGAAGTCGGCCATGGGGCTGAACCCGGCCATCGTGTTCCTGTCGCTCTCGCTGTGGGCCTACGTGCTGGGCTTTATCGGCCTGATTATCGCCCTGCCGCTCACCACGCTCATCTTCAGTTACTACTGCGAGTACGTCCTCCATGTGCCCTACGACCCCATCGGCGCCAAACAGAAAAAGCCGAAGAAAGCACTTCCTGTTTCCAGCCCACAAGGTGAAGGCTAAGTCACCCCGAACTCGGCTGGGCAAGGGCTTTCCACCGTGAGCGTTTGTCCAGTGGCGGGGTGGACGATGGTGATGCGGGCGGCGTGCAGCATGAGGCGCACATCGGCCGTGCCGTAAAGCATATCCCCCACGATGGGGCAACCCAATCCCTGCGGGTGTGAGGCGTGCACGCGCAACTGGTGAGTGCGCCCGGTGTGCGGCACGAAACACACCAGCGTGCGCCCATTGGCAAGGCGTTCAAGCACTTGGTACGAGGTCACAGCCCGCTTGCCACGCTCATAATCCACCACCTGCCGCGGCCGGTCGTCGGCATTGGGCCGAATGGGCAGGTCGATGATTCCGCCATCGATACCCACCACCCCGTCAAGCAGAGCCACATACTCCTTGCGCACCTCATGCTCGGCAAACTGCCGTTGCAACTCTTTGTGCGTTGCCTTGTCCTTGGCAAACACAAGCAAGCCCGATGTTTCCTGGTCGAGGCGGTGCACCAGTACTGGCCCGGTGGCTTCGTGATGACGGGCTTTGAAACGTGTAAGCGCCGAATCGGCGGTAAGCTTCCCCGGCTCGGAGAGCATTCCGGCAGGTTTCACCACCACAGTGAGCCAGCGGTCGTCATGCACCTCGACAAGGTCGGTGAGCGATTTGCTGGCCAGCACATTCGGCTCCACATCGAGGCCTTGCAGCATAAAGGACAAGATGGGCAGGCACTTGCTGCGGCAAGCGGGGTAATAGTGGCCATGGTGTCGCACCTCGCCAGCCGGCGACGCGCCATACCAGAACTCGGCCATGCACAGCGGCCGCAGGTGATTGAGATAAGCGAATTGCAGCAGCTTGGGTGCGCAGCACTCCCCCGCCCCGCCAGGCGGAACGGCGCGATGGGGCTGGTGTTCGCGCAGGGCAAATTCGGCAAAGGCCTGTGCAAGCGTTTGTCGCTCACCACGTGCATTGAGCAGGATATACAGGTCGAAAAGCCGCTGCTGCAATGCCTCGCTGCGTTGGCGCCGCTCAACTTTGAGCGCTTGCATTTCGCTGTCGAGAGCGGCAAGGCTGCCATCGAGCTGGGCCAACTCGCTGGCGTGGCGGCGACGCAGACGCTTGAGCTCGGCCCGCTGGTGCTGGCTTTCGGTGAGCAGTGCCTGCTGCTCGGCTGCAGTGAGCTGTCCCTTTTCTCGCAAGGCATGACGTTGCGTGCGCGATTGCTCCATCACCGCTCTCATACGCTCCACCTCGTGCTGCTGACGGGCAACACACTGATGGCGTTCTTGAGCCAAAGCAGCGCGCTCGGGCATTTGCTCCAGCTCGGCTATACGGTGATTAAGGCGGGTGATTTCACGCTCACCACGGCGGTACTCACCATCGGGGTGGAGCAAGTCATAAACAGGCGGCACAAACCAGCGATGGTTGTTGCGCCCAGCAAGCGTACCCGAATAAGCAGTCAAATAGGCGAGCGAATCATCGGGCAAGGCAACCACCAGCACGCCAAGCATCTTGCCCCGACGCAGCTCATCGGCCCAGGCCGCGACAGCATCCACGTGGCTCAGCACCTCGCCAACTGCTATGCGGCTCAACTGATGGGGCACATAGTGGAACGGCCATGTGAACTGGCGCGGCAGCTCGATGGCACTCACATCGGTTTCAAACCGATGCACACATGGTTGAGTGGAACTTGATTCAATCATCAGTCTATGCCCTTCGCGGACTTGCAAAATTAGCAATAAAAAACGATTTGACAATGCACGTCGCAAAGTTAGATAACAATGCAAAAAATATTTTGCCATTTTTCAGATATTGTGTAATTTTGCACTTTGAATTATTAACTCCCAAATCAACACAAGAAAAATGGAAATACAAGGTAAAATCATACAGAAGCTTCCGCTTCAGCAAGGCACATCGCGGGCTGGAAACGCCTGGAGCAAACAGGTTTATGTGCTCGAAACGCTGGACGCATATCCCAAGAAAGTGGCTTTCGACTTCTTTGGCGAGCGCATCAACCAGTATGATGCCATCTGCGCCGTGGGTGCCACCATCACGTTAAGCTACGACATCGAGAGCCGTGAGTACCAAGGCCGCTGGTACACCGACATACGTGGCTGGAAAGCCGAGCCGTTTGATCCGGCAGCGGCACAGCCAATGCAGCCCGCCGCACCCTACGGCCCCGGTCCGGCTGACCCCATTCCAGGCGCACCCCCCGCACCCCCGGCAGGTCCTGTGACGACACCGACTCCTAATCCGACCGACTTCACGCAACAGGACACCGAGGACGACCTGCCATTCTGACCCTGCTGCAAACCAGCCTGGGTGACGCCATTGCCACCAAGCGACAAAAACTGGCAACCATTGCTGCACAACGAGCAGCGACCTCGCAACATCACCCCACATCACTCACAGCAAACGCAGCGGTGTGGGGTGTTGCAGCTTGCCGTCTCAACCCGAGGAACATCGGGTGGGAAAACCAAGGCGGGTCATGTGAATCGCCCAATCAGGATTGAGGCAGACTGCCCGGCAGATTTCGTCGCACCCCTGCCCAGCGCAAAGGCCGTTGCGGCGATTTCTTGTTATTGGGATCGCGTGTCCAGCACGATGGGCTGGACGGTCGGGGCATATTGACTGAGAATGCGCAGCGACTTGGGATAGAGGTTGTTGGCTCGGTTGCCCAGATTATTGACCCAACCCAAACAAGCATTGCGGTGTGTGATGAGCAGGTAGCCACGCGGTGCATCAAGCACCATGGCCTCGCCGCGCAGATAGGCCAATGCTGTTGTGCAGTCTACCTCGCAACGCGGAAAGGCTTCGCTACGCAACGCTGTGGACAACGCAAGGCTGTGGTCGGGAATCAACGACTCCCTTTTCATCACGCCAAGGGTCACTCCGGTGTGCAGCACCATGCATGTGCCTCGCAACTGCCGCTCGATGATATCCCACTTGCGGGGCACGCACAACACAGCACCATCACGCACGGCCAGCAAGCAGTTGTCGGGGAGGTTAATCCATCGTCCCACGTGCGACGGCACGACGGTTAAACTCGCCTTTCGGCCCGTGTCACGCACCGCCCTTGCCGAGCATCCCATACCGCCCTCGGCGTTGCCGGGCTTGCGCAGCACGGCCATGAACAGCCCCTCGCTGCGCGTGCAATGCGGCAGGAAACGATAGCACGGTGCCTCGCTGCCGATAGCGGGCATGATGTTCCACGCCTGATCAACAGGCACGGCCACAGGCTCGGCACCATACTGAGCCATGACATACTCCACCATTTGCTCGTTTTCCTCGCGGTTAAAGGAGCAAGTGCTGTAGATGAGCCACCCCCCCGGCCGCAGGGCTGGCCACACATCGTCGATGATGGTTCGCTGGCGGACGGCGCACTCACGCACCAGCGCGGGCGACCATTGGGTCACCGCACCGGCATCCTTACGCATCATGCCCTCGCCACTGCACGGCACATCAGCAGCAATGATGTCGAAGCAGGCGCCAAGGCTACCGAATGTCTTGGGCGGTGCACAGGTGACCACGGCATTGGGATTGCCCCACTTGACGATGTTGTCGCGCAGCACACGAGCGCGCGACAATACCGCATCGTTGGCCACCACCAGCGAGCCACCGGGCAGGGCATCGAGGGCGGCAGTGGTTTTGCCGCCCGGTGCAGCACACAAGTCGAGGTAGCACACAGGCGCAGCAACAGGCAATGAGCGAAGCACGCGGTGAATAAACATTGAGGCCGCCTCTTGCACATAGTACCGACCAGCGTGAAAGTCGGGGTCGAAAGTAAACGCCTGACGCTCGTGGCAATAAAACCCTGCCTCGCACCACGGCACGCGAGCCGCAGCGGCAGGCACAGCCACCCCGCGCCGCGTGTTCACACGCACACTCACGCTGGCCTGTGCGTCGGTGAGCGCGCTGGCAAGAGCTTGCCATTCATCGGGCAGCAACCCTCGCAACTCGGCAATGAAGTCCAATGGCAGCGACATCATCGTTGGCGGTTTGTAATCATGGCGCAAAGATACAGCTTTTTCGCCAAAAAAAACGAAAAAATCGGGGCGAAATCCACTGGAGGGGTTTCAACGGGCAGACGGTCCTGGACACTCCTGAATGTCGCTATAAGCAGCCATCACTCTCGGCGCAACTTGAAATGCAATGACCAAAACACAAAAACTTGTGTTGACTGACCCAGTATTGAGAAATTTGTTGTATCTTTGCAGTCACGCTATCCCAACCCCAAGAATACAGCTATGAAAACGATTTCTATAGAGCATGCGAAGGCTCTTGTGCAGGCTGGTGCACAGTTGCCACTCAACGAAAGGATGAAACTGCAGCGGCAGCGGCTCACCGAGCTGGTGGGCCATGTGAAGGAGCACTCGCCATACTTTGCCCGGCTGTATGCCGGCGTGGCTTGCGATGCCGACATCACCCAACTGCCCATCACCGACAAAGCCACACTGCTGGCCAACTACGACGACTGGGTGACCGACAGACGGCTGCACCTGCAGCAAGTGCTGGACTATGTGAACCGCGACCCGCTCAAGAACCGCAGCCTGCTGCTGGACCAGTACACCGCCCTGCGCACCTCGGGGAGCACCGGCAATCCGTTGCCCATGGTGCGCGACGATTACCACAACAAAATCCACGGCCAGCTCATCGCCCAGCGCCTGCTGTGCGGTGCCGGAGCCGATGTGCTCGACATCTCCAAGCACCGCCGGGCCTCGGTTATCCACCTGTCGAACGGCGCATCGAGCTATGGCGCCCTGCTGCGCATGAAAGCCGCCCACCCCGAGAGTGCCGACAACCTGCTGGGCATCTCGGTGCTCGACAGCGTGGACCACATCGTGTCGCAGCTCAACGAGTTCCAGCCCGAAACCATGGCGGGCTATCCATCGATGCTTGCCCAGCTCGCCATCGAGCAGCTGCAAGGACGACTGCACCTCTCGCTCAAGCACGTCACCACATCGGCCGAAATGCTCTCGCCCGAAAACTACCAGCTCCTGCGCGAGGCGTTCCGCTGCCCGGTAGCCAACAACTACTGCATGACCGAGGGCGGCGAGGTGGCCATGACCCACGACTGCCCCCACCTGCACATCAACGACGACTGGGTGATTGTTGAGCCAGTCGATGCCAACAACTGCCCCATGGGGATGGCCGACGAATGGTCGGCGGGAGTACTCATCACCGACTTGACGAACTATGTGCAGCCCATCATCCGCTATTTTGTGAGCGATGTGGTGCGCATCAGCCCGTCGGCCGACGAGTGCTGCCCGCTGCCTGTGCTGCACATCCGCGGGCGGGCACTCGACATGTACACCATCGGCGGAAAAACGTTCAGCGTTGCCGGACTGGTCACCGAGGCCGAAGTGTGGCCCAACCTGGTGAGATACCAGTTTGTGCAGACCACTCCCGACACCATCGAGGTGCGCGGCGTGTGCCAGGCCAAGCCCGAAACAGTGCTCCAGCCGCTTTGCGACCACCTGACACAATTCCTGACCCGGCAAGGGTGTCCCGCTGCACGCTTCACCTGGAGCAGCGAGCCGCTGCTCCACAACAAGCGCGGAGGAAAAATACCCACCTATATCAAAATTTAACCACCCCATGAATCATCAAGGCGAAATGTCGAAGCAGTTCTGGCGCTTTCTGTGGTCGTCGATTCTGATTGCGCTGTCGGGCTGTCTGGGCAACGTGGTCGATGCCATCATTGTGGGCAACCTCATTGGCGAGGACGGCGTGAGTGCCATCAACCTGTCGCGCCCAGTGGTGCAGCTCATGTTTACGCTCTCCACGCTCGTGGCCACCGGCGCGAGCATGCTGGTGGGCTATGCCATCGGCAAGGGCGACACGATGCGGGCACGCTACATCTACACACAGGCGCTGATTGGCAGCCTGGCCATCGGGCTGGTGTTATCGGCCGTGGCCCTGCTATGGCCCGCACAGGCGGCCGAGCTGCTATGCAACAACGAGCACCTGCTGCAGCCCACCCGCGAATACCTGAATGTGATGCTGCTCGGTGCACCCGTCTATCTGCTCATGTGGGCGTTATCGGCAATGGTGGGCGTCGACGGAAGTCCCCGGCTGGTGTCGGTGGCCATCCTCATCGACAATGCCGTGAATCTTGCCCTCGACATTGTGTTCATCAAGTATTGCGGCTGGGGCATCGCGGGTTCGTCAACGGCCACCGTGGTGGGCCACCTCGTGGGCATCGCCATCATGCTGTGGCATTTTCGCTACAACACGTGCACCCTCGGGGTCTCGATGCGCCATCACCACACCTGGTCAAGCACATGGGCCGACATCCTGTCGCAAGGTGCCCCGCTGGCGTTGGCCTCGATATGCCTCACGCTACTGCTGCTCAGCGCCAACTCCATCATCCTGTCGGCAACCGGACGGACGGGCATTTTCGTGTTTGCGCTGTGCATGAACCTGCTGCAAATCTACAACCTCTTCCTTGCCGGCACCTGCCGCACCTTGCAGTCGCTGGGAGCAATCCAGGTGGGGCAATCCAATTCCGAGGGCGTGCATTTCGTTATCTATCGTGGCTTCCGCTTCATCACCGTGGCCATGGTCATCACCTGCATGGCAGTGTGGATTTGGCC
The DNA here is from genome assembly GCA_017443765.1 of Muribaculaceae bacterium. GTDB lineage: Bacteria > Bacteroidota > Bacteroidia > Bacteroidales > Muribaculaceae > Sodaliphilus. The sequence continues at coordinate 27,170 of JAFSYB010000084.1, read as the reverse complement.
GCAACGCATCGCCGAGCTCTTCGGGTGCGACGACCCCGCCATGCTCGCGCAGTGCAACCATGTCCTGCGCGTGTTCGCCTTGAGCTTTATCCCATTCTGCTACATCTATGTGCTTATGATTGTGTACAAGCTCTGCGGCCACCACAAGATGGCGCTGTTCATCTCGCTCGCGCTCTCGCTCACCGTCATTCCCGTGCTGTGGGTGATGGCCCGGCTGAATCCACAAGCCATCTGGTACAGCTATCTCGTGGCTTACCTCATCGAGGGCGTTGTCATCTACCTCCTGCACAAGACCGCGCACATCGAGTTCAAGCTGCAGCAAGAACCCGCAACCAAGAGCCAAGGCAGCCGGCCGAGCCACAGCGACGAGACCAAATAAGAACAAAAACATTGATTAATAGAACACAAAAAACAATGAACAAAACTCTGATTATGTGCAGTGCATTGCTGTTGGGCTCGGCTGGACTGGCCGGTGCCCGTGTCAACTACCCCCAAGCGCGCCAGGTAGACACCGTTGATGTGTACTTCGGCACGCAGGTGCCCGACCCTTATCGCTGGCTTGAAGACGACCGCAGCAAGGAAACCGCCCAGTGGGTACAGGCCGAAAACCGCATCACCCAGGACTACCTCAAGAAAATCCCCTTCCGCGACGACATCCGCAAGCGCCTCACCGAACTCGCCAACTACACCAAGTGGGGGACGCCGTTTATTGTCAAGGGGAAATACTACTATTTCAAGAACGACGGCTTGCAGAACCAGAGTGTGCTCTATGTGCAGGACACCATGAGTGGCGAGCCGCGCGTGGCCCTCGACCCGAACACGCTAAGCGCCGACGGCACCGTGGCACTCCAGCAAATCGACTTCAGCGACGACGGACGCTACCTGGCCTACACCATCACACGAAACGGCAGCGACTGGAACGAGATTTTCGTCAAGGACATGGTCACCGGCCAAGTGCTCGACGACCACATCCGCTGGGCCAAGTTCACCAACGCCGAATGGCTCGGCGATGGCTTCTTCTACAGCTGCTACGACGAGCCGGAATCCGAGCTGTCGTCCAAGAACGAGTACCACCGCGTGTGCTACCATCGCCTGGGCACCCCGCAGAGCGACGACTATGTGGAATACGAGAACCGCACGGCACCGTTGCTCTTCCACCAGGCTGTGGTGATGGACAAGGAGCGTTTTGTGTGCATCGAGCAGAGCGACGGCGAGGCCACAACGCTCTATGTGAAAGACCTCAAGGACCGCAACCCGCACTATGTGAAACTGTGCTCCAGCGATAAATACATCTACTCGCCCATCGGCGTGGACGGCGGCAAGCTCTTCGTGTTCACCAACGACGGCGCACCGCGTTGGAAGGTGATTGGCTTCGACATCGCCAACCTTGGCTCGGCCAAGCCCGTTGACGTGATTCCTGAGAGCGATGCCGTGCTGAGCAATGCGCAGCTGGCCGACCACAAATTCCTGCTCACCTACGACCGCGACGCCTCGAGCCACCCTGCCGTCTATTCGCTCGACGGGCGGCTTGAGCGCGAAATCGCGCTGCCCACCTTCGGGTCGGTGGGCTTCAGCAGCCGGCGCGACGAGCACGAGGTGTTCTACAGCTTCACCAGCTACACCTTCCCCACCACCATCTACCGCCTCGACATGGCCACCGGACAGTCCACACAGCTGTTCGCCCCCAAGGTGGCCCTCAATCCCGCCGATTATGTCACCGAGCAGGTGTTCTACCCCAGCAACGACGGCACGCGCATACCCATGTTCCTGATTTACAAGAAGGGGCTCAAGCGCGACGGCCAGCGGCCGGTGTTCCTCTATGGCTACGGCGGCTTCAACATCAGCATGAACCCCGCGTTCAGCTACTCGCGCACCCCGTTTGCCATGCTCGACCAGGGCGGCATCTGCGCTTACACGTGCCTGCGCGGCGGCGGCGAGTATGGCGAGCAGTGGCACGAGGCCGGCACGCTGATGCAGAAGCAGAACGTGTTCGACGACTTCATCTCTGCCGCCGAGTGGCTTATCCAGCAGGGCTACACGCGCAAGGGCAAGATTGCCTGCAATGGCGGCAGCAACGGCGGCCTGCTCGTGGGTGCCGTGGTGAACCAGCGTCCCGACCTGTGGGGAGCCGCTGTGCCCCAGGTTGGCGTGATGGACATGCTGCGCTACCACCTGTTCACCATCGGCTGGAACTGGGCGCGTGACTACGGCCGCAGCGACGACAACCCCGAGATGTTCAACTACCTCAAGGGCTACAGCCCGCTGCACACCATCCACAACGACGGCACGCCCTACCCGCCCATCATGGTCACCACCAGCGACCACGACGACCGCGTGGTGCCGGCGCACTCGTTCAAGTACGCTGCTCAGCTCCAGGCCAGCAACACCGGCGATGCCATCAAAATCATCCGCATCGACACCAATGCCGGCCATGGCCACGGCAAGCCCATCGCCAAGGTCATCGACGAGTACACCGACATTCAGGCCTTTATCATGTATAACCTCGGTGTCAAGTACCGCTACCGCAAGTGACAGCCCCCCAGTCAATGAGGCATGGGGATAGCCTTGCAAAGGAAAGCACAACCAGCTACGCCTGAGTCGACCGACGATTCCCCTGCTCGAAGAGCTGGGCAAGGCCGAAGGCCTTGAAGTAGCTGAAACCCCACGGCGTGCAAGTCGAAGACCTGCGCGGCGTGGGGATAGGCGATACTCACATCAATGGGCCTCGAAGAGGGCCAACTAAGCGTCGTATGCGTGGTGTAGACATGCCCGGTTTTCGCACCGCGAACACAGGTTTCGGAGGTTTTTCTTGTGGGTTTCGATTTCTTGCCGTATCTTTGCAAAGTCGGAGTCGATTCTGCCGTAAAACACTGAACGGCCAATTGAAATCGCAATACCACCCATAAGCCACGCTGAATACAAGCCCCAGCGACGGCACCTCCAATTTAACGGCAACCGAATAGTAAACGATTTTTGTTTTTGAATATTCAAATAAGAAGTATGCCCATGCGTTTACAAATTGCTCGTAATTGTGTCCTATTCCGCCCCTACGGGCCTTTTGCAATCGACTTTTGCGCTCTTTCGGAACTTGAAGCAGAATAAGCAATGCGAGCCACGATACCATACATTGAACAAAAGTTTGAGGAGTTCAACCGGCTTTGTTTTGCCGGGGAACTCCCCAAACTTCCCATTCGGTTGAGCGATGCGAAAACATTCCTCGGCAAAGTGGTGTACAAAAAACGCACGCTGCCTGATGGCAGGGTAGAAAAGTATGACTTTTGCCTGCGTATCAACACCCGAATAGATTTGTCGGAACAAGAGGTTGAGGATACCATTCTTCACGAAATGATTCACTACCATATTGGCGTGAACCAGCTCAAAGACACTTCCTCACATGGTGCCGTGTTCGTGAGCATCATGAATCATATAAACGCGAAATACGGACGGCATATCACCATTTCGCATCGGGGATCTGCCGAACAAAATGAAGAAGGGGTTGACAAACGCCCAAAGTGGCATGTCATCGCGGTTGTCACCTTTAATGACGAGCGAGTGGGCATCAAGGTTCTGCCACGCATTGTTGAAAGAATCACCTACTACTATAACAACGTGTCGGCAAACAAGAAAGTCAAGGATGTTCAGTTGTTTTTGTGCAACAACCCATATTTCAATCGCTATCCCAATTCTTCGGCATTAAAAGTCTTCTTTGTGGATCGAGAAACGATTGAAGCAGAACTGCAAGGGACCGAGAAATTGGAATGCGACGGCAAGAACATCATTAGAAATAAGCAATAAGGTGTAAACTTATTCAGGGGGAAACTACAAACTGCTAAAACAAGGTAATGGCTCAAAAATCTGAACCATTCACCCTGAGGTATTTCACAGCCACATAGTCCGTCAGCCATACACCATTCCTGCTGCGCAGGAATGTGTGGCCGTCTTCGGCCATTCGCCTGGCATCAATAACCAACACAACTGGCTTTCCATGCCGTTTGCCAACATTCACGGCAGTTTCTATGGTTTCTGACAGATGGACATACAAACGATTACCTTTGATGATACCCTGTTCCATGATAGAAGCAAGGGATTGCTCTCCAGTGCCGTGATACAGCACGTCGGGCGGCAGCATCTCCTCAAGCTCCACATCCACCCGCACGCTGTGCCCCTGTCTTGCCCTGATACGGGTCATGTCATCGGAGAACTCAAATCGTTGCTTATTATTAGTCGCTACAATTTCCCTCAACTCTTCTACGGTATAGCCATAATGGGTTGTCAGGTCACTGATTTCACGCCACCCATGTTCATCAAATGGGTACTTCTTGTCGTGGCGAAGCAAGTATGCCAAAAGCTTGCCTCGATTAATTTTGTTGCTCTTCATCTACTAAACCTTCGTTTCATCGTTGGCGGGTTGCGGGCGGTTCATCTCGGCAAACTCTTCGGCAAACGGTTTGAAATTCCCTTCGGGATTGTGCTTCTGATGAGCATTGTGGTCATCGAGGATGGCAAACACAATGCGACGGTACTTGTCCTTGAACTCCGGCTCGTCCATCACTTCATGGAACAGACGTGCCACATGACGGGGTGGATTACGGAAAGCTCCACAGCCCAGAGCGCCAAGCACCAGGGAGTCGTGACCATGCACCAATCCCATGCGCAAGATTGTACGTATCTTGTTCTTGATAGGCTCCACATGATGGCTGGCTATCTCACCGGCACTCGTCAAGTCGGGGTGGTTTATGCCTGCCACCGTGATAAACGATAGGCTGACGGGCTTTTCCAGCAAGGCATATCCCTTTTGCTCACAATCCCTGAAGTAGATGGCCTCGGGTGTATAGACACCACCAAAGTTCCTGTCGAGAGGATACTGGCGAGGCGAGCTCTTGATGCCGTATTGCCCCGCGTAGGGAGCAAACTGATAAAGCGAACGGAAAAGGTTCGTCCGGCGAAATAGCGTCTCCTCTTGCGCGCCGGCACCTGATGTCACCCCACCTCCTGGATTACGCCTGCTGGCCATATTCAGAACAGCAGGGTTATAGCCTTGCGCTTTCAACCGAACTCCGGCATACAGGCAGTCGATGTTTTGCACTTCGACGATTGTTGGCACACCATTTTGCGACGCATCAACCGCATGGATCTCATGCTCGTAGAACACCGTATTGCGCATCATTTGTGAATCGTCGGGAAGTTCCACTCTTTGTCCGCCCTCGGTAAAATAGAAACCATGAGTCGCTATCTCAACTGTGTTGCGGAACTCGGCGCTGCGCAGCTCCTTCACTTTATAGTACGCAGCACCATCACCCATTTTCACACGTTCCATCAAGGCACCGTACCGTTCAAGGAAGTCGCGATTTGAGTCCCACGTGTGCACTGGATGTCCAGCCACGCCGGGATGCCGATGCAACACCTCCACGAAATCCCTTGGAAGAATGACGTTGGGAAGGTCAATCACTTTCCCGAACAGCGGCGCTATCTCGCGTGGCGTGAAGGCTGCAATCCCGCAGCCAATGCGTGTGACAAGGAACGTGTACTCACGATGGCTGAACGCGAACTCGACAAACCCATCTACGTAGGGCTTGATGGTCTCCACCCCACCCTGCATGGTTGGGATGGCGTAGCTCTGACCTTGCAGTCCAACGCCCTGCCCCCATTTCGCACCAAAGCGATTATAGGCAAGTCGTGCCGCCCCACCGCCATGCGCGCCGGCAAGGTTGCTGCCAAACACAAATATCTCATTCGGCTTCAGCTCCGTTATCATCTCGGGTGTATATGCTCTGTTGTACATATCTTTCTGTTTCTATCAAAAATAACATTCTTATTTTCACGCTTGCCGGTGCACAGACAGTCTCAATGCGGGTCATTTCGCTGTTCATGCTTTTGCTCTTTCCGGCCACGGGCCAACGTGCACTAAAACTCCAATCTAAATCCTTTTTGTTTCAACTCATTGTATTTCTCTGGATTAAACTTGAACAAATATGCCTCCTTCTTGGGGGAGTTAAAAACAGTTTCATCTAACTGCGTGAGGATCTCCAGATGCATCATCTTGTTATAGAAGTTGCGTCGGTCAAACTTCACATCGAGTATGGCTTCATAAAGCAGCTGCAGTTCCTTGATTGTGAACTTGTCGGGCAGCAGTTCAAAGCCTATTGGCTCGAAGTGTATCTGCTTGCGCAGTTCCTTCAAGGCCACCCGCAGAATCAGGTCGTGGTCGAAAGCCAACGACGGCACTTCGTCCAGGGCAAACCATCCGGCCTTGGCGGCATCGTCGCCGCCTTTCACTTCCCGCATCTTCACCAAAGCATAATAGGCCACCGTCAGCACACGCTCCCGCGGGTCACGATTGGGGTCCGAGAAAGTGTGGAACTGTTTGATGTAGGCTCCTTTCAGTCCGGTCTCCTCTTGCAGCTCTCTCAATGCGCCCGTTTCGGCCGATTCGTCCATCCGCAAGAAGCCGCCGGGGAAAGCCCAGCGCCCTTTATACGGCTCTACACCCCGCTCGACAAGCAACACTCTCAGTTTTGTCCCATCAAATCCAAATATCACGCAGTCGGTCGTGACACTTGGATGCGGGTACTTGTAGGTGTATGTTCCCATTGTCGTTCCCATTTACGCGCTAAACCGTTTTCAGCCAATCACGCACGTCCATCAACACACAGCCCAGCAAGTTTTCTCCTTGCCACTGCTCCACCGTGCCGTTCATTGCCTGCTCTCGACTCAGTCCAATACCCCAAATTTTGTCGTAGGGACTGGCTTCGGCCAAAAGAGCATCGCCTGTTGAGAGCAGAAACGCTTTCAAGTCAGCGTTCTGCCCGAACTTGGCCTTGTTTCCTTCCAACACAATCTCATACTTCTTGGCACCCCAACTGGCTTAGTCAAAACCACGTACCTTCCGGCCCAACTCTTTGTAGTCGTATGGAGTGGATGCAGCCATAATCTCTTGGAGCACCTCCTCGTCACCAAAAAGACGTGCCTTGCTGGCCATCATATACTGTTCGGCGGTGTGGTATCGCACCCCTGCCACCTCAAAGTAACAGTCGTACCACTGGCTGAAACAAGCAGAAGTCATCTTCGCCGGGTTGGGGGTGTGACCCCAGAAATAGATAACCGTCACAGCCGGATTCATACGCGCAATCGCTTTCATTATCTCGATGTCGTATTTCATCACTTAATCTCCTTTCCTCTAATATCCATAATAATTTTACCTAAATGATTCTCACCCAGCCAGCTGTATAGATTCACGCCCCAAAACACCTCTTGTTTGTTGGTTCCGTTTATCAAGATGCGGTTCCCCGTGCGTACCGACTTTTATCCGCATCAAGTGCAACAATGGCCTCCTCCATCAGCTTGTAGTGGGCACATGTGGGAGGGTTGAAACTCCCACCCATCACCACGATTCTCTTCTTCTTACCGTTCATGACTTGCGTAATTTTCACGCAAAAGTACAGCGTTATTTTCAACCCACCAAATTTTCTTGCGTAAATTTTACGAAAGAGCGGCCTTTTTTCTCAATTTTGTGATTTGTTCACTTTTAGCCCTCTGCTTTTACGAACTCTTAACCATAAACTCTGAACTATTATTATGTGAGGTAATTGAGAGCATTGCGATATACGAGCCATCATTAAAAGTCTGCAGCAAGGCTACAAACCGAAAGAACGTGCCGCCTTTCCGCTGAAAGAGCCGAGTATAATTTTGCAGATTGAAAAATAAATACTAATTTTGAGGCGCGAAAGAGTTGTGAAACGCTTTAGAGACACGCCTTTCGCTCATTGAAGCCACTTTTAGACTTTTTTACTGAATGTGGCTTTCTTTGAGAGAGCCCTTTGCTTTCTCGTGGCAGACGATGAGATGCACCGCAAAAATGAAATACCTTAATCTACATCGTCAGTGGCATGTACGAGCCATTCATTGCGTTCCTCGCCGATGGTCTTAACGTGTGTAATCAGTTTTTTGTGTTCCATGCCAGTTGTTGCGGCAGCGAGGTTAACAGGTGACGTTGGCCGTAGACATGGTGGGAGGCAATCTGCTTGATGATATGGACAAGACCTGCGCTCTTGGTGTTTCGGCGTTGGTCCTTGTCGTGTTGCCACAGTCGATGTTGCCATTAAATCCCCAACTATCTTATTGGTCGATATTTATTAAAGTGTATCGACGGGTGCCGAGACCTATCTTTTCGGCCCACTCAATGGTGTGCGTGCCGTGCTGCTTGTTGATGCGATTGAGCAGGTCGGTGGGGTCGTTGGTGGCGGTCACTTTCTGCTGGTTGATGATGTCAACGCAGGCCTGGTCGAGAGCCACGGGGTCGGTCGACGCCAAGATGCCGTAGTCCTCGAGCTTGACTGGCGCGGGATGGTCCACGCAGTCGCAGTCGATGCTCATATTGTTCATCACACTTATGAAAATGATGCCATCATGCCTCTGGAAGTAGTTCACCACGGCCTGCGCGGCGGCGGCCATGCTCTCGAGAAATCCGTCTTGGTCGCCAATGTATTCAGGTGTCCAGAGCTTACTCATGTCGAGCTTCTCCATCTTGCCGGCCGAGTGGATATAGGCTTTGCCGTTGCTGCTGGCGCAGCCTATCGAGAGGTTCTTGAGCGCACCTCCGTAGCCGCCCATGGGATGGCCCTTGAAATGGTTGAGGGCTATCATGAAGTCGTAGTTGGCGATGTGCCCTCCCACGATGTCGTACTTGATATATTTGCGGTCGTTCACGGGGATGCGTATCTCGTCATATTCGTCCATGATGTCCACAGGAAAGTAGTTGGTGAATCCGTGACGCTCGATAACGCGCCAGTGGTTGGCCGACGTGTTGCGCTCATCTCGCTCGTTACCATGACCGCTGCCGTAGGCGGTGTTGCACTCAACGATGGTGCCGTCCACCTTGTAGACCAGGTCTTTGATAAGCTCAGGCTTCAGGTAGTTGGGATTACTGCCCTCGCCAGTCGATATTTTCACTGCCACACGCCCCTTGGCTTCAACGCCAAGAGCCTCATAGATTTTCACCAGCGATTCGGGCGTTATCTCCCGAGTCACATACACCGTTGACTGCGCAAAGGATGCCGCCGATGCCATCAGCAACACAACTGTAATTGTCAAAATCTTTTTCATAATCATCGTATTTTACTGTTTAGGTGGTGGGCTATAAATTGCTTGTGCCGTCGTGGATTGCCTGCCGGTGGGGCCGTGGCGGGTTGCGGCTCATGGTCAGTCTTCCTGCTCGTAGTAATAAGAATAGTCGATACCTTTCATGAACATCTCCCGGTCATCAATCTTGTCGGTGAGGGCGCCGCGAAGCAGCGTCCTCAGCCACGATGGGTCGGCTGCGCTCAATATCATGGCGTTGAGGTAGTCACGCTTGGTGATGCGGCTCCAGTCGACGCAACAACCGATGCGGTTCTTCATCAGCAAGTCGAGCCACAAGCGCGTGCTGCGGCCATTACCCTCCATAAACGGGTGCGCCAAATTCATCTCGACGTATTTGGCCACAATCTCATCGAAGGTGTCATCGGGCATGCGGTCGATGTCTTTGAGAACACCATGCAGATACTCCGCCACGCAGAAGAGGGTTTTGCCCTTAGAAATGGTGACGGTGCGTATGCGCCCGGCAAAGTCGTACAGTCCACCGAACAGATAGGCGTGAATCTGCTGCAAACCGCGCGTGGTGCCTATCTCCACACTATCCATCAGACCGCTCTCCCACATGGCGTAGGCCTTTTCGCGGCTCTTGCCGTCGATGCTCTCGCTGTCGCTAGCAAACCAGCGCACGAAGTGCGTGGCGTTGGTGTTGGGAATGTTCTGCGCCAAAAGCATCACGCCATGATAGTCGAGCACATCGGTCATGTAGCGCTTGCCGTCGGCAGCGAGCAGTTTCAGTTGGTTAGTGGCACTAACCAACTCATTGCCTTGCTTGCGCAGTTTGGTTTTGAGGTACTTCCAGTAGTTTCGCGTGCGGGTATAGTCGTTTTGGTCGTTGATGGCTCCCACGATGTCGAGTACCGAGAACCACCACTTGCTCTGCTCATCGTCCCACATGGCACGCACCTCGTGGTCGTTGTAGAATCGAATGGATACTTTTCGCTGTTCTGCCATAGTTTTTTTGCTCCTAACTCTTAATAGTTCAAGTGTGTATAAACATCTATCGCCAATAAGCGCAGGCAATTAGCATGAGCTATACGGGAAAATAATTAGTTGAATATCAAGAAAACAGCAATCCGCCTGGTAATCTTGTGGCGCAAATAACTCCGCTGAAATCAACCACTATGTTTCTTGAAGACAAAATTACACAAAATTTTTCAATATGCGATGATTACGAGCAAAGTTTTTTCACAAAAACAGTTGAGGCGGCTTGTATAATTCTGGCTCTGTAACGTTTTGTGGGGTAATTCATTCTCAATGCGAATTGCACGAATTAGGCGAATTTAAGGCGCACAACCCAAAGGGGGTATTGCATGAAGCTACCCCCATGCTATCCGTTATAGAGCCATAATTAATCACCGAGAACGAACGTGTGTGGTTCTCGGTGATTAATTGTTGTCGCTTTGGGTGCCTCACTTGACCTCGGGGTCGGGAGCGATGAGCTTGTAGCCCTTGCCGTGGATGTTGATGATTTCGATGTCGGGGTCGTCCTTGAGTTTCTTGCGCAGCTTGGTGATGTAGACGTCCATCGAGCGAGCGTTGAAGTAGTTGTCGTCGATCCAGATGGCCTTCAGCGCGAAGTTACGCTCCAGGATTTCGTTCATGTGCGCGCACAGCAGGGTGAGCAGCTCGCTCTCCTTGGTGGTGAGGTTGTCGGTTTTCTCGTCGGTGAAAAGCACCTGTCGCTGGGTGTCGAAGGTGAACTTGCCGATTTTGTAAACGGTGACTTCCTTGCCTTTCTTTCCCTTGACGCGGCGCAAGATGGCCTCGATGCGCAGCACCAGCTCCTCCATGCTGAAGGGCTTGGTGATGTAGTCGTCGGCGCCAATCTTGAAACCCTCGAGGATGTCCTCCTTGAGGCTCTTGGCGGTGAGGAAGATGATGGGCACGTCGCTGTTGACGGTGCGGATTTCCTGCGCGAGCTGGAAACCGTCCTTCTTGGGCATCATCACGTCGAGCAGGCAGATGTCGAACTTTCCTTTCAGAAAGGCTCGGTAGCCGCTCTCGCCGTCGGCGAACAGCTCGGCGCGGTAGCCCTTGTCCTCGAGATACTCCCGGGTGAGGGTGCCCAGGTTCTCATCGTCTTCACACAGCAGGATTCTTAATTTCTCGTCCATAATTGTTTATTTTAATAAAGGTAATGTTATGATGAATTTCGTTCCTTTTCCCAATTCACTCTCCACAGTGATGTTACCGCCAAAAAGGGTGACCATCTTGTTCACGTAGGCCAGTCCGAGGCCGAAGCCCTTGACGTCGTGCCGGTTGCCGGTGGAAACGCGATAGAACTTCTCGAACACGCGCTTGAGGTCTTCGCGTCGAATGCCGATGCCGTTGTCGGCCACGGTGATTTCGAGGGTGTCGTCGTCGGGGTTGCGTGTTGCCACGCGCAACTGCAGCGGCTCGTCGTCGCGACGATACTTGATGGCGTTGTCGAGCAGGTTGAAGATGACGTTGGTGAAATGCATTCGGTCCACATTGATGATGGGGTCCTCGGCATCGAGCGCGGCGGTGATGGAGCCGCCGTAGCGCTCCACCTTGAGCTTGAAGGTGTTCACCACGCTGTCGATGTTGGCATTGGCATCCTCCTCCTCGAGGCGCATGGTGGCGTTCTTGCGGTCGAACATCGACATCTGGAGCACCTTCTCGACCTGGAAGCGCAGCCGCTTGGTCTCGTCGTTGATCACGGTGCTCACATGCTTGAGCATGGCCGGGCTCTTGCGCACCGAGTCGTCGTTGAGCATTTGCGCGGCAATGCTAATCGACGAGATGGGGGTCTTGAACTCGTGCGTCATGTTGTTGATAAAGTCGTTCTTGATTTCGGTGAGACGTTTCTGGCGGACTGCTGCAATCACCGTGTAGATGAACACAATCAGGAGCAGGAGTGTGAACATGAGCGAGGTGATGATGAACCGCATCGACGAGAAGATGTAGTCGCTCTTGGTGGGGAAGGTGATGCAGAGGTAGTTCTGCCGGCTGACGGGGTCGCCTGGGAAGAGCAGCTGGCTGAAAACCTGCTGCTGGTTCTGGGGCGCATAGCCGTCGGTGCAGTAGACTATGCCGCTGTTGCGTGCCACCACGGCGAACTCAAAGGGAAGCTTGAGGCCATTGAACTCCAGCTCGGATTTCAGGTAGTCGTGCACGGTGGCCGAGTCGGCGCGCTGTGCGATGGGGCGGTCGCTGCTGTGCGAGAGGATGGTGAGTATCACCTCGTTGAGCAGCTCCTTTTGGTAGAGGTACTGTCCCTTGAGCACTTCCTGGCGCGAATTATAGCTCTGGCCGAAGTCCTTGAGCGCGCCCAGGTTGGCGGGGCGGCGCAGGCGCAGGCTGTCGATGCCCGTTGCCGGGTCGATGGCCGGCAGGTCGGCGCCGACATCAAAGCGTCCCTTGCCGCGGGGCGTGTTGTAGGTGGCCTCGGCCTCTTCCAAGTCTTGGTCGAGGAAATATTTCGTCTCGTTCTGCTCCAGCATGGTCGACACGCCGTAAAGGCTGCGCTTCACGAGCTCGGCAAACTGCTCGTTGCGCATCTTGATCATGTTTTCCATATACATGATCTGCGCAAGTAGCAAGCCGATAAGCGCGGTGGCCATCAACACAGTCAGAATCCATATCTTTGATTTCTTCATGCGTTTTCAATTAACAATAGGCCGCAAAATTAACACTCAAATGTGAAAAACGCAAATTTTTCGGGCGAAATTTAAGGTTTTGAGCGAAAAAAATTGCATCGAGCGGTTTTGTTGGCCTCCGATATGGTGGAATGCGCTCCCTGCTTATTGCCGCGGCTGCCTTACAGCATCGAAGCAGACGGTGACGCAGGGGATGGGCGTTTTAGACAAATCAACTACCCACACGACAGGTTATTGAGCCTGAATTATAGGTAGGGGCGATCCAGCAGTGAGTTTGCCAGCACTCGCAATCACTGCTGCTACCGCTTGTTGCAATCTTTCGCTACGCTGTGCGCATTACAGTGGCACTTGCCCGACTTGCAATGACAATTGTTGCCGCACCCGCAGTCGCCGCGGCCGCGCAGGGTGCCGGCGATGCGCCACAGGCACCAGCCAAGGGCTATGGCAAGAACGAGGAAGACGATGAAAAGCTGCATTGTTCAATGGGGAATCGGGAGGGGGAATGGGGAATTGGGAAATGAATCGAGCGCGTGTTGACATACGCCGACGAGGCCGCGTCGTTTACTCATAATTCTCGTCATGCCTTGCATTTTCCGGGTCGCCCAGGGCTCGGGAAATGGCCAGCAGTTTGCGCCAGGAGCGGTGGTATTTCTGAAGTCGGCGGCAGTCGTCGTCGGTGAGGATGGGGAGCCGGGTGACATCCATGTTGTCGAGCAGGTCGGCGATTTTCACCCGGCGTGCGATGGGGTTGGTTGCCAGCCGGTCGATGAACTGCTCATAGGTCTCGCCTTGCCGGCGCGTGACTGCCAAGAGGGCCTCGACGATGTGCGTCGGGAAGCCGTCGTCGAGCAGCTGCCGGGCCGTAACCGGGGTGTCCTCGAGCAAGTCGTGTATGAGCGCCACGATTCGCTGCTCATCGGTATCGCAGCGCTCGGCCACGCGCACAGGATGGCCAAAATAGCGCTCGCCGCCCTTGTCGCGCTGCGACAAGTGATGCGTGCTCGACAGGTCGATGGCGCGGAGCAGCAGCTGCCGGTATTGCTCCTGGTCGTAGTGCGTGTGGTACACAATCTCGGCATTGGCATAGCGCGCGGGCAGTTGCGACAAGAAGTTGCGTTTTGCCTCCCGGAGCGTTGCTCCCTCAACGTCGATGTCGAGGTCACGGCATGAGCAGGAGATGGTTACCACGCCACACGGCTGAGGCTCCACAAAAGCGTTCAAGGGCTCAAGGGTTGGTTCCATAACGATTTCATAAGAATCTGCGAAATTACTGAAATAATCGCACACAAGCAAGAAACGCGCCGCAATTTTTGGCGCGGCGAGAATTTTGTGGTAAATTTGCCGAATATTCTCGAAAACGATGAAAGCGATTCACTACGACAGCGGCCGCAAGATGAGCGAGCTGATTACCGCCGAGCCGGGGCTGGTACTGATTTTGCAGCGCATGGGTCTGGCACTGGGGTTTGGCGACAAGTCGATTGAGCAGGTGTGTGCCCAGCATGGCGTGAGCGCCGAGTTCTTCCTGCTGCTGTGCGACATCTACACCCACGAGGGGTTTGCGCCCGACCGCGAGCGCATCTTGCGCACGCCGATGGGCCAGCTGGTGCCTTACCTGCGCCAGTCGCACGACTACTACGTGCTCAAGCGCTTGCCGCACATCGAGCACCACCTGCACCACATCGCGGAGCACCTGTCCGAGCGTGTGTCCACCGTGCTGTTGCGCTTCTTCACACTGTACAAGCGCGAGGTGGCCGAGCATTTCGCCCACGAGGAGCAGCTGGTGTTCCCGCATGTGGAGCGGCTGCAACGCGGCGAGCGCGACAACACCTACCGCATCGACAGCTTTGTGGAGGAGCACGGCGACCTGGAGGACAAGCTCAGCGACCTGGTGCAAATCATCTTCAAGTACCTGCCCGAGGAGGCCACAACCGACGATGCCGTGGATGTGGTATACGACATCCTGCAGGTATCCAACGACCTGAACCGCCACAGCGTGATTGAGGAAAAGGTGCTGGTGCCCTACGTGAAGCAACTGGAACAGGAGGTGTGCGGGCGATGAAGACACGGGTGCTGATAATCGAGCCGAGCGAGGTGGTGGTGGCGGGCATGTGCACCCTGCTGCACGAGGTGTCGCGGTTCAAGGTACTGGAGCCGGTGCGCGACATTCGCGACGCGGCCCAGCGTGTGATTGCCTCGCGCCCCGATGTGGTGCTGCTCAACCCCACACTGGTAGAGAATCTCACCGACGTGCTGGGCGACCGCCACCTGCCGGTGGTGGCACTGGTCTACCAATACGTTGAGCAGCTCAAGCTGCGCCGTTACGACGGCGTGGTGGACATTCGCGAGAGCCGAGGCACCATTGCCGAGACCCTCATTGCCGCCACCACGGCAGCCGCCAACCCGGCGCAGCCCGACGGGGACACCCCGGCAGGTTACGAGCTGTCGGCCCGCGAAACGGCCGTGCTGGTGCTCGTGGCCAAGGGGCTGACCAACAAAGAGATTGCCGAACAGCTGCATGTGTCGCCGCACACGGTGATGAGCCACCGCAAGAACATTGTTCACAAAACGGGCATCAGGAGTGTGGCCGGTCTCACGGTGTATGCCATGCTGCATAACCTTATCGACGAAAGCACGCTGATTTAAGGTGGGAAGCCAACGGCAGGCCTCACGCAAGAACAGCCCAGCCCGGCAGCGCCATTGCGCTGCCGGGCTGGGTGAGCTTTCTTCGGTGTCAGGGAAAATGGCTTCAGCCCGACGTCACTTCACAAGCACCTTGCGGCCGTTCACAATGTAGATGCTCGGCTCCAGGTTGTTCACCTCGCCGGCGGTGATGGCGTGCGCCACGCGCATACCCTGCACATTGTACACGTCAACAATGTCGCTCTCGGCGGCAATGTCGGTGATGCTGGTGACCTCGCTGGGGGCGAAGTGGCAGGCGGTGAGCGTGTACTGCTGGTCGCCGGGGATGCTGATGTAGCAGCGCGTTGCGTAGAACACGTTGTCCTTGTCGATGTGGGTGAAGTTGGCATCGCTGTTGTTCACCACCAGAATGCCATAGAGGCCCTTTCCGTTGGTCTTCATGGCAGCACCGCTCATGGTCACCTCCACACCGCTGGCGGTGGTGAGCGTCACCTTCGATTCCTTGTTGGCCACGCAGGCGTTCACACGAAGCGTCTTTGTGCCCGTTTCGCCCGGATAATAGAGGATGTAGGGTTTATTGGCCTGGATACCCTCACGCTTGCAGTCCTGGAAGTACAGCGTGATGTCGGTGCCGCGCTGCGACACACTCACCAGACGCTCCAGTTGCACGCCCTGACCCAGGGCTTCGTCAATCTCCTGCTCGCTCATGGCAAACGGCAGCGACACCGTGTTCCAGCCGTTGACCAGGTAGCGGTCAACAGTCACGTCGCACTGCATGCCGTCGTAGCGCTCAACGGCAGTGCCGTTATAGGTGCTCAGCCTCAATGGGGTTTGTGACCAGGCGCTCAGTGCCATACTCGCCAGCGCAATCATGCAAAACAATTTCTTCATAGTTGTAGATTTTAAAATGGTTAAAACTTTCTTGTCTATCGTTTGAAGCACCATGGCTTGAAATGTCGTGGCAAATATAGGCACAATATTTCAATTCGCCAAAGCTTGCCGCCAAAAAACCATAATTTTTTATTTTTTTTCGTCATCGGCGCAAGTTGGGGGTGCCAAGCACGACAAAACTGTGTCTTTCGTGGATGCCCGGCAAATCTTTTTCGCACACAGCTCGTTTTAGCCGGTTTCTTGGAGGAGACAACACGCCGATAGTTGCCGCTTCTTATTCCGTTGGGGCGGTTTCCAGGGTTTCACACTCCGACGGGTCGGAATCTGACTCAGGTTTCGGAGGCCGGGGCTTGGTAATTTGTTGCCGCAATGCCGCTGTTTCGTAAAAATATTCGTATATTTGCAGCCGCTAAACGAAAGAACAACCACAAAACAATCAAAGTATGGAGTATATGAGCGAATGTTGGCGTCGCCCGATGCACTGCGGCACTGTGCGGTGTGCGATGATGTTGTTTGCGTTGGTGCTCACGCTGTCGGCACTGGCGCAGGGTGTGAAGCCCTCGGGCAGCCAATACAGGAATCCCGTAATCGACGAGGATGCTGCCGACCCCACCGTCATCAGTGGCGACGACGGCTACTACTATCTGCTTGCCACTGGCGAGAAAGTATACCGCAGCTCGAATCTTGTTGACTGGGTCTGCGTGGGCGATGCCTTTGGCGACAACCCCCACCCCACCTTTGTACCCGAGGTGAAACGCTACTGGGCGCCGTGCGTCACGCGTCAAAATGGCCGTTATGTGCTTTACTTTGCGCTCTCGACGTGGGGCGGCGTGGATGCCGCCAGCATTGGCGTGGCCACCGCCAGCAGTGCCGCCGGGCCTTTCAAGCTCGTGGGCGACGGGAAACTGTTCTCCAGCGGCGAGGTGGGCGTGAGAAACTCCATCGACCCCAATTACATCGAGGACGACGGCCACAAATACATCGTGTGGGGAAGCTGGTTCGGCATCTGGCTCATCGAGCTCACCGACGACGGTCTGGCGGTGAAGGACCTGAGCGTGAAGCACCAGATTGCTGGCACACGTTTCGAGGCACCGTACGTCTACAAGCGCGGCGACTACTACTACCTGTTTTGCAGCATCGGTGCCTGCTGCGAGGGTGCGCGCAGCACCTACGAGACGGTGGTGGGCCGCGCCACCAACCTGTTTGGCCCGTACTACGACAAGGAAGGCATGCCCATGCTCGGCAACGCCTGCACAATCATGCTCACCACCAACGATGTTTGCATAGCCCCTGGCCACAACTCACGAATTATTGAGGACGAGGCAGGCAAGACCTGGATGTTCTTTCACGGCTACCTGCGCACCGCACCCGAGAAGGGGCGCATTGCCTGGCTCGACGAGGTGAAGTGGGACGGCGACGGCTGGCCGCACGTGACCGGCAATGGCGCCTCGTGGGGCATACAGGAAGCCCCGGCCACCACCCGATAAAACCTCACAACGTCGTGAGGCGCTCGAGGAACACCGCCATGCCGCCGACAGCCGTGGCCTGAATGTGCTCAAAGCCCAATTCCTCGCACTGCGGCATATTGGCGGGGTCGATGACAAATCTGGGCACATCGACGCGGGCATAATTTATGAGGCCGTTAGCCGGATAGACCATCAACGAGGTGCCTACCACGACGAAAACATCAGCCTCGCCAACAAGTGCCATCGCTTGGTCCATGCCCGAAACAAACTCACCAAAAAGCACAACAAATGGCCGCATCTGCGAGCCATCGCCGGCATCATCGCCCACACGGATTGGCGTGGTGAGCGGATAGTCGCGAATGTAGCGCGCGTCGAGGCGGTTGAACGAGGAGCACACTTTGCGCAATTCACCATGCAGGTGAAGCACGTGCGTGCTGCCGGCACGCTCATGCAGGTCGTCCACATTTTGCGTGATAATCGTCACCCGGTTCGTTTTCTCCAGCTCCGCCATCATGCGGTGCGCGTTGTTGGGCGCAACCTCGGCGAGTTTCTGTCGGCGCCAGTTGTAGAAACGCAAAAACTCGGCCGGCTCTTGGTCCAGCCCTTCGGTGCTGGCATAGTATTGCCAGTCTTTGTTGTTCCACAATCCGTCCTTACCGCGGAAAGTGCTCAGGCCACTCTCCACGCTCATGCCGGCACCGGTGAGGAAAACGATGTGCTGATTACGTATCATTCTTCGTTATGGTTTTTGTGAGAAACAGGGCGGCGGTCAGGCATTCTTGGCCACGTAGCTCATGTGCACACGTTCCCAGGTGATGGAACCGTCAGCAAGCACATGCACGCGCACCAGATAGTCGCCCGGCTCGGGACTGTTGCGCTCGCTCATCGAGTCGAGCGTGAGGTAGGTCACCTTGTTGTATTCGCGCTCGTCCCACTTGTGCACATGGCCGCAGAACACGATGTCGGCCCCCCACTCCTCGAACTGCTTAAGCAGGAAGAAAGTCTCTTCGCGGGCAAATGTGGAGGCAAACTGCAAAGCCGATGGACGGAAAATGTTGGTGTGGCTGAACACAAATGTGTGGCGGTAATGGACATCGCCGTCGAGCACACCCTTCTCGATAAGGTCGATTTGCGTCTTGCCCAGCGTGCCACTGGCTGTGTCTAAAAAGATGAAATGGTCGTAATTATACTTTCCTGTATCTTCGTCATCTCCAACAAAGACATCAAACTCATAGAACGACGACCCGAAGATGTTGCACCACATTGCCCAGCCGTTGTGCGTGAGATCGTGGTTGCCGACCACCGGGAAAAAGGGGTACTTGATGCTTGCGTATTCCTCGCCCATGATGTCGTAAGGATTGCGTTTGTAAATAAAGCGCCCATACTCGTTGACCTCATAGTTCTTGGCAACATAACGCCCTTTGGCCTGAGCAAGCAAAGAGTCGAGCACGATGTAATACTCGGGCTTGGTGTCGGCAATATCGCCCAGGTGCACATAGAGCAGGTCGTCGTTGTCAAGCCCTATTTGCAGCATCTCGTCCATTCGACCCGGATCGGTAGTCAAATGGCTGTCGGCCCCGACAAGAAACGTGTACTCGCCTTTGTTATCCATGCCATCTTTATACATCAAGTCGGCATCGAGTTTGTAATCAACAAGGTATTGCTTGTAATACTTTTCAGACATCTGCACGCGGTCCTCAACGGCCGTGCCGGCCATGAGCACACCCGACGGACTCACCTTTTCGCACGAGCTGTGCGTCAGCAACACAGCTGCCAGCCCAGCAGCAACGATGATATATTTTGTTTTCATAATGATTCCGTTTTGTTGATTGTTATTCCTGGTTCCACTCAGAATTTATACTTCAGGCCCAACTTGAGCGAGCCCTCGTAGCGGCTGGCGAGCTGGCTGATACTGCCTGCCGGGCGCACATTGAACTCGCCATACAGCCGCAGCTGGCGGTGCAGCGGCGCATAGAAACGGATGCCCCAGTTGATGTTCCAGTTCTCGTAGTAGAACTCATCGTAGTTGCGGAAGAACAGCCCCACATTCCAGGGGTTGCTGCGATGGCGGATATTTGCCCCGATGCCGAAAGTGAGCGTCAGCGGCTCGGTGTAGCCGTACTTAATGCCCCACGATGTGCTGCGGAAGTGAATCAGCGACTCGCCCAGACGGATATCGACATAGGCCGACTCCCATGTGGCCGACAGGTTGAAAATCGACTCGGTGAACCCCCACCGATGGTAGAAATTGAGCAGCCCCTTGGCATCGAAATAGATGTGGCCATATTTCACTGGCACGCGGTAACCACCCTGGACGTCAATCGAGTAGAGTTGCTTGTAGAACTGTACCTGGGCATCGCCGCCCACGTGCCAGCGCGATGTGAAATGGTGTGTGTAGGAACCCGCCAGGCCGCCAAAACGACCCGACACCACGTTGTCGCCACCCATCACATAGCTCGAAACCTCGTTCTTGTGTTCGCCATCGAACTGATGCTCACCGCAATAGGCTTGCGCATGAACACCCAACGACAACGCGAACAACATTGTCAGAAACAAAAGAGTTCGCTTTATCATTATTACTGTATTATTGTAAACAAAATGCAAAATTAGTGCAAGTTGAGCGCAATGGCAAGAAAAATCGTAATTTTTCTTGCCATTGCCGAAACACCGCCTAATTTCGACCGCGACAGCGTGTCAACATGAGTGCAAGTTAGCCAAAAAGCAAAGCTTGTTGTGGAACACCTGCAAAACCATGTGTTTTGCAGATACTATCTTGTTCAAAGATTCCCCTGATGCCTCGAAGAGGCACGGCGTGCCGTAGGTCCGACATCATGTTAAAGACCATCGTGGCCGGGTATACCGCGACATGATTGAGCACTCGAACTCCGAGTGAAACGACCACAGGCTCACGTGACACCGACACCGCTGAAGTTCCTCTTCGAGGCACGACGATGGTGACTGCCCGGTGACCAAGCTGCGAGCCTCGTCGAGGCTCTTGCATGGTCTTTAACATAGTGCCGGGTCTTCGACCCGCCCGACCTCTTCGAGGTCTTTGCCCGTCTATCACACTACCGAGCCAACACAGAAACACACGGTTTTGCAGGTGTCCCCTTGTTTTGATTCATCGAGGGCTTTCCCTTGCTCCGCACCCTACTCGCCCTAAATGTGTAACTGGTCAAACAACTGATCGAATACAGCGCGCAGGGCATCCTCTCGGGCTATCAAACTGCGCAACTCCTCAAGGCGCGCAGCATTTGGACTATCGGGAAACCACAAGTTCAAATAGCCATCTGGGCCATATTTCTCGACCAAATGTTTCACCATGCGGCGGTAGTGCTCATCGCGATTCAAAGTGGGATAGTGATCGAGACCATATTGGATTGTGCGCCGCACAATCACTTCGGGCACAATCACCCGGTCGGCCTCGGCCACGATTCGGCCATAGATAGAGCGTGGCTCCCGCTTTGCCGAAGCGCGGTGGTCCTCGACGGCCTGAGCCATCACTTCAATTTGCCCCTCATCGAACCATCGGCGCAGCTCGCAGTCGGCGCGCACTATGCGCCCACTGGCCAAATGGTGTACCTCGCGCCCCTCGCACAAGCCGGTGTCGTGGTAAGCGGCAACCGTGTAGGCCATGTCGGGATTAACCGCCTCGCCCTTGGCAAGCAGCGTGGCCACAAGGGTCAGACTTTGGTTGATGACAGTGAGCGCGTGGTCAAGCCGATGAGCCGCGTCAAAACCATTGTATCGAGGCAGAATCTCATGCTCGACATAAGCCCTCAAAGCAGGTGAAATCTCCATGGTGATATCACATTACAGCTCTTTGAACACGAGGCATTTATTGCGAGGAAATCATATAACCGCCATTGTTGGTGGCGCGCACATAAAGGCGACGGAGGCCGTAATGCGCATCATGCGCCTGACCGCTCAAGGGGCCACCACCGCCGTTAAACACGTTGTAGCGAGAACCGCAACGCGGACACACGGCATCGAAGTTCGCATCCACGCCCACACTGACATCGGCCCGATTCTCCACCGGACACGCTGCGTCATAGGCCACCGGCGCAAAGTCGCCGCCCTCAAAGCCCATCATCAGCAGCACTCCGCCATAACCCGTGTAGGTGTTCATGTTATAAGGGAAATTGGCTGGCAGACGCTTTTCGCGGTTGAAGATGCGGTAGTCGCCCGCACCGCTCACGCCATAAGTGTTCCACAGCGCATAGGTGCCCAAATCAATGCGCACCATCATCTGCGGCACCTCCTTGTTGTTCACGCGGTCACAGCCGCACAACAAGACTATCAACGCAAACATACAGAAGATTCTCTTCATGAAACGATAACGCTTTGATTGGGGCAATTATTTTGCCTCGGCGAAAAAAAATCCCATTATCCATTGCCAGTTGGCAAATAATGCGTAATTTTGCAGCCTAAATGTCGCCCTGATGGTGGAATGGTAGACACGAGGGACTTAAAATCCCTTGGCCATTGCGGCCGTGTGGGTTCAAGTCCCACTCTGGGCACAAGCAGGCAGGCAGAAAATCATTTGATTATCAGCCTGCCTGCTTCATACGGTGCATCATGAGTGCGACAACCCAACTAAAGGTGGGTTCCATTATCATCATTGAGGAAGCGGGAATAAGCGTCGGGCGTTGTCGGCGGTGGCGTCGTCGACCTGCTGCGGGGTTGCTTGTAGCTGGGCGGCCACGAAGTCGCGCACATCGGCAAGGTAGGCACTCTCGTTGCGGCGACCACGGTGCGGCACGGGGGCCAAGTAGGGAGCGTCGGTCTCAAGCAAAATTCGGTCGAGCCCAATCACGGGCAGCAACGCGGGCACGGTGCTGCGCTTGTAGGTCACCACGCCGTTCACGCCAAAATAGAAGTCGCCGCGCATGCGCACACGCTCCACATCGGCCACCGTGCCGGCAAAGCAGTGGAAGACCCCGGATGGCAGCGGTCGACCGAAATTGTCCATCACCCACAGCACCTCATCAAGCGCCTCGCGGCAGTGGATTATAAACGGAATGTCTTTCTCCACGCACCAACGCAACTGGGTGTCGAGAGCCTCAAGTTGCTGGTCGCGGTAGGTTCGGTCCCAGTACAGGTCGATGCCCACCTCGCCCACTGCCACACAGGGTCGCTCATCGAGCAGCGGGCGCAGCCGGGCCAACTGCTCGCGCCAGTCGTCGCGCACCTCCTCGGGGTGAAGGCCCAGGGCCACCGACACAAAATCGGGCCAGCTGTCCTGCATGGCCCACAGCAGTGGCACGCTTGCCACGCTCTCGTTGGGCAAAATCACGTGGGTGACACCGGCCTCCCGGGCACGGGTCACCATCGCCTCGCGGTCGTCGTCAAACTCCGGGGCATACAAATGGGTGTGGGAGTCAATCATTGTGGGTAATGGAGTGGAAAAAAGTAAGCTATTTGGCTGCTCGACGGTGGAGAATGGCGAACAGCAAGGCCATCGCCGGCCCGGCGAGGAAAATGAGGGCTGTGGTGCGCAGCATATTACCAGCGGCAGTGAGCGGGGGTACCACTGCCGCCACGACAAAGCCAGCGGCTCCGAGCACAGCCGAGGCTGTACCCGCCACATCGCGAGCCAGCTCCATGGCATGGCTCGATGAACTGGTAAGCGTCATTCCCACGAACACAAGCATCATGCACACGAGCACCTCATAAGGCCACAGTCCGGCTCCACACCACAACAGAGCGGCCTGGACAGGAGCCAACACAATCAAGCCGACCGACGACACCCAAATGCCCCGCCGCGCATCGCCAATGGCAGGCGCTAAGCCAGCTCCTAAAGCAGTGAAAACGCCGTTGCAGCCCAAAGCCACCCCGATGGCGCCCGGACCATAGCCCGCACGTGTAAGCAGGAACGGCGTGAAGGCGATATTGGCAAACAGCACCACCAACGCCCCAGCTTGATGCAATAAAGTGAACACACATTCACGATTGCGCAACACGCGGGCAAATAAGCCCAAAGCATGTTGCCAGCCGGCTGTGGAACGCTGGATGGCGGGGCGCGTTTCGTGCAGATGCCAGCAGCCGTCGGCAAGCAGCACCCCGGCAACGAGCATTGCCCAAAACGGACCGCTCACGCCTATGCTTATAGTAAGTTTACCCCCAAGCATGGGAGTAACTATGGGCATAAGGCCATTAATCACATTGATAACGGCAAGCATGCGCATCAGTCGGTCGCCCGTGGCCATGTCTGCGGCAATGGAACGCGAGATGACAATGGCCCCGCCAGCAGCAACCCCCTGCACGAGGCGCAAAGCAATCATCAGCCAAACGGGAGGCAATGTGACCAAAACAGCCGAAGCGGCAACATAGGAGGCCATCGACCACAGCAGGGGGCGACGACGCCCCAAGCGGTCGCTGAGCGGACCGATAAGCAGGTGCCCCAACGCCAAGCCCAACAAGCTCGCCGTGAGACACAGCTGCACTATCGCCGGCTCGCACGCCAGCTCATCAGCCAGCAACGGCATCGCCGGCGAGAACAGGTTGTTCACCACCGTGGCCAAAGCAGCCAGCAATCCCAGCAAAACCAAAAGCAAAAAGCGGTTCATAAGATGAGTAATTTGGGAAAGAAACCCATTGAATTTTCTATAATCCCTACAATGTGGTTTATCTAAACTAATAACAGCATGGGGCGGATAAATCATGCTAAAGCATTGAGCCGCAGCCCACTGCTTCGTCCCCCCTGATCGAGACAAAAAAGCCGGGCAATCCACCCCTATCTGTCATACGCATTTAAACCCACATAGAAAAATAAGATAACTCGAAACATTATCCATTGTTCTGACTTTTCCATTGCTTGTAGTGCAAGGGCGACAGGCCGGTCAACTTGCGGAAGAACTTCCCCATGCTCGACTGGTCGGCAAAGCCATATTCGGCAGCGATGCCCTTCATCGACTTTCCGCTTACGAGTAGCTCGCGCTTGATGTTGCGCAAGAGCAGTTGCGAAATAAGCTCCTTGGCTTTGCGCCCCGTTTTGCGCTGGCAAATCTGGTTGAGATACTTTGACGAGATATGGATTTGCTCGGCATAGAAAGCCACTTCGTGCCGCAAGGCGATATTGTCGTCCAAGAGCCTGACAAAACGGCGGAAATAGGTATCGGCCATGGTGTAGGGCGTTCGTCGTGCGCTCGAGGAGCGGTTGCGTATCGACAAATCGCCAAGCAACAGCATCAACGACCGCACCACTCCCCCGCTCACTTGCGTGCTAACTGTCACCATAGTATTGAGTGACAATGCCTTGAGCGCATCAAACATGGCTTGTAAGGCTGCAAGCAGTTGCATATCGGCCACATGTAGCAGTGGGCAATCATGCAGTGCTTGCGGCAGGGCCGTCTCTATACCATCGCTGCACGTGAAAGCAAACTCACGGTCGAGAAGCAACAGGCGCACCCTGAAGTCGGAACTTGAAGACACCACACACAACGGCGAGAGTTCGGAATAACACAAACACACTCCCGGCTCGACACGCACCCGCTCCAGGTTCACATCCAGGTCGGCCCAGCCTTGCATGGCAAGCGCAATCACAGTGCAAGGCAACGACAAAAGTTGCTTGGCCGAAAAAGAGCCATGGAGATAATCCACAACGCAATATCGATTGCGCGACAACTGCTGTTGAAGGTCAGTTTCCATCATTATTCATTTGATGTTTGATTGGTACGATTGCGCACGCATTGCCTAACGTAGCGCGGGATGAAGCCGATGTGGCGTGCGATGGTGGGCAACGTGCCATAGTAGCGGCACATAATGCAGAAACGCTCACGCAGCGAGGCGCGATGGTGCTGCGTGGTGAGTCCGTCGGTGAGGAAACTAATGATGGGTTGCAGCCCGGCGTAGGCATTGGCCGACGAGCGTTTCAGTACGCGGATGCACCAGTCGTAGTCGGCACTGAAGCGGTAGTTCAGGTCGAAGTGCGAAGCCAAGTCGCGCCGAGCGACAAAAGCCTGGTGGCACACGAGCATGCCGCGCTTGAAACTGTCGGCAGTGAGTGTGTCGGGGGCTGTGAGGTGACGCGCGCCCACCACGCGCCGGTTACTGTCGACAAGTTGTGTCTGCCCGTAAATCACACCGGGGTCGCTGGCGGCCAAAGCTGCCAGACGGGTCAGCGTGTCAGCATCGGCAAAGGCGTCGCCAGCGTTCAGGAAGATAAGGTAACGTCCTGCTGCACAATCGATTCCCTTGTTCATGGCGTCATACAATCCGTTGTCTGGTTCACTGAACACACGCGTGCCAGGGATGGCCGCCTCGCGCACCAAGCGCAGCGTGTCATCGGTCGAGGCTCCGTCGATGACAAGGTACTCAAAGTCGGTTTCCGACTGCTCACGCACACTTTGCAGCGTGGGGGCAATGACCCGCGCTGCGTTCCAGGTTACAGTGATGACAGAAAACAGCGGTTTCATATATTGATAATGAGGTCAGATGTCAACATGAGCATCGGCCATCAATTTGCGCCAAAGCGCTTGACAACCTCGACAGCCACACCCAAAACCGAGGCAATTTCCTCGGCCGAGAGACCCATTTGCCTAAACTTCTCTACGCTTTTCCTTAACATCGCCTCATTTTCATGCAGCTGCGCATTCTTCTCGGCCAGTTGCACCTGCTGCTCGTTCAGCTGCACCTGCTGCTCGTTCAGCTGCGCGGTCTTCTCGTTCAGTTGCACCTGCTGCTCGTTCAGCTGCGCGGTCTTCTCGGCCAGTTTCTTCTGCTGCCGGGCAATCTCCTTGTCGCGCATCAGCACCTTGGTCTCGGTTTTCTCCAAGAGCGAGAGGTACTCCGTTTCCACATTCATGCTGTGGCGCATGTCGGCGTCGGCGGCGGCCATGGTCAGGCGGCGCACAATCCGGCTCATGTCGGCGTCGTCCTCGTAGGCCGCGTCGTCAAGGCGAAGCATGCGGTTGTCGTGCACGTCGCGGCGGCTCTGGTCGAAGATGCTCAGCACCTTGTCGAGCCGGTTGTTGATTTGCCCGCGCAGGCGCGGAATCTGCACGATGATGCTGTCGTGCGTCAGGCTGTCCACAAATGGGTCGGGCAGCCCCTTGGTGACGGGGTTGCCGTTGTAGTCGCTCGACTGGTGGCTCACGTAGAGCACCGGCTCCTCGATGTCGCCCACCTTGTGGCCGAGCAGGTACACGGCCACCATGGGCAGGGCGTTGCCGTCGGGGCGCATGTTCTGCGGGCTGGAGTAGTGCACGCCCAGGTACTGGCGGAAACGCAGCGTCTCGGTCTCGAGCCACGTTTTTTGCAGCTCAATCAGAATCAGGCTCTCGCGGCCGTCGTCGTCACGGACGGTGGCTCCGAAGTCGATGCGAAGCATCGTGAGCATGTCCTTCTCGCCGCTGGTGTACTCGTGAGGCCGCATCTCCACGGCCACCACGTCCTTCTTGAGCAGGGCCGAGAGGATGGT
>JAFSYB010000083.1 GCA_017443765.1 Muribaculaceae bacterium | reverse complement strand
TCGAGTGCTCAATCATGTTGCGGTATACCCGGCCACAAAGTTCCTCTTCGAGGCACACCCTGATGCCTGTCGTCATGACCAAGCGGCGTGCATCTCCGATGCACAATGTTGAGGAAGGTTTTGATGCTTTCAGCACCGCACGCTGCACTTCGTGCAACTCGTGCTTCAAAACTTCCTCGAACACCTCGTGGTTGCATGGCCTTTAACATGATGTCGGACCTACGGCCCGCCATGCCTCTTCGAGGCATCAGGGGAGTCTTTGAACAATTACGTTCAGCGTGCAAAGTTACACAAAACAGTCTCTATTTTGCTAAACGGAAACCGGTGCCATTGCTGCGGACGTAGGGGTAAGCATAGTTGCGAAGTGCCACTCGGCAGTTCCCGGCCACGCGAGCCCAGCAGCCACCGCGGAACACGCGGTAAGGACCCGTTGCTGGACCAGTGGGATTGGTCTGGGGGTCACTGCTATAATAGCCGAATCGGTCGGCGCACCACTCCCACACATTGCCGCTCATATCGTACACTCCGAGTTCGTTAGGCGCTTTTGTTGCCACCGTGTGAGTGCCATAGTCGGGGCTGCCGACGGTGTTGGCGTTGCCATCGTACCACGCCACCTCGCCGAGCACGTTGCTGCCAGAATACATATATCCTTGGCTCTTATTTCCGCCGCGTGCCGCGAACTCCCACTCCGCCTCGGTGGGTAAGCGGAAGGTCTCGCCGGTGAGTGCGTTGAGTTTGGTGATGAACTCCTGGCAGTCGTCCCAGTCCACACGTTCCACCGGACGCCGCAGATTCGGGGTATAGTACGTGCCTTCGTGGTACGATTCGTAGTCTGGATTGCCGTACTCATTGAAATAGCTTGGGTTGCTCCCCATCACAGCCACCCACAGTGCCTGTGTCACTTCGGTCTGGCCGATGGCGTAACTCGACAAGGTGACCTGATGAGTTGGCAATAGGGTTTCATTCACGGTACCCTGTTCGGGGGTTCCGCCCATGGTGAACGTACCGCCCTCGATGGTGACCATCTCAAAGGTCACGCCATTGGCGGTATAAGTCGTGGTTGACACATTTCCCGACTGTGTGGCCGTGCCGCTGAGCATGACGGTCACTGTGGGGGCGCCGTCGCTGGTTAGCTGCAGACGAGCCGCATGCGAGCCTGCCGATGTGGGCGCATAGGTCACCGTGAGTTCTGCGCCAGCCTCGACTTGGGCGAGTGTTACCGTGGAGGGAGCCACGTCGAACGTGCCATCGCCGCCCATCACCGCCGCGCTCACCACGCCGCTCAGGTTCTTGCCAAACACAGTGAGCGACTGCGTGTAGACGCCACCCACCTCGCCGGTAAACGTGAGTTCCTCTTCACTCACCACAATCTCGCGTTCGCCGCCATGAGGCTTCTTGAGAATGACGTTGATCACTTCGTTGATGTCCTCGACATCTACCACAGCGTCACCATTCACGTCGCCATACACGCCACTCGGTCCGCGATGTGGGGTCGTGAGCGACACACCGCACACCAGCATTAGACAGCAAGCAAACTTCGCCGCGTGGTTCAAAATGGATTCTCTCTTCTTGCTCATACGATGAATTATTAGGTTTTCGAAACGCAAAGGTACTCATTTCCCGTCAAACCGCCAAATCGGCAACTGCATTTTGCGAAATCAACTGCCATAATTCCGCGGCACTATGACTTAACGAACTTTATAATACCCTTGATCTATCGGCAACAGAAGTCAAGGAAGATGCGGAACACAATGTTCCCGAAAACAAGCCAACCCGCCGTATGCCGAACGGCAAGTGCGGCGGTGTGAGAGGAAAGGGTGCGAAAGACACCTCTCGCTCTCCGACCTACTCGATTCAGCAAGTATGTACCCCCTTTTTAGTTGCTTTGCTAAAAATGTTGTATCTTTGCAAAATCAATGCTCATCATCATGAGAATTATTCATTCCATATTTTCAAGTAACTGTTATGGATTATCGAGGAAACAAATGGTCTCAAATGACCAGATTCTGCGTGCGAATGGTTCAACGCTGGTTGCCGGACCCGTTTATATTCGCCATACTGCTCACCTTTGTGGCTGCGTTGGTGGCGATGCCGCTGTGTCGCCAGACCCCCCTCGAGGTGGTTGAACACTGGGGTGGCGGTGTATGGAATTTGTTGGCGTTTGCCATGCAGATGGCTCTGATTCTTGTATGCGGGTCGGCCTTGGCTTCAGCGCCGGTTATCAAACGAGCCATCGGTGCCATGGCCTGCCTGCCCCGGAGTGCGCCAGCGGCAATAGCGCTTGTGACTGTCGTGTCGGCAATATCCTGCTGGCTCAACTGGGGATTTGGCCTTATCGTGGGTGTCGTGTTTGCCAAGGCAATAGCACGTAGGCGCAATGATGTTGACTATCGGCTTCTCATCGCGTCGGCCTACAGTGGCTTCGTGGTGTGGCATGCCGGCGTTTCAGGTTCCATCCCTCTCACCATGGCCACCCCTGGCGAGGCACTCGCAATGGCCACCGATGGTGCGCTGACCGACCCTGTGCCTTTGGCGCGAACCATCTTCGACTGGCACAATTTGGTGACTGTGCTGCTTGTGATAATCGGAATCACCATCGCTAACACCTTGATGCACCCCAAGCAAGGTATCCTCAGCATCGACCCCGCTCTGCTGAATGACAATGATGACAGGTCAACCGACCCTCGCTCCACGGTCAAGACACCGGCCAGTCGGCTGGAGCAGAGCAAAACACTCTCGTGGCTTGTGGCACTGATGCTCGTGGCCTATCTCGTGATTCATCTCGCCGTGCGCGGTGCCAATTTAGACCTTGGCGGTGTGATTATGATATTCCTTGCGCTTGGCCTCGTGCTTCATTCCACACCGGTCAACTACGTGCGTGCCTTTGGAAAAGCGACCACCGGTGCTGCCGGAATCATCTTGCAGTTTCCGTTCTATGCCGGCATCATGGGCATCGTTACGGGCATCGGCGACAGCGGTATCAGCTTGGGGGGTGTCATGGCCGAGGCCTGCATCCGAATCAGCAATCCCATCACCTATCCGTTGCTCACTTTCCTGTGTGCGGCAGTGCTCAACTTGTTTGTGCCCAGTGGCGGCGGTCATTGGGCAGTGCAAGCACCGGTCATGTTCACCGCCGGCGCCAACCTCGGCGTGGATCCCGGCTTGACGGGCATGGCCATCTCGTGGGGCGATGCTTGGACCAACCTCATACAACCATTTTGGGCGCTCCCGGCCTTGGCGATAGCCCGCCTTGATGCCAAGGATATTATGGGCTACTGCCTCATTGATCTGCTCGTCACCGGGGTCATTATCTGCGCCGGTATGTTGGTTTGGGCATTATAGAGGAGCACATAGCCTCGCAATGATAAATGCATGGTATTCGGGTTGCTCACTGTGAAGGCTTTCAGGGTATTTTACCCGCAAAACCTCACTGGTAATGGTTGTTTTGTGTTGTTCAGGTTCGAGTCTTGTCAGGCGCACGAAGTTCTATAGCCCCCAACTTTGTCATCACATTGCCGAAAGTGGTCGCAAGTGTACCAAAAAGTGCACACTTGCGACCACTTTCAGCGAGTTTTTCTTGGTTAAGACAATCAAACGCAGTACCTTTGCAAGCTGTTTCAGCAACAACGATTGAAATTAAATCTTATTGAAATGAGCAAACTTTTCATTGGCCGAGAAAAAGAGCAACTCCAGCTTCGGGAATACCTCGCTTCCGACCAGTCGGAGTTCGTGGCCGTCTATGGCCGCAGGCGCGTGGGCAAGACATTCTTGATTCAGCAAGTGATTGGCAATAACTGCACATTCTATGTAGCCGGAATGAATCAGGTTTCCAAGCAGACGCAGTTGGCAAACTTCATTCAGGGCATCCGCAAGAAATCCCCCGGTGTTGCTCCTGCCAAGACTTGGTTAGATGCTTTCGTTGCGTTAGAAACCTACTTGGAATCCCTACCCGCAGGGAAAAAGATTATCTTCATCGACGAAATGCCCTGGATGGACACGCCGCACTCCAATTTCATCAGCGGGTTGGAGCACTTTTGGAACTCGTGGGCATCTTGGCGCGACGACATCAAGTTGATTGTTTGCGGCAGCGCCACCTCATGGATTATCAACAATCTCATCAAGAACCGCGGAGGGTTGCACAACCGAGTAACCCACAAAATAGCATTGAAACCCTTCACATTGGCCGAGTGCCGGGATTACTTCAAAGCCCGGGGGTTCCGCCTGTCGACCAAACAAATAGCCGAGTTCTATATGGTTCTTGGCGGTGTGCCTTTCTACCTTTCAAAGATGAACAAAGGAGAAAGTGTGGCCCAGAACATCGACCGACTGCTATTTGCCGACGACGGAGAATTGCACGACGAGTTCATGAGTCTGTACCACTCACTTTACAAAAATGCCGGCAACCACATCAAGGTGGTCACTGCACTGGCCAAGAGAGGCCGGGGGCTGACCCGGAAAGAGATTCTTGCCAAAACCGGCCTCGGCGATAACGGCAAGTTCTCGTTGCTGCTCGACGAGCTTGAAAGCTGCGGGTTTATTCGCAGCTACCAACCTTACGCCGAACAACGCAAGGCCCGCCGCCGGATGAAAACCAGCCGACTGCACTCCGAAACATTGTTTCAATTAGTGGATCCATTCACATTGTTCCACTTCCAAATCATGCAGAACGCCGAGGCTCACGCACCCAATTATTGGTCAAGCAATCAGAACTCCCATGTTTTCAGCACCTGGAGCGGATTATCGTTCGAAATGCTCTGCCTGAACCATGCCGACCAAATCAAGCAAGCGTTGGGAATAGCCGGCATTGTGGCCAACGTGTTCTCATGGACGGGGACAAGCGGGAACCATTCGGTTCAGATTGACCTGCTCATCGACCGCGCCGACAAAACCATCAACATCTGCGAGATGAAGTTCCACCATCAACCATACGCACTGACGGCAAAGGACGAAGCAGACATCCAGCGAAAAGTGGACACGTTTATTCAAGCCACCGGCACCGACAAGCATGTGATTACCACCTTGATCACCACCAAGGGCATGGTCAGGAACGAACATTCGGAGTGTATCCAACGCGAACTCACCCTCGATGACCTGTTCGGCTGACAGTGAAATGCCACAACATATTGTATATAAGCAAAATACACAAAACCCAACAATCGCAGCATTTAACGAAAGTGGTCGCAAGTGTACCCAAAAGTGCACACTTGCGACCACTTTCAGCGAGTTTTTCTTGGCTTCATCACTGCGGTGTTACGCCGATTTTCGGCAAGGGCGATAGAGGCTTCAGGCGGGTGCCGCCAATGGCCATGGCAAGGCCGCTATCCACAAGATGCCGCCCCCACACCCCCGGGGCAAACGTTATCCGGGGCAAATTATTCATGCGAAAGTTTCGCTATCAGAAAAATAAGTTGTAGCTTTGCAGTCGATTTTGAAAACTACACGCAATATCTCAACATGACAGAAAAAGCAAAAGTCCAGTTCAGGCAGAGCATCGTGGTTCGCTTTTCGGGCGACAGCGGCGATGGCATGCAGCTGGCTGGCAACATTTTCTCGAACGTGAGTGCGGGACTTGGCGACCGCATCTCCACCTTTCCCGACTATCCCGCCGAGGTGCGTGCGCCCCAAGGCTCGTTGGGCGGCGTGTCGGGGTTTCAGGTGCACATCGGGCACGGCGTGCACACGCCGGGCGACGAGTGCGACGTGCTGGTGGCCATGAACCCGGCCGCGCTCAAGCAGAACGCGCAATTCCTGCGCAAGGGCGGCGCTGCCATCGTCGACATCGACACCTTTAACCAGGCCGGCCTCGACAAGGCCCTCTACACCACCGACAACCCCTACGAGGAGCTGGGGCTGAACGCACAGGTGATGGAGGTGCCCATCACCACCATGGTCAAGGAAGCCCTCAAGGACACCGGCATGGACCTTAAAGCACAGCTCAAGTGCCGAAATATGTTCGCCTTGGGACTCGTCTGCTGGCTCTTCAACCGCCCGATGGAGGCTCCGCTGAAGTTCCTCAAGGCCAAGTTTGCCGACAAGCCGCAGGTCTACGAGGCCAACGAGCTGGTAATCAAAGGCGGCTACAACTACGGGCACAACGTCCACGCCTCGGTGTCGACCTACCGCATCCAGACCGACGAGGTGCGCCCCGGCATCTACACCGACGTGAGCGGCAACAAGGCCACCGCCTGGGGACTAATCAAAGCCTCGGAGATGAGCGGGAGGCCGCTGTTCCTGGGCTCCTACCCCATCACGCCGGCCACCGACATCCTGCACGAGCTGGCCAAGCGCCGCGACCTGGGCGTGAAAGCTGTGCAGATGGAGGACGAGATTGGCGGCATTTGTGCGGCCATCGGAGCCGCGTTTGCCGGCCACCTTGCCGTGACCACCACCAGCGGCCCCGGCCTGGCACTGAAGAGCGAGGCCCTGGGCCTGGCCGTGATGGCCGAGCTGCCACTGGTGCTGGTTGACGTGCAGCGCGGCGGCCCCTCGACGGGCCTGCCCACCAAGACCGAGCAGACCGACCTGCTGCAGGCCCTCTACGGCCGCAGCGGCGAGAGCCCCCTGGTGGTGCTTGCCGCCGCCTCGCCAACCGACTGCTTCAAGATGGCCTTTCAGGCCGCACGCATCGCCATCGAGCACATGACCCCCGTGATTCTGCTCACCGATGCCTTTATCGCCAACGGCTCCAGCGCCTGGCGCATTCCCGAGGAGGGCGAGTATCCCGTGATCAAGCCCAACTATGTGCCGGCAGCCGTCAAGGAAACGTGGACCCCGTTCATGCGCAACGCACTGGGCATCCGCTACTGGGCCATTCCCGGCACGCCCGGGCTCGAGCACATCGTGGGCGGACTGGAGAAAGACTACAGCACCGGCATCCTGAGCAACGACCCCATCAACCACGCGCACATGGTGGAAACACGCCGCAACAAGGTGGCCAACATCGCCAACTATATCCCCGAGCTGAAGCTCAAGGGCGACACCGGCGCCGACACCATTATTGTGGGCTGGGGAAGCACCTACGGCCACATCCTCGACGCCGTGAACGCCCTCAACGCCAACGGCTACCGCATTGCCATGACGCAGCTGCGCTACATCAACCCACTGCCCAAAAACACCGCCGAGCTGCTCAGCCGCTTCAAGACGGTGATTGTGGCCGAGCTGAACACCGGCCAGCTGGCCACCTACCTGCAAAGCAAGGTGCCCAACCTGAACATCTGCCATATTAACAAGGTGCAGGGACAGCCGTTCCTGGTGCAAGAGATTGTTGACGGTGTGAAGAACATCATGATGGAGGAGGAAATATGATTATGGAAGAGAAAAAGAATATCCCGTCGGTCGAGTCGGCACCGTGCTTCAAGCCGCTTGACTACAAGAACCAACAGCCCATCCGCTGGTGCCCGGGCTGTGGCGACCACGCCGTGTTCAACGTGCTGCTCAAGTCGATGGCCCAGCTGGGCATACCATCGGAGCAGATTGCCGTGATTTCGGGCATCGGTTGCAGCTCGCGTCTGCCCTACTATGTGCACACCTATGCGTTCCACACCATCCATGGGCGTGGCGGCGCGGTGGCCACCGGCTTCAAGACCGCCAACCCCGACATGACCGTGTGGCAGGTGAGCGGCGACGGCGACTGCCTGGCCATTGGCGGCAACCACTTCATCCATGAGGTGCGCCGCAATGTGGACCTGAACCTGCTGCTGCTCAACAACCGCATCTACGGCCTCACCAAGGGGCAGTTCTCGCCCACGAGCGCACGCGGTTTCAAGTCGAAGTCGTCGCCCTACGGCACCACCGAGGACCCGTTCATTCCCGCCGAGCTGGTGTTTGGCGCCCGAGGCACGTTCTTTGCCCGGGGCATCGACGTGGACCTGGCGGTGAGCCAGGAAATCATGGTGGCTGCCGCGCGCCACAAGGGCTGCTCGGTGGTGGAGATTCTGCAAAACTGCATGATTTTCAACAATGGCATCCACAACGCCATCACCGACCGTGAGCACCGCGCCGACCGCACCATTCACCTGGTGCACGGCGAGAAGATGCTCTTCGGAGCCGAGAAGAACCGCGGCCTGGTGCAGGACGGCTTTGGCCTGAAGGCGGTGACCATTGGCGAGGACGGCTACACGCTCGACGACATCCTCGTACACGACGCTCATTGCGAGAACTATTTCGTGCACCAGATGCTGGCGATGATGGACGGCACCGACCTGCCCGTGGCCCTGGGCGTGATTCGCGATGTGGTAGATTCCACCTACGAGCAGTCGGTTGCCGAGCAGGTGGAGCAGGCCAAGGCCCTGCACGGCTTCACCTGCCTGCGCGACGTGGTCATGGCCGGCGACACCTGGCAGGTGGAGTGAAACGGAAACGGAAACCGCACAGCTGTTCCAATCGACACTTTCCGCCGCAACGCGCTTTCCCGGCAGTTGCGGCGGAAATTTTTCGACCTGTAAGGGTGGACTGCGGCAAATCAGGCGAATCACGCGAATCAGGATTGAGAATATGCGGCATTGGCGACATTGGCGAGAGGTTTTGTTTCTCGCGAATCACGCGAATCAGGATTGAGTCCACTTGAAAAAGTGTGGCTGAATAAAGACTAAAAGAACAAAAGGACAAATCACATAAAAGACAACAGTTTGATTTATAGAGATTTAAAAAATATGTCTTGATGTCCTTTTAGTCTAAAATTCTGTCATCTTGACTTTTTACAGTGGACTCAAGATTGAAAATATGCGGCATTTGCGCCTTTGGCAAGAGGATTTATTCAGACTCCGTAACGTTTCGCGTGGGTGAATAACTTGAAAATCACACACATCTCATGCTTTAATTCATGCGGGAACGGGATATGGGAATGTCTTTTAAGACAACATGGACAACTATTACAACTTTTCATCGTGTTGTTTAAGGTTGTCATAGTTGTTTTCATGAGTATGCTGTCCCGGCACCACACGTAACGCTCCACCAAATGGCGGCATGAATCTACCCACACAAAACGTTACAGAGTCCGGATAATAGAAGACAACTTGTACAACTTTATCTGATGAGGTTGTCACAAGTTGTTCAGGTTGTCTTCCATCTCCTGTCCTTGTTACCGCACAAGCTGCTCCGGCAAAAAGGTGCCGTGGAATGCGCATTTACCCACACAATTCGCTATACAGACACCATTTTGGGGCCGGTCTTCACCCCTTGCCGAGCATGGAATTGATGATTGCGTTCACATCATCGATGTCCACATGGTTGTCGCCCGTGACGTCGGCACTGTCGGCAAACGGCGTGGGCCGCTTCAGCATGATGTTGATCACAATGTTCAGGTCATCCACATCGGTTCTGTGGTCACCATTCACATCGGTATTGTAGTGATGATGGTCGTCAATCTCCTCGATATGCACGAAGTCGCTCCACGGCTTCGTGCTGCGGTATTCCTCCACCGACCCCTTGGGTACCAGCAGGCGGCAGGTGGTCACATCAATGCCGTTGGAGTATTTATATTTGTCTTCATGGTAATATTCATAGTCTCTTGAGTTGTGACAGATGAACTGGTCACGGTTTCCCTCACTGTCGGTGCCGTAAGTCACCTCAGCCGGATGCTCGATGTGGCAGGTGATGGACTGCAAGCCGGCGGCATGGCGCCACTCGACAATATTCTGACCATAGA
The DNA here is from genome assembly GCA_017443765.1 of Muribaculaceae bacterium. Classification (GTDB taxonomy): domain Bacteria; phylum Bacteroidota; class Bacteroidia; order Bacteroidales; family Muribaculaceae; genus Sodaliphilus. Next base: position 2,031 of record JAFSYB010000083.1, on the reverse strand, counting down.
AGTCGTCCCAAATAGGGATGCTGTCGGGAATATGGAATGCCATACTTCCGATTTCGCGCACTGTGGAGGGGATGGAAATGGCCAAAACACCCACACAACCCTCGAAAGCATTCGCCTCAATGAGCGTGACACCCTCTGAAATAGTGAGATTATTGATTCTCAAATCAATAAACAGGTTTGCTGGAATGGTTTTTATCGCACTTCCTATGGTTAGCGATGTCACGCCTGTGGCATAGCAAAGGGGATTCTCATTGTCGCCACAGGTATATTGCGGACAGTTCCATGTGAGCGTTTTGAGTGCCGTGTTGTCGAGGCACTGATATTGCTCGGTGCCGCGCAGATAGCCGTTGTAGTGGGCAAAGGCCTGCGGGTTTATCTGTACCGATGCGGCATCGAGCGTGATGCTGCTGAGTTTGGCTCCGGCAAAGGCGTGTTTGCCGATATAGGTGACGCCACTCGGCACGATGAGGCTCGTCACACTTGTTCCTGCCGTGAGGTAGTGCGACACCCACCTCACCGAACTGCCAAAACTGATGGTAGTGACCGAAACGGGCAAGTAAGGGCCGGCGTTCTCACACCGAGCTGCATTCACCGTAACAGCCCTCAAATTCGGACACTCGGAAAAAGCACCATTTTCGATACTTGTGACACCCTCCGGAATCACTAACGAATTTATCGGCAACCTGTTAAACAGTGAATCGGGGATTGCCGTCATAGCCGAGCCAATGTTGAGCGTCGTCACTGCTGCGGCGTAAGCGAGTGGGTTCTCATTGTCGCCACAGGTATACTGCGGGCAGTTCCATGAGAGCGTTTTGAGTGCCGTGTTGTCGAGGCACTTATACTTGTCGGTGCCACTCAAGTAGCCGTTGTAGTGAGCAAAGGCTTGCGGGTTTATCTGCACTTCTGATGCGTTGAGCGTGATAGAGCTGAGCTTGGTACCGGCGAAAGCGTGCTTGCCAATGTAGGTGATGCCACTTGGCACAACGAGGCTTGTCACACTTGTCCTCGCCGTGAAATAATGGCTCAGCCAGCGCGCTGAACTGCCAATATTAATTTGGCTTACCGAGGAGGGGAACACCGGGCCTGACAGTTCGCAACGCGATGCATTCCACACCACCGTCTTGAGCGACCCCATACCCATGACGAATGCGTCTTCATCCACAGACTTCACACTACTGGGAATGGTGAGCGTTTTTATGCTGTTCAGACCATCATTATAATTGCCATCTTGAGCATTCCGAGCAAACAGTTTTTCGATACGCGTCACCGTGTATTCGACAGAACCGCTTGTGAATTTGGCCGGAATCGACACAGAGGTGGCGATTTTCGATTCATCAATTGCGGGATAACCATGCGCATGACCCGGGTACGCCCCGTTAATTATATAGTTCAAGGTAACCGTGTTGGAGCCATCTGAGTTGCGCGTACAGTGGTAATGAATGCCATCGGTATAATAACACACGTCATAATCCTTTGTAAGACCTCCGCCATTATCTTTGACGGTCACCGTATAGGTCACATTTTCGGTCGCGACCCAAGCTTGATAGTCGCTAACAAGCCAGCCTTTTGCCTCCGCATTAAGCGTATATACGCCCAATTGATTGGCCGTCACAGCAAAGATGATTTTGTTTCCCGTGAGAGTGGTATAACCATCCCAAGCCTTACACTCTGTCGGTGTTATTGATGCGACCGACACGACCAGCGCACTTGGATTGGACGAACTACACGTTGCTGAATAACTGATTCTGCACTGGCGCGACAATCCTGAATCTATATAAGGATCCACATGGAATGTTCCACCAATTGTAATTGACTTCTGAACCTCCACTGCCCATGCGGACGAAATCGAGCAAGCGATTAGCAGAAATAGCAATAAGATCGTTCTTCTCCTTTTCATTCGAAAATATTTGTGTTGTGAAGTGTTGAAAATCAGCACTTCGGGTTAATAATTCAATTTAATGTCAGACGAAAGAAAGCACACTGCTTGTGGCGGCATGCGGCTGTTGTCGTAGGCGTTTATATTTTAAAACG
>JAFSYB010000082.1 GCA_017443765.1 Muribaculaceae bacterium | reverse complement strand
CTCCTGCAGAACCCGCTGTGGTACCTGAACGCCGACGGCAGCATCAACATGGAGAAGATGCTGCTCGAGTTCCAGCAGTTCTTCCGCGAGAACGCCGACTCGTGGATTGGCCAGATTGACTACGCCGAGGCGGGTCCGCAGCTGCTCTTGCAGGCGTTCCTGCAGCGCGTGGTCAACGGCGGCGGCTACATCGACCGCGAGTACGGCCTGGGACGCTGCCGCACCGACCTGCTCATCCGCAAGCCGCTCACCGACGGCTACGGCGGACCCGTGCAGCGCGTGGTGATGGAGCTGAAAATCCTGCGCGGCAGCCTTGACACCGTGATTGCCGACGGGCTGCGGCAGACGGCGAAGTATATGGACTATGTGGGCAGCGTGGACGAGGGACACCTGATCATCTTCGACCGCACGGGCAAACTTTCGTGGGACGAACGCATCTGGCACCACGTGGAGCGCTACAACGGTCGCGACATCACCGTGTGGGGGATGTAGACAGAAGAACATAAGCCCTTGATGGCGGTTGACATAAGAACAAATGGCTTTGACGCTGCCAGTTTCTCTACAGCTGATAAAAGAACTTGCAAAGCGATTACGATAGTATAAAACCATGAAACGTATTAAGTTACACTGGATTCTGCCTATGCTGCTGGCCATGACGATGCTGCTGCCCATGGTGGTGGCTGGCCGCGAGCGTGGCGGAATCAGCGAGGCCGACCAGCGCAAGGCGAGTTACATCTTCCTCGAGGCACAGAATTGGAAGTCGCGCGAGGTGAACGATGCCTATTTCGACCTGCTGCGCTGGGCCTACGAGCTCGACACCACCAACACCTCGGCTGCTTTCTACCTCGGACACGCCTTGCTCACCATGCGCGGTGCCGACAGCAACCAGCGTGAACGCGCACTGGCATTGCTCAAGAAACACTTCGATGCACACCCCGACGACTATTACGAGACCACCTTCTACAGCGATGCCTGCATGATGCTTGGGTACCCCGAGCAAGGGCTGGAGGCCGTCAAGACCCTGTGCCGCAACAATCCAGGCAAGCTTGAAGTGCAGGCCCGCCTGGCCGACGCCTACACGCGCTTGGGCGAATATGACAAGGCTAACGCGGCACTCGATACCATCGAGCTGCATTATGGTCACGCTTTCAGCCTGACAAGCAAGAAAATCAGCAACTTCATCGAGATGAACGACACAGCTGCGGCAATCGCCGAGATGCGCCGACTGCTCGACACCGCTCCCGGAAATGCGCAGTACAATCTGGGCATGGCAGGCGTTATGCAGCAGTTTGAGATGAACGACAGCGCATTGCACTACATCAATGCCGCACAGCAGGCCGAACCCAACAACGGTTACACCTATCTGGCCAAGGCACAGTTTTATCAGGAAATTGGCGATTCGGCGGCCTGCGACCAGCAAATGGAGCTCGCACTCATCACCGAGAATCTTGAGCTCGATGACAAGCTCGGGCTCCTCTCCGGCTATATCCGCGAGCGGATGGGCAGCGGCGACACCACGCAGCGCGTCGCTAAGCTCTTCGACATCCTTTTCGAGCAGCACCCGCACGAGGCCGACATTCACAAGATGTACTCCGACTACCTCCGTGCCTCGGGCGACCTCAAAGGAGCCGTTGAGCAGCTGGGATATGTGCTCGACATCGAACCCACCGATGCCACCATTTGGAGGGCGCTGATTGTGCTTCATATTTTAGACGATAATAATTCCGCCGCCTTGCAGGCCGCCGAGCGTGCGCTGGAGTTCAATCCCGACAATCTCGACCTCTACGAATACCTCGGCCCGATATATTACCAAACCAAGGAATACGACAAGGCCCTGGAAACCTACCATCGTGCGCTGGCCATGACCGACAGCACCGATGTGGAACGCCGCAGCGAGCTGATTGGCGGCATGGGTGACGTCTTCATTGAGCAAGGCGACACCCTCAAGGCATTCGACACCTATGAGCAGGCGCTTGCCCTCAACCCACTCAACGCCGGGGCTCTGAACAACTACGCTTACTTTCTCTCGCTGTGCGGGCGCGACCTCGACAAGGCCGAGCGCATGGCAAGCACGGCAGTCATGCTCTACTCGCACAGTGCCACCTACATCGACACATACGCCTGGGTGCTGTTCAAGAAAGGCGACCTGGCCCGAGCGCTCGAGCAAATCCGCGCCGCTATCGAGGCCGATGATGAACCCAATGCCGAAATGCTTGACCACTATGGCGACATCCTTGAGGCCAACGGGCAGCACGACCAGGCGCGTGAGCAGTGGAGGCGCGCCCTCGACTTGGAACCCGGCAACAACAAACTGAAAGAGAAACTCAAATGAAGAAATCAATAGCACTTCTCGCCCTTGCCGTATGGCTGCTGGTTGGCTGCGGCTCGCACAAGGCGGCAGTGGCCACAAGTGGCCGGCAACAGGCCACCGAGGCACCCGCAGCTCTCGATATGAGCCGGAACCTTGATGCCATCGCGGCTGCCACCGGGGCGTGGACAACCCTCAAGGCCGGCGGCAACCTCTCGATTTCTGGCGGCACCTCGTTCAGCAGTGCCATGCAGGTGCGCATGGTGCGCGACGAAGCGCTCTATATCTCGTTGCGGCCTTTGCTGGGCATCGAGGCGGGGAGGCTCATCATCAGGGGCGACTCGCTCTATGTAATCAACAAGCTCCAGAAACAGTATCTGGCCGAGAAAGTGAGTGTGCTCACCGCCGGCATTCCCGCCACGGTGGGCATGATGCAGGATATGTTCCTGGGGCGGCCCTTTGTCATCGGCGAGGGCTCGCTCAATGGCACGCGCAAGCAGTTGGTCGCCGTCAGCCCGCAGCAGGACGGGTGCACCATTGCGCCGCTCGCGCAGCCACGTGATTTCTCTTACGACTTTGCCTGCAACAGCAAGAACCAGGTGGTTGCCCTCGATGTGAAGCTTGCGCAAGGCGGCACGGCCTACAGCGTCGCCTACGACGACATCCGGCGCACACTGGCCGGCAACATCGCGCACGCCCTGCGATTTGCCACCGATGTCAAGGGGAAGCCGTTCACCATCAAGGTCGATTACGGCACCATCACCTGGAACCAGGAGGTCGACACCAGCTTCTCCATCCCCGACGGCTACCGCCGCATCGACGCGCGAGCCATCTTTGGCCTCTTCGGCCAGTGACGCTTCCAAACGGGTACGTATTTTTCGGCGTTAAAGTTGAGGTGGGTGGAGGCACTCTCGCTTTTTAGCAATTCTGAATAGAGCAAACCTTATGCCCTTTTTCCCAACCAAGTCAAAGACCAAGCAAGTGCATGGTCTTTGACTTGGTATCGGACCTGCGGCCCGACCGACCTCTTCGAGGTATTTGACCGCTTATCCAACACCCGAGCCGACATAGAAACACTATAGTTCGCAGACGCCCCTTAAATCCGCTTAATTCGTGTAATTCGCATTGAGAATCACCCACACCCTGCTACGCTTTGTTGGCCCTCTTCGAGGCGCCGCTTTCCGCATCACTAACCCCACGCCACACACATCATCGATGCGTGTGCCGTGGGGTTATTCACTTCGCAGACCTGCGGCCTACGCTTCACGGTGCGGGTTCAGCCCCAGGCCGGGCGCGAGCAAGCGCACGGTCACTTGACCAGGACCTTCTTGCCGTCGCGGATGTAGATGCCCGGGGCGGGATTGGCCACGGGCTGGCCGAGCAGGTTGTAGTACACGCCGTCGCCGCGACCGCCGGCAGCATGGATGTCGGACACAGCACTCGGGGCGTCCACTCGGCGCACACGGCACTCCGTGGGCGTGCCGTCGAATTGGTTGTTCACATCTTGGCCCACGTAAAATTTGCTTTGGTTGCCGATAAATCCCACGCGTGTGGTTATCACCGACTCGCTGGCCAGTTCTTCGGTGGCCCGCACTTGGTATTGCAACAACCGGTACTTCCCGTAATGCACATCCATATAGTCATTCATGATGATCGTGACAACCCTGTTGTCCGTGCAACTTATCGTAACGATTGCAAACGTTTCCAAGTCTTCGCCGTAATACTTTTGCTGATAGGCCAGCTCTTCATAGTAGTACTCGTCCCTGTAGCTCGGGTCGGTGAACTCGGTCGACAGTGCCACGTACTCCCGGGCTTCCGGGTCGTCGCTCACATAGTGAATGGTGAAATGCTCGGTGTCGAGCTCGTCGGGGTTGATTTTCTCCAACTCAAGGCCATTGGGCAATTCCATGATGGGCATGGCGTTCACCCAGGTGCACGTGTTGTCAATCCACAGGGTCAGTGGCATGGTCTGGCCCGGTGCGATGCTGAAGTCCTCGATGAAAACCTTGTCATCGACATATTCCACGGCCGTCGCGTTTTGGCCGGTCAGGACTGCGGCCACAAACAGCGCGGCCGACAGCATTCGGTTGAAATTCTGTTTCATAATCGTTGAGTTTAAAGTATTAATAACTGTTCATTACTGCATGGCAGGGGGCATTGTGGCTGCAAGTCCTGCCCTGATTTGCTTATTATTTTTTAAGCAGCGCGTTGATGACGGCGTTCACATCGTCGATGTCCACTTTTTGGTCATTGTTGAAATCAGCAGCACACCCCTTGCCTTTTTGAAGTATCTGATTAATGGTGCCATTGATGTCATCAATGTCAACTTGCCCATCGCCCGTCAAGTCCGGGAACAGGCCAAAGTCACTCCAATCGGTGTAAATGATTCTGTCGCCCACCCGGCAGTCACGCAAGAGGTGCAGCATGCCTGTCCAATCTGTGTTCCAGCATATCTTTTGGAAAGGGTGGTGCGTCGAACCGATGGCCTCATACCAATGATACAACGGATAGCCGTTGTCCTCAAATACAACATCTGTTGTAAGTTCTGGATTATAGCCTGTTGACATTTGCCCGGCAAACGACTCGCTGTTTCGCTCCAACTGTGGCACATCCCAAATCTGATAGCATTGCACCTCCTGGTCACTCTCGGCACTGAAGCCTCCAAGCGACAATGTGTCGCCGGGAACGGCTGAAAAATCGTACAGCAGAATCGGGGTTGCCGCGATCGAATCTCCAATCACGGGGTGGTAGAACACCTTTCGGTCCTGCTCATAAATCAGTTTGTTCAACGAGGTGGAGATGGTGTTGCTCTCAAAGTCTCGCACACAGAGCATCAATTTCTTGCATGGCTGACTTCCCACCAGGGTGTCACCATCGATAAACCAATACTCCGTCTTGAAAACGGGCATCATGCCATGGCACACACTGTGTGTCACCACCCAGCTTTTGCCATCTTCCAAAAAAGGCCGGTAGTCTGCGTTCTCACTGGCCGAAAGGCCGCATATCGCTTTGCCGCAACAGTGGCCACCGCCAAGAATAGCCGTCAACAGAGTCACAAACAAAAAAAGTGTTATAGCGCGTTTCATAATAGTTACAAATTATCAGAAATAATTCATTAGTATGGCAATGAAAAGTTCTTGTACAGCACTTGTTTACGAATTATTGTCGCAAAATTAATCAATATTTTGAAAACAATGCCATATTTGCAGCGAATTATCTCACGACTCCGCTTGTTTGTCGGAATGTCGCGCCTTTTGGTACTTTAAAATCACCCACCTTGTTGTGAATGATGCTACCGCAATTCGATAAGAGAAGTGTGCTGCCAGGCCGCAATTTAAGAATGACATTCTTTAAGGCCCCCCCAGAAACAGCCAAAGTAGATCCTGATTCCACAGTCACACTGATGCCTTGATAACAAGTCAACTGGTTGGAAATAGTCAATGTCGAGTTATTTCGGACAAGAATATGCCTGTTTGTCACGAAATCAACAACCGCATATTCAGTATCGGTATCTATATAGATGGTGTCCATATTGCTGGGAATGATATCCTGCAAGAAACCGTATTCGTCTATGGGGCCTTTTGAATAATCGGAATCGTCTCCATCCTCCTCGTCTGGAATCCACGGTGGACACGACGACGGTTTCGGACCCACACCCCAATTGTAGTAACCGTCACCATCTGAATCCTCACAAACAATATCTCCATCATCGTAAATCTGACTGCTTACACTGCCTGTGATTTTATAAATTCCATGGGTTTCCGACAACGGCAGTGCCACGTATCCGTAGCCTCCATTTCCCCAAGTTGAACCCCAACTGTTCCTGATTAACCATGCTGGATGACCGACCAGGGGATCATCGTCTTCAATTTCCGGTTGGCTGTAGGGACTTTGAGCGTAATAATGCTCTCCTGCTTGTATTTCCTTATACCCCACTAAAACAATAGCATGAGACCAGGAATCGATGGCAAAACTGATGGGTGCTTTAAAGAGGGCTTTTTTGATAGAGTCTTCATTGGGGTTATAACCAAATGAACTCAATTGAGAAAAGGACACTATGTCGGATGGATTGGAACATTTGTTGCTGCATGTATTATTTGTTGCCGTGTAGACGAAACAATCTTCTGGTACCACACCTGAATTCTTTATATAAACAAGCGCACTATGGTTCGACCCACCGCTACAATTCCCAGCATTTGAGCATGAAACAAGCTCTTGCTCGGACAAGTCATAATTAATGTGCTGATTGTAATAACGATTGATGTATGATTCAAACGTCCCTACAGCCGAAAATGCCCAGCATGACCCACAGCTTCGCTGGCTTCTTATGGGCGGCAGCCAGTTCTGTCCATGTCGGTTGCGCCAGTCCCACTCTGGCACAAAGGGACTTGATGTCCTCAGATGGCCGTTCGCAAGCTCACGCTCGTATTCTGGCATGACAAAAACACCATCCTTATAGTAATCAAATCCGTAAAGCATGGGGACTTTTCCTCCAAACAAGTCTTTTTTCTCCTCAAATGTCATTTGCGAGACTGATGTCGTGCCGGCCAGCCACGTCTTTCCCCTTCGGCTGAGATTCTCATTAAGTTTATGTGCCACATACTCGCATTGAGCCTCCAAGTTGTTCTCTGCCATGGAAAAATACCTGTTGGCCGCATTTGAGTGATGTGTAACATATGCCTTTTCGAGAAAAACCGAAGCATCATGCGCCTCAATTTTGATACACTTGGCATACTCATTGTTCAGAAATGCCGTTTCTAAGGCTGTTTTTGAAAATCTGACGCTGGATGAATCTGCCAACATTGGATATACCTCATAGACCAGATACTCGAATCCATTCAGGTCTTGGAGAAGGACTCTCACATAACTGTCAAAACTGTTGTTGAGTCTTACATTTCCCGATACGAAAAAGCCCGATACCGAATGGGAGATGTTTACCCGCAAAATCGTGTCCGTACTTGACAGCGAGGCATTGAGCACAATGCTGTCCATACCATCATAGTCGTCGATACAGAAACATTTGGCTGTATATTGAGAAAATGCTATCTGCGGAATCGACAAAATGACGGCCAAAAATGTAATAAATTTGAGTTTCATGGCCATCAAGGATTATTTTGTTAATATCATCTTCTTTGAGGCCAGCTCCTTGCCGTCGGCAATGAGGCTGTATATGTACATTCCAGCCTGCAAATTGCCGCCGTGCAGGGTCACGCTGCCGGCACCCGGCTCGGTGACGGGCAGCTGCATGACCTGCTTGCCCTGCAGGTCATAGATGTAGATGGCCGCCGTCTGCGTCCCATCGGGAAGGTTGTAGGCAATCCGAGTGTCGGCCGAGAACGGGTTGGGGTCGTTCTGACCCAGCACCTCGGCAGTGCGGCCGGCGAGCAGCGCATCCACGCCCGTGGGCTGCTGCACGGGGGCATAATTCACGGCGGCTGCGCCGGACTGGCTCTCCAGCTCGCTGTTCCTGGCCTTGACGGCCTCCAGCTCGCCGCTGAGCTCGTTCACGGCGTTGACGAGAATGGGGATAATCGCGATGTAGTCCACACTCTTCATGCCGTTCTCGTCAGTCTGCACCAGGTCGGGCAGCACCTGCTCCAGCTCCTGGGCGAGGAAGCCGTAACGGAGCCTGCCGCAGCGGGCGGCCTCCTCTGCAGCATATTCGGTCTCGAACTGCTCGTAATACTTTCTGGCCTCCTCATTGGGAACCTGAAGCCCGGCCTCGGGGAAGGGGCGCGGCTTGAGGTGGTAGGTCACGCCGCGCAGACCGGCCAGCGTTTCCAGCGACCCCTCCATGTCGCGGACGTCTTCCTTGCACCGCTCGTCGCTGGTCAGCAACACACCCTCGCTCTTAACAGGGCAGTTAAAGCCCACGTAGCTGCCATTGGAAACATATTGCGCAATGGTGTCGCCGGCGGCAGTGCCGCGAGTGAAGAGAAAACCGTTGCGGCCGTGGAGCCATATTTGGTCACCGGGTATGTAATGGTTATTAT
>JAFSYB010000081.1 GCA_017443765.1 Muribaculaceae bacterium | reverse complement strand
GTGGATTGGAATTAGTACCCATAGAAATTAGTGGTGTTTTTTCTTACAAAGGTACTAATTTCCAACCACTTATGCAATAGTTAACTATCTGATAATCAGTTAATTAACATTAAATTTTCGACCTTCTGTCATGTACTAAACCTTTTAGTCTAAAAATGCCCAGGCGCGGCGGCATGTTGCCATTCAATCGTCGGGCCACCAGAATTGCTTTAGTTCTCCCACGATGTCGTCCCAGTCCTGCATGGTGAAGGTGCCGGGACCCATCATCATGATTGTCATGGTGATGCCGTTGTAGGTGCGGCAGAGGTTGGTGTCGCGGAAGCCGTTGCGGAGGTAGAACTCGTGGCGGCGTTTCCTTTGTGCTGTGTTGTCGCAGGCTTGTTCGGGCGATTCCATGTCCAGCACGCATGGCTGGCCCTCGTAATGCCTTATCAACTGCGTCAAGATGCGCTGTCCGTAGCCGTTGCCACGCAGTTCCTCACGCACGGCAAAATACCAGTACCAGTTGAACGACCGGCGGGGATAGACGATGGTGAAGCCGATGAAGTCATCTCCGTCGTAATAGGCGGTGAAATCCAGGGGCATCTCATCAACAAGCCACAGCAGGTCGTCCCACGGAATCTGCTCCCCTTCGGGAAACGCCGACTCGTAGAGCTGTTGATGACGTTCCTCGGCATTGGCGGCGGTGATTTGTTTCGTTGTCATGCTACACCTTTAGTTGGTTGATTTCATTTTGCAGGTTGGTCAAAAATCGGCCGGCATGAAGGCCGTCCATCTGCGTGTGGTGAAACTGGAAGGAGATGGGCAGATGGTAGCGGAACCACCGCTTTCGGTAGCGACCCCAGATGAGGAACGGATTGTTGAAGATGCCGCTGTTCATTCCCACCGCGCCGTCAATATCCGTGTTGATGATGGCCGATGTGCCAATCACCATGCAGTGGTCCGAGAGGTCGCAGTCCTGACAGCTGTTGGCCACTTGCGCAGTGTGCGCTGCATACTGCCGGTTGAACTCGTTCAAGTCGTCGGTGAAGAGGATGTCGCACGAACTGGTTCCATCGTCTTTGTTCTTCACAATCGTGTTGACGGCAATGGCATCGTAGTGCATCAACTTGTCGCCCGCAGGCAGCAGGTAGAACTCCTGGACCGAGGCCGCCGCCCGGCCGATGCAATAGTCGAGTAGCATATTGAACTTCAGTCCTTTTCTTTTGCTGATCTTGACAAGCCGCGTTACATCGATGGTCTTGAAGAACGTGACCATCGGATTCGGGGCCTTCATCCACAGCTCGAAAGCCTGGGCACGGCTTGATTCTTTCGGGTTGATTGCTGTCCTCATTGTCTCCAACGTTTCAGCATCGGGAAGAAGCTGCGCATCATTTGCTTGTACTCTTCCCGGCTCATGGGGTGTGCCATGTTCTTGCTCACTTCATCAACGAATTGTGCGCAATGCTCAATCATTTCGTCCATCGTACATTCCTGTAGGAACCGCCCTTTTTGGTAGCAATACTGGCAGTAGTCAAAGTTTGTGCTGCCGTCGGCGTTCGTGCCGCAGTCGTCGTCGTTGGTGAGCGGCATCCCGCAACTTTGGCAGAACTGGGGAAGCTGTCCCTCGCAGAACGACTTTGTTTTCACAGGGAAGGTTGCTTCGTAGGCCTCGAAAGCCTCTGGCTTTTCAATGGACACAAAGTAGCCCTTGGGCGGGCAGTAAGTCCCCTCCCGCTTGCCCCAGTAACCGGGAATCAACTCCTGGGCAAGGAAATAGGGCACTGCCGCGTCCCTTGGCTCGGCGTGGTAGTGAATGTTGAGTTTGCTGGCCAAGTCGAAGCCCGCATGCTTGTAGAACTCGATGTTTCCCTCCATGCACAGCAGTCCCACACCCATTTCACGGGCTCGCTCCAGCGCATATTGGAGTAGCTTCAGCCCGTAGCCCTTGCGCTTGTAGTCGGGGTGGATGCTGATGGGGCCGAAAGTCCACGACGGGAAGATGCTGCCATCGTCAAGCGTGATGGCTGCCTTCGAGAACATCACATGGCCAATAATCTTGTCGTCACCAGTCATCACCAAGTCCAACTCGGGGATAAAATCGGGGTTGTCCCTGTACTGATTGAGCACGAAATGCTCGGTGCATCCGGGGCGGTACACATTCCAGAATGCCTCGCGGGTCAGGTGCTCCACCTCGCGCCACTCTTGCGCTTGTTCCAATCGGATGTTCATTTCCATAAATGATTCCTCTTTAAAAAGTCAAATCATCGAATATCAAGACTAAAAAGGACAGAAAGACATAAAGTTTAATCAATCACATTTATGGTTCTCGTCATTGGTCCTTTTGTTCTTTTAGTTTAATTCTGTTTTTTTCAAAGTGGGCTCAGCGTTAGTATTTCGTGAAGTTATACTTCGCTCTCAGCGCTGCTTTCTTCTCATCACTCTGGTTGGTGAAATAGCCTTTCCAGCCAGGGCAGAAGTTGATGTGCCAGCGCCAAAAACGTCCCAAAAGCGACTTGGGATTCTTGTCGTAATGCGCTCTGAACTTGCAATGCTCACATGTTGGTTCCATACTCATTGATTGATTTTTTGTTGTTGATGGTTAAGTTCTAAAATCTATCCCGGCGCGGTGCGCCTGCTGCATTTGCAACCTCCGGGCGATGTTGTACAGGCGTCCGTCCTTGCGGAAATGCGCCCCGGTTTGCTTGAAGTGGAACGGCACATTGGCGGCCATACACTGCGTTCTGATGCCCAGCACCCAGTCGTAATCGCACACACGAGCCTCGGCACCCGATTCACCGCCGACGGTGACCTGTTCGCACCACGGGCCAAGGCCGTCGCCGAAGTCAAGGCGTTCCAATAGCGGTTCGCAAATGATGGTCTTGTGCCTGATGGGCAGCTCGCGGTAGAGTGCCAGCCGCTCGTCGACGCGCCGCTGGTTTTCCATCGTGCAACCGATGGTGACGTGCTCGTAGCCCTCGCCCCAGTCGGCAGGCAGACATTCACGAATGCGCTCGGGGCGCTTTGTAATCATGAAAAAGCGCAGGTCGCTGCGCCGGTGAATCATCTGCCAGGCTTCGTGGCGCCACTCATCGGCTTCCTCGATGAAGAAATCCGACGTGAAGCAAGTCCACATCAACGTTCCTGACGGCACTTTCCACTCGCCCGAGCGGTTGCGGCTGATGGGCAGGTTGAAACGCGTGGTTTTCGTCACGATGCTGGAGTCCTTCTCAAACTCCGCGTCACGCCTATACACATAGCAGTGCTGGCAGCCCTCGCTCTTCTTGTGGCATCCGTGCCACAGGTTCCACATCTCGCCCATGGTGTTTTTGTCAATAATTCAGTCTTCTTGCTTGCGTCCTCGCCCCGGCTGTCAATCCCCGGACTACACTCGTTTGGTGATTCTGGCCAAGTAATCATCATGTTCACCCTGGGCCACCACCTCGGCCGCATATCCACATCTCGCGGCGTGCCGCCTCAGGGTGCCGGCATCGATATACAGCCAGTCGAACGGGTCGCCAACGATGCCCTTGTACTGCATCCAGAAGCGGTGTTCACCATAATAGTCCAATTCGTCGGGAATGTTTACCACGCCATGCTCATCTTCGAACACAAAGCTGATGTCGGAGGAATCGCACAGCACCTGGCCACCGGGAGCCAGAATCCGGTCGAGCTGGTGGAAGAACTCGGGCAACCGATGCAGGGTGCCTGCAATCCCGATGCCGTTCATCAGCATCAAGATGGTGTCGTATTGCCCTTTCAGGGTAAAGAAGTCCTGCTCAAGCACCTTGTGTACGCCTCGCTCTTTCATGATTTCAACCGATAGGGGAGAAATGTCGATGGCGGTCACATCAACCCCGCGTTGTTGAAGCACAAGGGCATGACAGCCCGAGCCGGCTCCCACGTCGAGTACGCTCCCCCGGGCCAAATCGAGGGCTTTTCGCTCTATCCCCGGCATGGCCTCGTAGCTGCGGAACAATGTGGTCAGGGGTATCTCGTCGTCTTCAAACATCGGGGAGTACACCCAGAGCCTGTCGGCCGTTCCGGTGCGATGGAAATCGGCAATGGCTCGGCCCATTGGATCATTCTTTTCAAGCATATCATTCAAATGTAAGCTACTTTCTCATTGTCAAGCCCTCATTCGAGGCGGGGGCTATCGGTTAGATGCAATTTGCAGGCAAATAGTTGCAACACCACATCTCGTTTGTCATTTCTTGTATTTCTTCTTGACGATTTCGTAGGAGTTTAGCGTGAGTTCGCGCAGGAGGTCATCGGGTGCGGCATCCTGGTGAATGCCAATCCAGTGATTGGGCGACATATTGAACGGCTTGCCTATGCACTCGTGCTGCGCTTTCAGCTCCTCGATGCGCTCGGGCTGGCACTTCAGGGTGATGACACTGAAATGGTCGCAGTCAAAGAACGAGAACATGTGCCCGTGCACATAGAACACCAGCACGCCGCTCGCATAACGAAACGCCGTGAAAGGCAGCTTTTCCTCCACATCGTCGCCCAATGAAAGGCAATACTCACGATAATCCTCTATGTTCATACTATCTATGTGGTTTGAAATCTGATATAGTCCTGCCATGCCTGCTGCACGAGGGCAGCGTCATGTCCGTGCTCGAAGAAACTCGCGTGGCACTCCTTGCCGAAGGGTGACCAGTTGCCGCACACGATGCCATCGCGGGCGATGACGGGCTGGAAGATGCCGCTGTTGTTGTGGGCGCGGTGGCGGTGCTGCGGCGGCAGCACAATGTCGCGGCTCTTGTAACCGATGAGGTATTCATCGTAGGGTGGAATCAGCAAAAACCTCCCCGCCCGGCAGCCTCGCGTGCGGCGATCGTCGGTCAGGTAGAACCACCGTCCGTTGAGGTTCACCCGGTGCAGCCAGTCGCCCACGAGCGCCATGCCCTTGCGGCAATCGCCTACGTTCAACCCCGACCACCACACGAAGTCCTCCAGCGTGGCCGGTTGATGGCTTTGGAAATACTTGCGGGTGAGGCGCGCCAAGGCTTCGTCTCGGTCCATCTTGCCCGTGCGATTCACCTTGTCGGTTGCCAGTGCGTAGGTGGCTTTCATGGGCAGCAAGTCGCCACTGCACAGTGTGCCGGTGAACTCGGCCATGCGGATATGGTACGACAGGCGATGACCGTCCATTGGCAAACCTTTCTCGTTCAATGCCTGAATGAAATCCTCTTTGGTTGCACTCCCATTGTCGGCGGCAGTCTGTGCCAGGATGTCGCCTACGCGCTTGCGCTCATCATCAGCGATAGAGATTCTGTTGCTCTTCATCCATCCTTGGGTGACGGCGATGGCCTTGGCTGCGCACAGGTCAATCATCATCTGGTAGTCGTCGTCGGCCACTAATTGCCAAGTGCCACGCATCAGGTGCAGGCGGATAATTCGCCCGCTGTCGAAGGCTTGCTTGAATGCCTGGGCCGACGGTTTCCTGGTGCGCATGGCCACCGCCCAGCGCATCATGCGGTATTCCTGCGCCTGCATGGCACCCATGTGGCTCACCACCTCGGCAGGCTCGCTAAACCGAGGCGCGGCAAGCTGTTGACTAAGAAGACGGATGCTGACAGGATTCATACGAACATCGTGGTGCTATCGGTACATCGGTTTTGCGATGCAAAGTTACCACTTTTTCTTGATGAAGCAAAATCGCAATGGGGTAGGCCACGTTTTTTTGCTCCAATAGGCTAAAAGGACAAATGTGCCTTAAATAATGTGATTCATCTGTTCTTGTAGTCCCTCAATTCCGCAGAAAGAAATAGCCCAGCCTCAATTTGGAGCCTGATGGAGCATTTAGCCGGTCGTGAAATCTTGTTTTCCCGATTTTCGTCTGATATTTGGGTTGTGTCCTGCCCATGTGACGCATCAAAACTGGAT